>NZ_CP081297.1:2374478-2743956 GCF_019711355.1 Qipengyuania psychrotolerans
GCGCGCCCATGTTCGCCCCGAATTCCTCGATATTCCGCGCACGGCGGCCGGCGGCCTGGCTCATCCAAAATCCCCTCACGAGCGCGACCCGCTTGCAGCAGGCCTAGCAAGGGATCAGCCGAGGGGAAAGGCACCTGCGCGTTTTACCAGCCAGCCATCCCGCAGCCTGGTCCCGGCGCGCCTATTCTGCTGGCGGCTCTTCGGCGCTGGCGTCCTCACCATCTACCGGCACCGGGGTCATCGGAGTTTCGGGAAGGTCGACCGGCACGGCATCGGGATCTTCCTGCGTGACAATCAGCTCGCCGCCGCCGACATCCTCGACATCGGCTTCATAGGTCTTTTCTTCGGGTTCCTGGGCGCACGCCGCCAGCGCGATAAGGGCAATGGGGGCAAATTTGATCGGGTTCATGGCGCGGTTTTCCTCAACAGCATTGGCCGTCCTGCCTTGCAGCATCGCGCCGGGACGGAGGCGGCGCGAGCAAGCCTCAGGGCTGGATTTCGCCAAGCGTCCGCGCCTCGGTCACGATCGCGGAGATTTCGTCGAGCAGGCCGAGGCGCTTTTTCTTGAGTGCCTCCACACGTTCGTCGCTGGCGGCATCTGCCTCTGCCTCGATGCGGTGCACCTCGCGGTTCACCTCGTGATATTCGTCGGCCAGTCGGGCATAGTGCGCATTGTCCTGCTTCAGGCGCGTGACAAGCTCGCGGTCGCGGGCGAAGATCGTGGTCAGTTCATTGGGTGTGTGCTGCGACATGCTCGGGGTTCCTCATTGCGTGGGAACCAGTCGTAGCCAAGTGCGGGGCTGCGTCTTTGCGATGGATCAATTTCGGGTGCAGAAAGCTGCCATCAATAAACGGGTTCGCACGCAATCCCGTCGCCATCTCCGTCCATTTCGGAACGGTAGCCCGGCTCTCCGCGAAGAAGCGGTGCCCTCCCCGCAGCGCGCACGCTGTTGCAACCGGAATAATATACCGACCGTTCCACGGCCTTGCGCGCAGCCACATCTTCGGGAGTTTCGCGCGTGATGTAGAGGAAGGCGATGCCGCCAACAGCGGCAACTTGCATAAGCCCGGATGCCAGCAGCTTCTCGTTGAAGCTGCGCTTTCTGGTCTTGTGCCGGAATAGTGATCGGCCTGCCAGCGCGCCGGGCATTCCGCCAAACGTGGCGAAGAGGATTAAGGTCGCCTCGCTGATCCGCCACTGCCCGTTTTCCGCCAGCGACTTGTCGATCCCGAATGCGGAAAAAGCCGCCAGATTCATGGCGATCAGGTAATAGACCAGCATCTCGAGCAGGGGCATCCAGGGTGTCATCAGCAAGTCCGGCAACAAGTTGGCTTGGGGCAGCGTAGCAGCTTTTTGCACCTGTTTTCATTAAAGAATTGCCAAGCCTGAAGGCGATTGCGCCAAGTCTGTGTGCTGGTAGTGTCACTCCATGCCAAAGCCCCCACGCTTCCATACGAAACGCCGCCGAAGCCGCCTGCGCGAAATGCGCTGGATTGCGATTGCGGCGGTGCTGGTCGGTGCCTCCTTCTTGTACAGGGACAGGCTGAACCCGCCCGAGCCGGTGAGCGAAGTGACGCTGAGCTTCGGGCTTTGCGGAGACAACTGGGCCGCCTGCGTGATCGACGGGGACACGGTGGCCATCGGCCAGCGCCGCGTGCGCCTGACCGGCTATGACGCGCCGGAGATGGACGGTGCCTGCGAAGCCGAACGGGTGAAAGCACGCGAAGCCCGCACAGCCCTCCACACCTGGCTCGCCGAGGGCCGCTTCACTTGGACCGGCGGCACCGAGCCGCCCCGCGACCAATATGGCCGAGAACTCCGCGAAGCCTCACGCGGCGGCGAGGCGCTGGCGGATCACATGATCGGCGCAGGGCTGGCCGAGGGGAGTGGCTGGGGCGCTGAGAAGAAAATGTGGTGTTGAGGCAAACATTTGCTACTCAAGGATCCAATGGCCCGTTGGAATCGCACATCAAAATGGAAGAAAACGATGATTGCGCGTCTGTTGGAACGCGATGGGTTTTCATGCTGGCTTTGCGGGCTTCCGATGACTCAGCCGCCCAAAAAGCACAACAAGCGGATTAGTTTGGAACACCTAAAAGCGAGAAGCGAGGGTGGCACCGACGATCTGGACAACCTTGTGCTCTGTCATCAACATTGCAACGGTCATCTGGGGGTTCGACCGATCGCCGATAAATTGAAGATGCGCTCCAAATGGCACAAAGTCGCAACGCGAGCACATCTGCTGGAAAAAACAGTCAAGAAGCGATGATGCAAGAGCCGATCGACGTTTCGATTCGTGACTACGGATCGCTCTATTTCTTTCCGACCCTATGGTGGGTCAATGTTCAGTGGCACGAAAAGCCGGAGCGGCGGATTGATAGCTACGCGGTGCCGAAGCGCCGTTGGAAGTAGTAAAAGGAGCCTTGATCTTAAAACGGGATATCGTCATCAAGGTCACCGAACTGGTCAACTTTGTTTAACTCTGCGTACCGACTCTTCAATCTTTCATCACTTTTGACCAGCTCCGCCACCTCGGACGACAACACTTCTGCAGTCTTAATGCCTCGTGACAGTGCTTGATTCTTCTGAATGAAACCAGTGGGATCTTCGCCCATATGTACGGCGATAATCTTGACTCCACGGCCTACAGCATACCCGACCTCCTGCTGCGTCCAATGGCTCTTGGAGAAACCGGGAGTGTGCATTGAAATAAATAGCTCACAATTCGTCAGCGCTCGCTCAATCTGCACCTGCCACTCTAGTGTCGGTTCGATATCATCATGAGCCACAAACGCGCTCATATGATGCGCACTAAGACAGTCACGCATTCGCGCCGCCTTTTCTTTTTCCGCACTGAGGTGGCTGACAAACACTCGTAGGTCTTCAGTAGCCTCCCAAACTCTCGGAAGTTGTCTTATCGGTGCGGCGTCAGAAAAGGCGGGAAGACCTAGGTCTTCCACAATTTCTGCAAGGGCATTCAGTGGCGCGCGAGAAAGTACCAACCGATAAAATTCGGCATCGCTGTCCCAGCTTCCACTAATACTTGTCGTTAGCCCGAAGGCAGTCAGGAACTGATCGACTTCATCCCAAGCATATCGATTGGCTAGTTCATCAGCGATTTGTCGATTGAGGCCAAGTCTCTCAGAGACCTTCAAAGTACATCACTCCGCCGCGACAGCTCCTTTGCCGCCTTCGTCCCCAAACAGGCCCGGACCATCGTCCACGGCCACTTCCTCATTCGCGGCCTTGGCGCTGCCGCGTTTGTCGAAGGTGGACCAGACCGTGTTCCAGTCGCCCGTGGTGGCGCCCTTGGAGTATTCGGTGGCGCGCTGTTCGAAGAAGTTGGCGTGCTCCACGCCGTTGATCAGCGGGGCGAGCCACGGCAGCGGGTGATCGTCGACCATGTAGATCGGCTGGAAGCCCAGCTGGCCCAGGCGCCAGTCGGCGATGTAGCGGATGTACTTCTTGATATCCTTGGGCGTCATGCCAGACACGGGGCCCATTTCAAACGCGAGGTCGATGAAGTTGTCTTCCAGACGCACGGTCTTCTGGCAGATATCGATGATGTCTTCCTTGACCGCCTTGGTCAGGCAATCGCGTTCACGAACGAATTCGTGGAACATACGGATGATGCCTTCGCAGTGCAGGCTTTCATCGCGGATCGACCAGCTGACGATCTGCCCCATGCCCTTCATCTTGTTGAAGCGCGGGAAGTTCATCAGCATCGCGAAGCTGGCGAACAGCTGCATGCCTTCGGTAAATCCGCCGAACATGGCGAGCGTGCGGGCAATGTCTTCGTCATTGTCGACGCCGAAATTCTGCATGTAATTATGCTTGTCGGCCATTTCCTCGTAATCGAGGAAGGCGGAATATTCGCTTTCCGGCATGCCGATCGTGTCGAGCAGATGGCTGTAGGCCGCGATGTGCACCGTCTCCATGTTGGAGAAGGCGGTGAGCATCATCTTGATCTCGGTCGGCTTGAACACGCGGGCGTATTTGTCGTGGTAGCAATCCTGCACCTCGACATCGGCCTGGGTGAAGAAACGGAAGATCTGCGTGAGCAGGTTCCGCTCGTGCTCGGACAGCTTCTGCGCCCAGTCGCGGCAGTCTTCGCCCAGCGGAACTTCTTCCGGCATCCAGTGGATCTGCTGCTGGCGTTTCCAGAAGTCGTAAGCCCACGGGTATTCGAACGGCTTGTAGGTCTTGCGGGCTTCGAGCAACGACATCTTGTGTCTCTCCGGTTTGCAGCTGAACTTCCTATATAGGGAATCATGCCTCTGATTCGATAGCAAGTGCAAATGATTTAGCGGGGATAAGCACGGGAAAAAGTTCTCACCACGCGGTTAACCGCAGGAACGCGTCAGGGGTGATGCGAGTTAGTGACATGAAAGCAGCCGACATGCTTTCAGCAAGGCGCTTCAGGGATTGGCGAAGCGCCGGGCAAAACCAGTTTCGGGGACAAGCGGGCCTAGTCCGGTTTCCCCTTTTGCGGGCTTAGGCCGCGCATCCCCGACGCCCCACCTCCCCGGAGGTTGGGGCGTCAATTGTTTGTCACGCCGCAATGCCCTCCGCGCCGGCTTTTGGCCCGTAGCAGGCGCTTTTGAAGGTCCATCCAATGAGCCGTGCCTGAGAGGCGGTGAAGCGTGGACCTAATCCGCTGACCGCCCGTTGGTAAGGTATAAGTAATTAAAAACGCTCGACAATTCGGGCAGAAAGCAAAGTATGTTTGAGAAGATCCGCATCAAGGAACACATGGAAGTCACCAATTGCGAAGGCCTGCACGTCGGCACAGTCGACGCCGTACAGGACGACGCCATTAAGCTGACCAAGTCGGACAGCGGCGATGACATGCACCATTTCCTGAGCCTGGATGACGTCGAGAAGATCGATGACAACCGCATCTACCTCAAGGAAGGCGCACGTATTCCCGAAGGTCTCGGCAACAAGGCCGTGGCACAAGACGCGTAACCGTCGCCAAATTATCGGATCGGAAACTCGGTCCGGAAAACACGCCCTCGCTACTACGTGTAGCGGGGGCGTTTTTCGTGGCCCGGCCTATTCCTGGCCCAATCCCTCGATCACCTTGTCGACTGCGGCGAAAGCGGTGTCGCGGGTATACGCACGCGCAGGCGCTGCGGGCAGATCAGCAATGCGACCGCCGCCGGCCTGTTTTTGCGCGATCCATTCGCGCAGACGCTCGGCAATCAGCGCGGCGTCTTGTGTTGCGATGCCGAACTCGCCTTCACGCACGATTTCTGCAGCCTCGCCCGTGTCCAGGCCCGTCGCCAGTATCGGGCGCCGCGCGCCGATATATTCGAACAACTTGCCCGGGATTACCGCATCTTCGGCTGGATCGGGCCACCGGCACATGAGCAGGACATCGGCCTGCCGCTCGATACGCAATATCTCGCTGCGCGGCAGGAAATCCTGCACCTCGACGCAGTCTTCTACGCCGTACTGCGCGATGCGTTGGCCCAAGAAGCCGTATTCGTCGTGATAGAAGATCGCGCGGATGTGCCTGCGGTCCTCGCCAAGCAGGGCGATGGCTTCGAACAAGGCCTTGGGATCGCGGCGCTCGGCATAGATCAGCCCGGCATGGATAATGGTCAACCGCTCCGGATCGAGTGGCTTGGCGGCGTCCTGCAGATGCGCAAAATCGCTTTCCTCCCAGCCATTGCGCGCCAGGGTTACCGGTTTGCCGGTCTGTCTCTCCAGTTCACGCGCAGCACCTCTCGTGACCGCGACGATCGCAGAGGCATGCTGCTGTACGCGCCTGCCCTGCCGTTCGTAGATCACGGTGAGAAACGGATGGCGCTCAATGTAGGGATTTTCGACCCACAGATCGCGCTGCTCGCAGACCCACTTGAGGCCGGTTTCCTGGGCGATCTCTTGCGCCGCGATATGAGCCGAATGCGGCGGACCCGAAGAATAGATCAGGTCGAACGCATCCGCCCCGCCCAACTTGCGTGCCTTGGCTACGGCTCGCGGTACCCAGTGCGCACGGAAGCGGTCGGGCATCTGCCGCAGCAACCACAACCAGCGCTTCAACTTGCCGGGCCGCGCCGCGGGTTTCGCAGGATCGCTCTTTGCCGGAGCAGCAGGCCGGGCATCCTCCCCCTCCTTGTCCACGGCCAGCATGATCGTGGTCAGGTTCGGGTGGTCCAGTTCGGAATGGATACCCGTGGCCGCGCCAATCCTTGCGCCAAGCACGGTCACCTCATGACCCTGCTGTGCCCAATGTAGCGCAAGCGCACCGGTCCGCGCCGCCCCTGCTTGCGCGAAGGGCGGGAAGTTGGGCGTGATGAAGAGAATGCGCTGCGACCCCATTGCCCGCATAAGTGCCGCTACTACGGGCAAAGGGCAAGCTGGGATGGAGCGATGCGCGAACCGCTAAAGGATTTGCGGCTAATGCTCGGCGATCTTCTGACGAAACGCGCGTCTCATCCAGATAAGAAACAAGACCGCCAAGGTTTCGAGTTGGCGCAGGTAAATTTGCAAACCGGGATGGCAATCAGTCGATGATTGCGTCGATGATCGCCCAGGCCAGAAAAGCCAAAGGCACCGCCAGCAGGGTCCATCGATTGACGGGTGCGGCGGTGCCTTTGGGCTTATCGTGACCGTCTTCTACTGACAGGCGAGGCATTCCTCGTAGTCAGTCTGTTCTGCGCCCGCCATCAGTTCGATTTTGGCAGCGTCAGCGGTGTTGTCCGCTTCCACTCCGCCAGCGAAACCGGCGCGCTGCACCGACTTGGAGCGGAGATAGTAAAGCGACTTGATGCCCTTCTCCCAAGCCTGGAAGTGCAGCATCATCAGGTCCCACTTGTCGACATCGGCCGGGATGAACAGGTTCAGCGACTGAGCCTGATCGATGTAGGGCGCGCGGTCGGCAGCAAATTCGAGCAGCCAGCGCTGGTCGATTTCGAAGCTGGTCTTGTACGCGGCCTTTTCTTCCGGCGTCAGGAAGTCGAGGTGCTGGACGCTGCCGCCCTTTTCCAGGATCGAATTCCAGATCGCGTTGGAATTCTTGCTCTTCTTGTCGAGCAGCTTTTCCAGATAGGGGTTCTTCACGATGAAGCTGCCCGACAGCGTCTTGTGCGTGTAGATATTGGCCGGGATCGGCTCGATGCAGGCGCTGGTGCCGCCGCAGATGATGCTGATCGACGCGGTCGGCGCGATCGCCATCTTGCAGCTGAAACGCTCCATCGCGCCCATTTCTTCTGCATCTGGACATGCGCCGCGTTCCTGCGCCAGCACCATCGAAGCTTCGGAGGCCTTGCCCTGGATGTGCTTGAACATCTTCAGGTTCCAGACCTTGGCCATCGGGCTTTCAAAGCCGATGCCCTTCTGCTGGAGGAAGGAGTGGAAACCCATCACGCCCAGGCCGACGCTGCGTTCGCGCATGGCCGAATATTTCGCGCGGGCCATCTCTTCTGGCGCGCGGTCGATATAGTCCTGCAGGACGTTGTCGAGGAAACGCATGATGTCCTCGATGAACCGCTTGTCCGCGTTCCATTCGTCCCACTTCTCGATGTTGAGCGAGGAGAGGCAGCATACGGCTGTACGGTCGTTGCCGAGATGGTCGACACCGGTTGGCAGCGTAATTTCCGCACACAGGTTCGAGGTCGAGACCTTGAGGCCCAGTTCGCGGTGATGCTTGGGCATCATGCGGTTCACAGTGTCTGAGAAGACGATGTAAGGCTCGCCCGTGGCAAGGCGGGTTTCAACCAGCTTCTGGAACAGGCCGCGCGCGTCAACCGTCTTGCGAACGCTGCCGTCCTTGGGGCTGATGAGGTCGAATTCCTCGCCATTGCGGACTGCTTCCATAAAGGCGTCGGTCAGCAGCACGCCGTGGTGCAGGTTCAGCGCCTTGCGGTTGAAGTCGCCTGAAGGTTTGCGAATTTCGAGGAATTCGTCGATCTCGGGGTGATGCACGTCGATGTAGCATGCGGCAGAACCGCGGCGCAGCGAACCCTGGCTGATGGCGAGAGTAAGGCTGTCCATCACACGCACAAAGGGAATGATGCCGCTGGTCTTGCCGTTGAGGCCGACCGGCTCGCCGATACCGCGAACATTGCCCCAGTAAGTGCCGATGCCGCCGCCCTTGGAGGCGAGCCAGACATTCTCGTTCCAGGTGTTCACGATGCCATCAAGGCTGTCGGACACGGAATTGAGGTAGCAGGAGATCGGCAGGCCGCGATGCGTGCCGCCGTTCGAAAGAACGGGAGTGGCGGGCATGAACCACAGGCGCGAGATGTAATCATAAAGGCGCTGCGCATGCTCTGCATCGTCGGCATAGGCGTCGGCAACGCGGGCAAACAGGTCCTGGTAGCTTTCGCCGGGCAGCAAATAGCGGTCTTCCAGCGTTTCCTTGCCGAACACTGTCAGCAATTCATCGCGCGAGCTATCGGTCTTCACATCGAACCGGCGATCGAGGATCTTCTTGGAATCCTCTTTCTCGACAGTAGCCTTGGCAACTTCAGCCATGGCTCCGGCCATCGCTTCGCCCGCGGCTTCGGCGACCAGCTCTTCGGAGCCCTTGTCCTGGCTTTTCATTTCTACTGCCTTTTCCGGCTTTTTGGCCGACTTCGCGGCGGGGGCGGTGTCTTCAACGCTGTCCTGCATATCCAGATCCAGTCCCATCGTCTCTTCATCCCCGCTCTTGAAATCCATGTCGTGCCCCACTCTCATTTTCTTAAATAGCGGGCGTGTCCCGCTTGCCCATTCGGCTCGTTCTCGATTCGGCAAACGGTATGTGCCTGCCTAGCAATTTCGCAGGCCATCGGGGTGAAAACTTATCCAGTTTTTCCCCACAGGACCAAGGCGAAAGCGGCACTCACCCGATATAGGATCGAATGCCAAATTCGCTAGGTCTTGTGGGTACCCCCCGGTGACCGACTACTAGATAGTGAATCAGACGTGTGTCCGGCGCAAGAGGGTCAATGAATTTTTAACGATGCAAAACGGCCTTTTGAAGCGGTGTATGATGTTGATGCAACGCAGCGACGCGTGGACCAAGCTGGACTTTGCCAGCGCGCAAGCCCCAAAATGAATCTGCGAAAAAATTTTTGCGGGCAAATGTGGCTTCCGGTCATTGCGTACGAACCGAATCCGGACGCGCAATTTTCGAATCCCCAGGAAGCGAAAAGGGCCCCGCACCAAGCGGAGCCCTTTTGCTTTCAACAGTCCCGACGCGGGGGCGGCACCCCGCAGACAGACACCGCCCCACGCCGAGACGGCTCCTACCCTGGGGGGAGGGTCAGGAACTGGGTCGAGGCGTCATATTGAGAGCGAGAACGGCCCGCTCCCCGGCATCGCCCGAGGCAAGTCGCCTCGCTTCCGATTCGGCGAGATCTTTACTCAAATGTTCGAGCTCTGACTTGCTGTCGGCAACGATGACATTTGCCTGGATTATGGGATCATACCCCGCGCTGGCCGGCAGCGGTGCGAGCGAATCGAGCTTGCTGACAGCTCTCATCACTTCCCGGTCCAGCCGGCGACTACCCGAGGATTCGTACGTCACGAGATCGCGCGGCGTTCCGTCTGCTTCTGCGTGGAAGCGCACCTTCACGATGCCGGAAGGCGTCCAGCGCGGATCAAGGCGCATGCGGCGGAGCTGGGTGTCGAGGTCCTTTGTCACCTCTTCAACAAATGTCTTCTCGCTTTGCGGAGACACGATGATTTCCTGCGATGACAAGGGAACGGCGAGCATGGACGCTGCCGCAGCGGTAGAAAGTATCAATATCGTTGGTTTAAACATGGTGATCATCCTTTCGTTAGGCGGGATGACCGGCCGCAGAGAGTATCACACAAAGGTGCGACTGTGTGTTGTATGCGATGACGGTCTATGGTCGATCCGACTCGAAAAGGTCTGCGGGACATTCCGAGCGACCCGAACCCTAGCCTCATTCCACAATATGTCAACGCGGTGAATTATGTGGTCGATTGTGACACATTTACGCGTAACTTAATTACTATTCGTCGTACAATCATACGCCAATGGTTAACGCTTCAGGTCTTGCGCAAAGAACGATTGCATACGGTCAGGCAATCGATGAAGCGTCCCGCGCACCGGATAATTTCGCCTGCAATATTGCGAAAAAACCACTTTGATCGATAAGCTACGGTTGCGGCCCGATAAACTGCCTGCACGCACCTACGAACTGCATTTGGTGGCCTCCGCCGACCGCCGAATCCGGGCGGTGGAGCTGGAGATACGCGTTTTGCGCGCCAATATCTCAAGCTGGACAGCGGGCGGAATGGCCCTAGTTTGCCGCCAATGGGAGATATCGCACCGCAATCCGCCTTGGCCGCACCGTTCGGCAATTTCTCGCAGGTTCTTGCTGATTGGGCGGAGCGGCAACCTGACGCGATCGCACTGCGCGATGAACAGTCCAGCTTGTCGTGGTCCGCGCTTCACGACCGTGTCGAGCGAACCGCTGCGCGCCTTGTCGGTACAGGGCTTGAACGCGGGCAAGCGGTCGCGATCCTCGGGGCTTCCTCCATCCCCTATGCAATCGTCTTCCTCGCCGCCGTGCGTGCAGGCTGGGTTGCAGCGCCTCTAACCACCAGCGCAAGCGCAGATCAGCTTGAAGCGATGGCCAGGGATTCGGGTGCGCAGCACATCTTCGTAACTCGGGCGAAACTCGATGAACTTGGACCGGAGGCCTTTGCATCGCTTGATGTCATAGTCCTGGACGAACAGCTTGATGACTGGATGGGGCCAGAGGGCACTCGCGCACCAGACATCACGCCGGGGCCAGGCGATCCGTTCAACATCATCTATTCTTCCGGCACGACCGGCACGCCCAAAGGCATCGTTCATTCGCACCAAATGCGGTGGCGCCAATTCGCAGCGACCGCCGGTAGCTGGCTGGAGGCCGGACTGCCTGTCCGCACCCTCGCCTCGACGCCGCTTTATTCGAACACGACGATGGTCGCTTTCCTTCCCGCATTGCTCGCCGGCGGCACGGTTCGCATCATGGGCAAGTTCGATACCCTCGGGTGGCTCACTCACGCAGAGGCCGACCGCACGACGATCACGATGCTCGTGCCGGTACAGTATCAGAGACTGATGGACGAACCGCGGTTTGGCGATTTCGACCTGTCATCGCTCACCTTGAAATATTGCACCTCTGCCCCGTTCTCCGCGGAATTGAAGCGCGAGGTGCTGGAGCGCATGCCGGGCGCGCTGATCGAAATCTATTCTATGACCGAAGGGGGCGTTGTCTGCCTGCTCGAAGCGCACAAATTCCCGGACAAGCTGCACACGGTGGGACGCCCTGCTCCGGGCAGCGAACTGAGGGTGCTTGATGACGAGGACCGCGAGGTCCCGCCAGGCACTCCCGGTAATCTCGTGGGCCGCAGCCATACGATGATGAGCGGCTACAAGAACCGCCCCGACCAGACGCGCGAGGGATATTGGACCGATCCCGATAGCGGCGAGACCTGGCAGCGCATGGGCGACATCGGACGCGTCGATGATGAAGGCTTCGTCGAATTGGTCGGGCGCGCGAAGGACATGATCATCTCTGGCGGCTTCAACATCTATCCCGTCGACCTCGAGAACGAGCTGCTCAGGGAAAGCGATGTGACGGAGGCGGCCGTCATCGGAATGCCATCACGAAAGTGGGGCGAGACACCAGTGGGCTTCGTCATGGTTAGCGCCGACGCGCGCGGTGCCGAGGAAATCCGCGAGGCGGTCAATGCCCGGCTGGGCAAGACGCAGCGCATCGCCCAGCTGCACACGATTGATGAAATGCCGCGTAGCCATATCGGCAAACTGCTCAAGACAGAGCTTCGGGATCTGGCGGCGCAGGGCGGCGCGCCGGATTAAACGACCTCGCCCTGATCGGTGGCAAACGCGTTCGAGACGCGGCGCCGACACGGGGGGAGGGGGGAGAGGGAGTGTGGGCGGCCGCGTCTCTACTCGCTGCCATATCACCTCGCGCCGGAAGGGCTCTGCGCTAGGAGACGCGTGGGCATTTCGCCATGCGGTTCCGTGCGAGGAAGGCGACGACAGGTTCCAATTCGGAAAAGCCTGACGCCATCTCTGTGCCGGTCGGGAGGGTTGGGAGAACTGTCCCGTCGCCGGCTGTGGGTCGTGTAATAATGTTGCGGGCTTGCGAACGAAAGTGAGAAAACGTCAGGACTTGTTGCGTTTTGCGCAACGGTCAGCCGGCATGCCATTCTGGCGTGTGTCCTGCGGCTCAGTTGCAAGAATCCGCAGAATGTTACAAGTAATTGAAAAAATAGGGGTTGCCGAGTCGTATCCGGGGTCGCATCCGGAGGGGAAGCTTGGCCGAGCGTCGATACAAGGCATTCATCAGCTATTCGCATCGCGACAAGGCGATTGCGGGATGGTTGCATCGTGCGCTTGAAACCTACCGATTGCCCAAGCACCTGCTCGATTCGGGCAAGGCCGAACGACTTCACCCCATTTTCAAAGACCGGGAAGAATTGCCCGCTGCCGACAGCCTCGGTGATGCCATCGCCCTGGCCATCGAATCCAGCGACGCCCTCATCGTCCTATGCTCTCCTGCCGCCGCCAAATCGCCATGGATCGCGCGCGAAATTGATCTCTACAAACGGCTGAACGGAGATCGCGGGGTCTTCCCGGTAATCGTCGATGGTGAACCACCGGACAATTTCCCGGCCCCGCTTCTTGTCCACTATGAGGATGGGCAGCCTACCGAAGCGAAGTCCGAACCTATCGCCGCCGATTTGCGGCCGGAGGGGGATGGGAAGAAACTGGCCAAACTAAAGCTTGTCGCCGGCCTCGCCCATGTCGACCTCGACACTCTGGTCCAGCGCGATTCTGCACGGCGGCAGAAAAGGCTGGCCATGGTCGCTGCGGCCTCTGTGTTCGGCATGGTCGGTACATCCGGCCTCGCGCTTTATGCCATCGACCAGCGCAACGAGGCCCGCGAACAGCGGGCGGAGGCTGACGGGCTTATCGAATACATGCTCACCGATCTGCGTGAACAGCTGGAGCCGGTCGGAAGGCTGGAATTGCTCGACGGTGTCGGGAAAAGGGCGATGGACTATTACGCCCGCCAGAAGCTCGCGGATCTTTCGGCGACCGAATTGGGCCGGCGGGTGCGCGCAGTGCAATTGGTCGCAGAAGTGCAGAACCTGCGCGGCAACAACGAGGAAGCGCTGCCTGCCTTCCGCCAGGCGGCCCGGACCACCGAGGAATTACTCGCCCGCGACCCCGACAATCCCGAGGCCATGTTCAATCATGGCCAGAGCCTGTTCTGGGTGGGCTATATCGCTTGGCAACACGGCCAGATGGACGAAGCGAAACGAGCCATGGAGGCATATGCCGATATCTCGACGCGATTGGCGGCCATGGATCGGTCCAACCTCGAATGGCAGATGGAGGAAGCGTACTCGCTGAGCAATCTTGGCACGATGGCCGTAGATGACGGCGAACTATCCCGGGCGCTGCGTTACTTCGAGCGCAGTGCCGAAGATACCGACAGGGTGGCCCTGGCAGAGGGCCGGCCAGATGCGCGGCAGATCGAACTGGCAGGATGCCTTTCCTGGATTGCCACTACCCTCAAGCAATTGGGCCGCATTTCCGAAGCGATCGACGTGCGGCGGGATGAGCTCGCAATCTACGACACGATCATTGCTGCCGACCCGGCAAATAATGAGGCGAGAAAAGGCCGTATATTCGCAGCATCGGGGCTTGGGCAAATGCTGATGCTCCAGGGTAACAAGTCAGATGCGAGGTCTCATCTCGATAGCTCGATCACCGAAGCCGACAGGCTCATCGCAAGTGATCCGGATAATACACTGCTGCACGAGCTGACACGCGGCGGCATCTCCCATCGGGCTATGCTCGCATGGTCTCAGGGCGACCACGCGCTCGCCACCAGAAACTTCGACCGACTTGAGCGATTGCAAAACGATCTGCGGCGCCGCGACCCAAAGAATTACCAATGGAACATTGCCGACCCCGCCAACCTCGAACTCAAAAGAGCTCTTACCGACCGAAGCCAGGCCCCTCCGGAAAGCTTGCGCCGAATGACCGGCAATTCTCGCGATATCGCCCGCAAGGCTGACCGTGAAAGCGAATGGATGCTTGTCGCAGCTTCGCTGATTGATGGGTTCGCCTACGAGCGAGAAAACAATTTCAAAGCGGCCCGGGAGTCCTTCCGAAATGCCGCAACGGTCCCTGAAACGAAGGGAGAGAGAATAGACCTTAATGCCATCGCATTGAGGGCGAAGGCTGCCGAGAAAGCAGGACAAGCGAAGATCGCTGCGAGAATGAACAAGAAACTGGCTGAGCTGGAAGTCGATCCGGTGATCGACGACCGCCTGCCCTGAAGCACCCCCGTACGAACCAGAGCAAGAGGAGTAAGCGCATGAGTACTGAATTTGTAGTCAACGTTACTGTTGACGATGTGAAGAAAGACAAGGGCTCAACCTACAAGGGTGACTTCTCGTACGAGCAGACTTCCGGAACGCCCGATATTATCGATTCAAAGGGCAACATCGATCTCAAGGATGTCAGCGGCGAAGCGGACATCACATTTCAATGGGGCTCACCAGAAGTGACAATCGACGGGCAAGACTATGCCGCGAGTTACTATTACGGCGATCAAACCGGGCTGAATATCATCATCGCCGAAGGCAAGGATAGCGATCCGCGCACGAAGGGGAAAAATCCGCCGCTTTCGGGTGATGATGAATTCACGGTCGACATGGCCCCCACGCCGGCCGACTTCACCCTGAAAGACAAGAACTCGGATCTTAAAAAGTACGCCTATTGCATGGCGGCCTATGTCAATGTTCCAGGCGGCGGCCAGATCATCGACGACCCGAAAATCTACAATCGCCCCGACTGATTGCATTTCGCGGCCATCCAGGCTCGTGCGGTCGGGCTAGGAAGTGCGCGGAATTTAGGTTGCGATGCCCGCCTCCATCTGGACACCGGGGGCGGGCAACCCTAACCGCTTGCGCATGGACGACACGCACCTTCCCGATTCCATCCTCATTGTCGATTTCGGCAGCCAGGTCACCCAGCTGATCGCGCGCCGCGTACGCGAGGCAGGGGTCTATTCCGAGATCGCGCCCTTCACGCAGGCCGAAGAGGCGTTTCACCGCCTCAAGCCCAAGGGCATCATCCTGTCCGGTTCGCCCGCTGGCGTTCCCGAGGAAGGCAGTCCGCGCGCGCCGGAACTGCTGTTCGAGGCGGGCATCCCGATCCTCGGCATTTGCTACGGCCAGCAGGTGATGAGTCACCAGCTCGGCGGAGAAGTTCGCCCGGGCCATGAAACCGGCGAAGGCGGCGAGTTCGGCCGCGCGTTTCTCACCGTCACCAAGGAATGCGCGCTGTTCGACGGTCTCTGGAAAGAGGGCGAGCGCCACCAGGTCTGGATGAGCCACGGCGACAAGGTCACCAAGTTTGCTCCCGGCTTCGAGATTGTCGCCATTTCAGACGGCGCACCTTTCGCGGTCATCGCTGACGAAAAGCGCAAGTTCTATGGCACGCAGTTCCACCCTGAAGTTGTGCACACTCCGGACGGCGGCAAGCTGATCGCCAATTTCGTGCGCCATGTCTGCGGGCTTGCCGGCGACTGGACCATGGCCGCCTACCGCGAAACCAAGGTTCGCGAAATCCGCGAGCAGGTGGGCGACAAGAAGGTCATCTGCGGCCTGTCGGGCGGGGTCGACAGTTCGGTTGCCGCAATCCTCATCCACGAAGCGATTGGCGACCAGCTGACCTGCGTTTTCGTCGATCACGGCCTGCTGCGTCAGAACGAGCGTGAACAGGTCGAAACCATGTTCCGCGACCACTACAACATCCCGCTTGTCGTGGTGGACGCCGAAGAGATGTTCATGGACGGCCTCGCCGGGGTTACCGACCCCGAAGCCAAGCGCAAGTTCATCGGCAAAACCTTCATCGACGTGTTCGATGCCGAGGCCAAGAACGTCGGCGGTGCTGATTTCCTCGCCCAGGGCACGCTTTATCCCGACGTGATCGAAAGCGTCAGTTTCACTGGCGGACCTTCGGTCACGATCAAGAGCCACCACAATGTCGGCGGCCTGCCCGAACGCATGAACATGAAACTGGTCGAACCGCTTCGCGAACTGTTCAAGGACGAGGTGCGCGAGTTGGGCCGCGAGCTGGGCCTGCCCGACATGTTCGTGGGCCGTCACCCCTTCCCCGGACCCGGCCTTGCCATCCGCATCCCTGGCGAAGTGACCAAGGAACGCTGCGACATCCTGCGCAAGGCCGACGCGATCTATCTCGACGAGATCCGCAAGGCCGGCCTCTACGACGCGATCTGGCAGGCCTTTGCCGTGCTGTTGCCGGTGAAGACCGTTGGCGTGATGGGCGATCACCGCACCTATGACAGCGTTTGCGGCCTGCGCGCGGTGACCAGCACCGACGGCATGACCGCCGATGTCTATCCCTTCGACGCCAGCTTCCTGACCGGCTGCGCCACGCGCATCGTCAACGAGGTCCAAGGCATCAACAGGGTGGTCTATGACTATACGAGCAAGCCGCCCGGCACGATCGAGTGGGAGTGACAGGGGAACACTAGCGGCAGCTCATCGCTTTATCCTCCAGGTGGGATGCTATTTTGCATCAAAAACCAAGAGGAAATACCATGAAAATTCAGAACCTTCCCATGCTTGCGACCTTGGCTGGGTGCGTTGCCCTAGCGGGCTGCGCCACGCTTGAAGAAACTATCGCCGAAGAAACTGCGGAAACGTACTATGCGACCTTGACCGGCGCACAGGAAGTTGGCGGCGGTGACACCGATGGGGCAGGTAAAGCCGAAATCTCGATCTCCGACGAATTCGGGCAGGTCTGCTGGGACCTGAATGACATCTCGAATATTGGCCAGATTACTGCCGCGCATATCCACGTGGGTGCCGCCGGGACCAATGGCCCGCCGGTATTCACACTGCGCAAGGCCAATGAGGGCGGTTACAAGGGCTGCGCAGATGGTTCGGAATGGACACAGGACCGCATCGCCGGCAATCCGGAAGCCTTCTATGTCAATGTCCACACTGCGGAGTATCCCAACGGTGCCATCCGCGGGCAGCTCCGCCGCTAGAAAACGCCAGTAGTTAGGAGGCCCGGCTTACGATGTAGGCCGGGCCTTCCACTAGATGGAGCAGACGATTCAACTCTCCCTAGGCCCCGATCCGCGCACTGAAACACTACAACGCCTGCAGGCTCTGCTGGTCCAGCGCTTCGGTCGGATCGAGCGGGCAGCGGCGGAATGGCGGCTGCCGGAGTGGGTGCTGGTGCAAGGCGTGATTGGTGCACGCACCAAATCCGAAGTATCGAACGAGGCGACCGAACGGATAAGATCGCGCTATGGTTCTTGGGAGGCGGTGGCCGACGCTCCGCTGGATGAATTGCAGGCCGAACTGGTCACCCAGACCTATCCCAATATCGCTGCCGAGCGGCTCAAGGCGAGCCTGACTGCGCTCGTCAGACTTCGCGGGTCAGTGGATCTCTCGCATCTTGCCGAAATGGAAACCGGCGAGGCCATGCGCTGGCTTGAACAGCTGCCCGGGATCGGGCGCAAGATCGCAGCCGGGGTGATGAATGCCAGCACGCTCGACCGGCGCGCGATCGTTCTGGACAGCCATCACGCGCGCATTCTTCAGCGCATGGGCCTCGTCCCGCCCAAGGCGAATACGGACCGCGCTTTCGATGCGATAATGCCCGCCATGCCGCAGGATTGGAGCGCGGCGGATTTTGACGAACATCACTTGCTGATGAAGAAGCTGGGCCAGACATGGTGCCGGCCCTCCGCACCGGACTGCGAGAGCTGCCCGGCCCAGTCGCTATGCGTGACCGGAACCAAGCGCGCCGCCACCCGCTAGATGAGGCGATGCTGTCGCTTTCCGAAACCGAAGAAGTCTATCGCCGCCTGGCAGACGCGATGCCTGGTCGTACGCCGGACGCGAAGGGGCCAAAGGGCCAGCCGGACGCCTTCCGCTCGTGCATTTCGTGCATGCTGTCGGCGCAATCGCTCGACCGTAATACTGCCAAGGCCAGCCGCGCACTGTTCGCGCTCGCGACCACGCCCGAGGAGATGCTGGCGCTGGACGACGAGCAGATCGCCAGTGCGATCAAGCCCTGCGGCCTCTACAACATGAAAACGCGCAATATCCGCGCCTTCTGTTCGGCTTTGCTTGAGGAGCACGGCGGCGTTGTTCCCAGCACGCGCGAAGGTCTGTTGAGCCTGCCCGGCATTGGCCGCAAATGCGCCGACATCGTCCTCAGCTTCACGTTCGGCAAGGACGTGATTGCTGTCGACACGCATGTTCACAGGGTCTGCAATCGGATCGGTCTCACCGCCGCGAAGACGGCCGACAAGACGGCGCAGCAACTGGCGGAACGCAGCCCGGATTGGGCATTGCGGGACGGGCACTTCTGGCTGATCCAATTCGGCAAACGCGTCTGCACTTCGCGCGCGCCAAAGTGCGAGCGATGCCCGGTCAGCGATCTTTGCGAATATTACGCGGCCTCTACCAGCTAAACCCTTCGGCGATGGCAGCGGCTTCTTCCTCGGTCGTCTCACGGCCCAGGACTTCATTGCGGTGCGGGAAACGGCCGAACCGCGCAATCATCTCGCGGTGCGATTTCGCAAAGTCGAGCGCGCCGGGGGCGTATTGTGAAAACATCTCGATCGAGAAATCCTGGTCGGACAAATGCTCGCTATGCATCAGCGGCATGAGCGCAAACTGACACCGCGAACTGTCGAGATCATCGAGCCATCCACGCTCGATCATGCCATTCGTCAGCGCTCGGGCCTGCTCGTCCCACGCAAAGGCCTTGGCAGTGCCGCGGTGGATGTTGCGCGGGATCTGGTCGAACAACAAGATGCCCGCCAGCGCGGTTTCGGGGTCGTCGAGGAGGTCATCTGGCGGATTCCCGCCTTGGCGGTCCAGCTCATCCCCGAAGCGGTCTCGCAGCATCTGGTCGAGTTTGGGAGAAGAATTGTACCAGTCTGAGCTGGAGAGCTCGTCGAACCAAGTGCGCAAAAGGCTGCTGACCCACGCGCGCGCCTCTCCGGTCACTGCCCGAAGAACCTTATCCTTCGCCTTCCGGCAGGCGGTAAGGCACGAAATCATCAAGGAAGATAATGCCGCTGAACATGTTGGAGAACCGATCGCGCAAGGTGATGTTATCCGTCCGGCACAGCTGCGATCCGCTGAACTTGCGGATCACCAGGTAATCTCGGTTATCGATTGCATCGGGTGTCTTGGTGTAATTCACCCAGACCGTGTTGCCCGATTTGTAAACGAGGGCCGTATCGTTAATCCGCGTAAGCGATCGCGATCCGACCATGGTGATGCAGCTTTCAGGCTTTCCGGCAACGCGGCCTTCGATCATCTTGGACAGTCGCTTCTCACCCTTGGTCATTTCGACCTGTTCGTCCGCATGGACGATTGGTGCGGCCAGAAGGCCGAGGGCGGCAGTTGCGAGGGCGAAGCGTTTCATCATGGAGATTCTCCTCAGAATGGAATTGTGTATCA
Organism: Qipengyuania psychrotolerans; assembly: GCF_019711355.1. NCBI lineage: Bacteria > Pseudomonadati > Pseudomonadota > Alphaproteobacteria > Sphingomonadales > Erythrobacteraceae > Qipengyuania > Qipengyuania psychrotolerans. The sequence goes on from NZ_CP081297.1 coordinate 2,393,995, forward strand.
CAATACGTCTGAACCCGCGATGAGCCGCCCGCTGTTTGCGATTATCCGGTGCCGCCGACTGTCAGGCCATCGATCAGCAAGGTTGGCTGACCCACGCCTGCCGGCACGCTCTGTCCGCCCTTGCCGCACATGCCGATGCCTTCATCGAGCGCCATGTCGTTGCCGATACCCTTGAGGCGCGTAAGCACAGTTGGGCCGTCACCGATCAGTGTAGCGCCCTTGATCGGGGCGACGATCTTGCCCTTCTCGACCTTGTAAGCCTCGGTGCAGGCGAAGACGAACTTGCCGCTGGTGATGTCGACCTGTCCGCCGCCGAAGCTGGTGGCGTAGATGCCGTCATCGACCCGGCTCAGCAATTCGTCCGGATCATCCTGACCGCTCTGCATGAAAGTGTTGGTCATGCGCACCATCGGTGCGTGCTGGTAACTTTCACGGCGACCGTTGCCGGTCGGCTCCACACCCATGAGGCGCGCATTGAGCCGGTCCTGCATATAGCCTTTGAGGATGCCGTCTTCGATGAGCACGGTTTCACGCGTCGGCGTGCCTTCGTCATCGATGCTGAGCGACCCGCGTCGCTGCGCGATGCTGCCGTCATCGATCACGGTCACACCGGGCACGGCGACCCGTTCGCCGACGCGGCCTGAGAAAGCGCTGGTGCCCTTGCGGTTGAAATCACCTTCGAGGCCGTGCCCAACTGCTTCGTGCAGCAGGATGCCGGGCCAGCCAGAGCCAAGCAGGACGGTTGTTTCGCCAGCGGGGGCGGCAACGCTGTCGAGATTGACCAATGCCTGCCTCACAGCTTCGTCGATAGCGCGCATCCAAGCGCCTTCATCGAACAATTGGTCATAAAGATAACGCCCGCCAAGACCGAATGAGCCGGTTTCGCGGCGTCCGTTCTGTTCGGCCACGATCTGGATATTCAACCGGACCAGCGGGCGGATGTCGCGCGCCACGTATCCATCGGGGCGGACGATCTCGACCACGCTCCAATTGGCCAGCAGGCTTGCGGAAACCTGTGCGACGCGCGGATCCTTAGCGCGTGCCACCGCGTCGATCTTTTCCAGCAACGCCACCTTCTCCGCGAACGGCACGAGGTCGAGCGGGCAGGCATCGGTGTAGAGGTGGCGATTGGTCCGCTCCGGCGGCGCAGCCAGCGGGCTCTTTGTCGCATCCAGCAATTGCAGCGTCTCGCCGGCGCGCATGATTGCAGCACCGCTGATCTCGTTCGCGTGGGCAAACCCGGTCGTTTCGCCGGATACGCCGCGCAGGCCGAAGCCCGAGTCGCGGCTGTAGTCCGCTGTCTTCAACCGGCCGTCATCGAAGCCGAACGCCTCGGAGGCGATGAACTGCATGTAAAGCTCGCCATCGTCGCAGGACGACAGGAGTTTCCTTGTCAGCGCCTGCGCCTCGTCGGGCGAGAGCTTGTGGCCATAGATGAGTGCTTGCGGATCGAGAGCTGTTGTCATGCCATCAATGTAGGCACGACGCCCGCGATTAGCGAGGGGCTAAGCGGCGCAGCTCAGCGATGTCCGGGATCGCCGCCTTCGGAAATATCCATCAGCGTCGACTGGTCGACCCCGTCGGCGGGGCCGCCTTCGAGCACGAAACGCCGGTCGCAGTATCCGCAGTCGACATAGCCATGCTCGTCGATCTCGAGATAAACCTTGGGGTGGCCAAGCGCGATCGGCTTGTAATTTTCACCGCTACGGATGTCGGTTGCACCGTCGCACCACACGCGGCGCGTGGTGACCATGGACACTTCAGGAGGGGGTAGGCTCATGGAGCGCGCGATAATGGGTTTTTATGCAGGCCTCAAGCGCCTAGAGGCATTGGCATGAGTACACCGCCGGCAATTCGCATCGACAACCTCGTCAAACGCTATGACCCAAGCGGTCCCGGCGAAGAAGGCAAGCTTGCCCTGAAGGGGGTGAGTTTCGATGTTCCGCAAGGCGGCGTGTTCGGCCTTCTCGGCCCCAATGGCGCGGGCAAGTCGACCATCATCAACATCCTGGCAGGACTGGTGCGCAAAACCGGCGGAAGCGCGAATATCTGGGGTTTCGACATCGACGAAAACCCGCGCAATGCGAAGCGGTCCATCGGGATCGTGCCGCAGGAGATCGTGTTCGATCCCTTCTTTACACCCTTCGAGGTGCTGGAAAACCAGGGCGGCTTCTACGGGATCCCCAAGCGAGATCGCCGCAGCGAGGAGCTGCTGGCCGCTGTCCATTTGTCCGACAAGCGCAATGCATATGCTCGCTCGCTTTCGGGCGGAATGAAGCGCCGCCTGCTGATCGCCAAGGCGATGGTCCACTCACCGCCGATCCTCGTTCTGGACGAGCCGACTGCGGGCGTCGATGTCGAGCTGCGCCGTCAATTATGGGAGCTGGTGGGCGAAATGAACGCCGAGGGCGTGACCGTCGTGCTGACCACGCATTACCTCGAAGAAGCCGAGGAACTGTGCGACCAGATCGCCATCATCAACCACGGCGAATTGATCGCCAACAAGCCGACCAAGGACCTCATCGGCATGGCGCGCGAGAAGATAGTCTCCGTGTCGGTCGACAAGGACCTGGCAGGCCCGGTGATGGAAGAGGCCTTTCTCAAGGCCGAAGTCGTCGAGCCAAGGCGTTTGGACATCACGTATAACCGCGACCAGACAAGCGCGGGCCAAGTGCTCGCGATCGTGCAGTCGCATGGCTACGGCATCGAGGATGTCACCACCCGCGAGGCGGATCTTGAAGACGTGTTCGTGCAGCTAACCGGCGCGGGTTAGGCGCCGGCAGCATTATTCGAATTTAAACCGCCATCAGATGAAGTTGCGCGGCCCCAAGCCTGCATCGTGCACTTGCTGCACCTGCCAGGTGTGAGGTTCGACCTCCTCCATCGGTGTGGAACAGCACCGGCAGCGGCCTACATTGCTTCCGTGGATGTGGCGGACTTTATCCGCATCGACCCGATGACGCCCGAATGCACAGGCGAGCAATCCCATTTTCATTTTTATTGCGACCCTCCGTTGGCCCGACCCCTGTCGATTCGGCGCATATCTCTGACCGGCGCGAAGATTAACCCTGTTTTCGGCGAGTCGTTCTGTTCTTGCCGCATGGCGAATGCATGGGCATGAGACGGGGCATGAATCACGACGTACTCGTCATCGGATCCGGCGCCGCCGGCCTTACCGCAGCGCTTGAATTGGCGGAGCACAAGAAAGTGCTCGTTCTCGCCAAGGGCAAGCTCACCAGCGGATCGACCGCCTGGGCGCAGGGCGGTATCGCGGCTGTCCTGGATGCAGGCGACACCTTCGAAGATCATATTCGTGATACGATGGTGGCCGGCGCAGGGCTCAACGACCTCGAGACAGTCGAATTCGTTATCGAGCGCGCACCCAAGGCCATCGACCGGCTGTGCGAACTGGGCGTCCCGTTCAACCGCACCGAAGGCGATCTTCATCTCACCCGCGAAGGCGGACATTCCCATCGCCGCATCGTCCATGTCGACGATGCAACCGGCTGGGCCGTGCAGGCGGCCCTGCTGAAGGCGGCGGAGGAAAACCCGAACATCACCTTGCTGCCGGGTCAAAGTTGCATCGACCTGGTAACGGGCCGCAACCAGAAGGAATACTCTGGATCGGGCCGGGTCTGGGGAGCTTATGCCCTCGACGAGAAAAGCGGCAAAGTGGTCACCCACCTCGCCCGCGCAACCGTGATGGCCGCTGGCGGCGCAGGGCGCGTTTACCTGTTCTCGACTGCACCGCGCGGCGCAACGGGTGACGGCATTGCCATGGCTTGGCGTGCAGGCGCACGCGTTTCCAACATGGAGATGATGCAGTTCCACCCGACCTGCCTCTATAATCTCGAGGTCAAGAACTTCCTCATTACAGAAGCCGTACGCGGCGAAGGCGGGCGATTGTTCAATCCCGCCACCGGCGAACGCTACATGGAAAAATACGACGCCGAGCGGATGGAGCTGGCTCCGCGCGATATCGTGGCCCGCGCCAATGACGACCAGATCAAGCGCCACGGCCTCGACTATGTCCATCTCGACATCAGTCACCAGCCGCCCGAATTCGTGAAGGAACATTTCCCCACGATCCACGAGAAACTGCTGGGCCTTGGCATCGACATGACGACGGACCCGATCCCGGTCGTGCCTGCACAGCATTACACCTGCGGCGGGGTTAAAGTCGGCCTCGATGCCCGTACGGACCTACCGGGGCTGTGGGCCGCCGGCGAATGCACCGAAAGCGGCTTGCACGGTGCCAATCGCCTGGCATCCAACAGCCTGCTCGAATGCTTTGTCTTTGGAGAAGCTGCGGCCGACGACATCCTCGCCTGCTGGGACGAGCTGGACGATCCGCCGGAAATCCTGCCGTGGGACGAAAGCCGCGTCACCGATTCCGATGAAGAGGTCATCATCAAGCAAAACTGGACTGAAATTCGCCGGTTCATGTGGAATTATGTCGGGATCGTTCGCACCACCAAGCGGCTCGAGCGCGCCGCGCACCGCATCCGCCTCCTGCGTGAAGAGGTCGAGGATTATTACGGCCATTTCCGGGTCACAACCGACCTGATCGAGCTACGCAACCTGCTCGATTGCGCGGACCTCATCGTGAACAGCGCCTTGAAACGCCACGAAAGCCGCGGGCTGCATTTTATCCTGGATTATCCGGAAACCGATCCGGTTGCCCGCGATACCGTGCTGGTACCGTAATCAGTTCCGGCGCGAGCCAGCGCGCCCGTTGATCGGCGGCAGCGGACGGCCAAACTGGTCGACGTTGATGTCGTCCGCAGCAACGATCCCGGCGGCGAAACGGAAATAGTTCAGAGTAGTATCGTCGATCGGCTGGTCGAAACTGACGCCTGCCAATTCTTCGGTTCGCCAATGAACAAAACCACCCGTTACAATACCTTCGAGTAAAGTGAGAGTTACGTCGTCACCCTGCACAACGTCTTCATGCAAATCGGCAAGGCGGCATCCGCCCACGGAAATATCGCGCAACTCGACTGTGCCGCTATTCGCGCCGCTTCTGAATTTTATTGTGGCCGAAGCATCAAAGCGTTCGGCATCACGGCGTTCCATTTAAGGTATGACCCCCAGTCAGTACTCGGCGAGTAATACCACAAAGCCGCGAAATGACTTGTATGAATGCGACTGACCGCCGATTCGAACCTGGACCGGGGCAACCGCCAGTGTGAAGTTTGCTGATGGACACGGGTGCAGGTTTGCGTCCACACACTACAGTGAAGTCATTTCACAGGGAGAGCGACGCGTGCCGGCAGCAACCGCCAATGGAATTGAAATCCACTACGAAGAGCATGGCAAAGCCTCCGATCCGGCGATGTTGCTGATCATGGGTTTCGGTGCGCAATTGACCTTGTGGCCCGATGAACTCGTCGAAGATTTGGTCGGCCGCGGCTTCCGCGTGATCCGCTATGACAACCGCGATATTGGCCTGAGCCACAAGTTCGATGGCGTCAAAGCGCCCGGACTGATCAAGATGACCCTGATGAGCAAGATCGGTCTCACCCCGCGCGTCCCCTATACGCTGGCCGATATGGCCGCGGACGGCATCGGACTGCTCGACGCGCTGGGGATCGAGAAAGCCCACATCGTCGGCGCCAGCATGGGCGGAATGATCGCACAGCACGTGGCGGCGAAACATCCCGAACGCTGCCTGTCATTCACGCAGGTTTTCTCGACAACCGGCGACCCCAAGCTTCCCGCCGCGAAGAAAGAGGCGCTCAAGGCGCTCGTCACTCGCCCGGCAAGCAGCGAAGAAGATGCCTTGGTCGATCACGGCGTTATGCTGGCCCGCACTATCGGTTCCCCCAGATACCCTTCACCCGAAGACCGCCTCCGCGACCGAGCGCGCACCAGTATTCGGCGCAGCTTCTATCCCGAAGGGCCGACCCGCCACCTCTCGGCCATTGTCGCAGACGGTAATCGCAGCGAAATGCTGCGCGATATTTCCGTGCCGACGCTGGTTCTACATGGCGAAGACGATCCGCTCGTCCCGTGTGACGGCGGACGTCATACAGCTGAGTGTATTCCGAACGCCAAGCTCAAGACCATTCCCGGATGGGGCCATGACCTGCCGTTGGAACTGGTTGACGAGATTGCCGGAGAGATTGCCGGACACGCCCAGGCCAGCGCCGCGGCCTAGATCAACATTCGATGACGTTGACCGCCAGTCCGCCCTGGCTGGTTTCCTTGTATTTGCTCGACATATCGAGCCCGGTCTGGCGCATGGTCTCGATCACCTGATCCAGGCTGACGCAGCCCTCGGCGCCGGTGCGATGAAGCGCGAGACGTGCAGCGTTCACCGCCTTGACCGCGCCGATGGCATTGCGTTCGATGCAAGGCACTTGGACCAGCCCGCCTACCGGATCGCACGTCAGGCCTAGATTGTGTTCCATCCCGATTTCCGCTGCGCTGGCGATCTGGTCGGGACTGGCGCCCCATAGTGCCGCCAGGCCGCCCGCCGCCATCGAGCAAGCCACGCCGACTTCACCCTGACAGCCCATTTCCGCGCCCGAAATGCTCGCGCGCTGTTTATAAAGCAGGCCGATTGCGCCAGCCGTGAGCAGGAAGGTCCGGCGTGCATCGCTGCACGGATCCTCGTCTGCGGTGACGCAATAGAACCGGATGACCGCGGGAATTATGCCAGCCGCTCCGTTGGTGGGCGCGGTAACGACCCGCCCGCCAGCCGCATTCTCCTCGTTCACCGCCATGGCAAAGCAGTTGAGCCAGTCGAACAATTGTTCACGCTCGTTTGATTGGGGATTGGCGGAAAGCTTGTCCCACAAGTCCGGCGCCCGGCGTTCGACCTTCAATCCGCCCGGCAGGATACCGCGCTGCGACAGTCCCCGGTCGATGCATTGGTCCATCGCCTTCGCAATCTTGTCTATTCCGGCGAGCGTCTTGTCTCTCGGTCGAAAGGCGTCTTCGTTGGCGAGGACCAGGTCCGCGATGGACATTCCGGTCGCCTTGCAGGTTCCAAGCAGTTCTTCTGCCGACCCGAAATCGAATGGCGCAAGTGTTCCTGCCCCGATCCGATCGTTCTTTGGCTTGCGCTTGAGTTGCGCCTCAGACGCCACGAAGCCGCCGCCGGTGGAGTAATAGGTACGCTCCAGGACCACTTCGCCTTGCGCATCCAGCGCCTGCAGCTTCATCCCGTTGGGGTGCAGATCAGGGATAATGTGGCCGGCAAGGTCGATATCGCGCTGCTGGTCGAAAGAAATTTCGCGTTTGCCGCCAAGCAGGATCGTCTGGCTCTCGCGGATTGCGCGCAAAGCTGCGGCAGCTTCGTCAGGGCAAGTGCGTTCCGGCGCGAACCCGGCCAGCCCGAGAATACTCGCATCAATGGTCCCATGCCCAATGCCGGTAAGCGCCAGCGAGCCCTGCAATTCGACCGTGATACGCGCCGTGCGATCGAGCTTTCCCGCCTTGGCCAATGCCCGCACGAACAACACTCCGATCCGCATCGGACCGACGGTATGAGAGGACGACGGGCCGATCCCGATCCGGAAGATGTCGAGCACAGAAAGCATGGCTCACGAATGCGCCTTACGGCCGATGAAATCAACCGGTTGCAGTTGAAACCGTCCGGCCTTTTGTCTGTGGGTAAAAAGGTCACGGAAACTTTGGTTTTCTGCCCCACAGCGCCTATATAATCAGCATGAACGAGAACACTTCTGACGGCGCGCCCGAAATGGGCAAACAAGCCCGCAATTCCAACGAATATGGCGCTGATTCCATCAAGGTCCTCAAGGGCCTGGATGCGGTGCGCAAGCGGCCTGGCATGTATATCGGTGATACCGATGACGGATCGGGCCTGCATCACATGGTTTTCGAGGTGTCGGACAACGCCATCGACGAAGCGCTGGCCGGACACTGCGATCTGGTCCTGATCGAACTTAACGCCGATGGATCGGTTTCGGTCGAGGATAACGGGCGCGGCATTCCCGTGGGAATGCACAAGGGAGAAGGCGTCTCGGCAGCCGAGGTCATCATGACCCAGCTGCACGCTGGCGGTAAGTTCGAAAACACCTCTGACGACAACGCCTACAAGGTCTCTGGCGGCCTCCACGGCGTGGGCGTTTCAGTAGTGAACGCACTGTCCGAATGGCTCGAACTGGAAATCTGGCGCGACGGCCAGACCCATTGGATGCGGTTCGAACATGGCAATGCAGTCGAAAGCCTGCGCGTCACTGGCGATGCGCCGCCAGTCGCCTCGAACGGCGATGACAATGGCCTGAAAAAGGGCACGCGCGTCACTTTCATGGCGTCCGAAGACACGTTCAAGAACGTCACCGAGTTTGATTTCGACAAGCTTGAACATCGGTACCGCGAACTGGCATTCCTGAATTCAGGTGTTCGCATCCTGCTGCGCGACAAGCGTCGGGAAGAAGTGCTGGAACACGACCTGTTTTACGAGGGCGGCATTGCGGCGTTCGTGAAGTATCTTGACCGCAACAAGCAGGCGCTGGTCCCTGAACCCATTTCCGTGAGCGCGGAAAAGGAAGGGATCGGCATCGACGTCGCGCTGGAGTGGAACGACAGCTATTATGAAAACGTCCTGTGTTTCACGAACAACATCCCGCAGCGCGATGGCGGCACCCATCTGGCTGCATTCCGCGCCGCGCTGACTCGCACGCTCAACAATTACGCCACTTCATCGGGCCTGATGAAGAAAGAAAAGGTCACGCTGTCGGGCGAAGATATGCGCGAAGGCCTGACCGCAATCGTATCCGTCAAGCTGCCCGACCCCAAGTTCGGCAGCCAGACCAAGGACAAGCTGGTGTCTTCCGAAGTGCGACAGCCGCTCGAAAGCCTGATGGGCGAGAAGATGAGCGAGTGGCTCGAAGAAAATCCCAATGATGCGAAACTGATCATCCAGAAGGTCATCGATGCGGCCGCTGCCCGCGAAGCCGCACGCCGTGCCCGCGAGATGAGCCGCAAGGGCGCGATGAGCGTCGCCTCGCTTCCGGGTAAACTGGCCGATTGCCAGGACCGCAATCCCGAGAATTGCGAACTCTTCCTGGTCGAGGGCGATTCCGCAGGCGGCTCAGCCAAGCAGGGCCGCGACCGGAAAACCCAGGCGATCCTTCCGCTCAAGGGCAAGATCCTCAACGTCGAGCGTGCGCGTTTCGACCGGATCATCTCGTCCAAGGAAGTCGGAACGCTGATCCAGGCGATGGGCACCGGCCTGCGCGATGAGTTCAACCTCGAAAAGCTGCGCTATCACAAGATCGTGATCATGACTGACGCCGACGTCGATGGCGCACATATCCGCACGCTGTTGCTTACTTTCTTCCACCGGCAGATGCCGGAAATCGTGAAGGCGGGGCACCTCTTCATTGCGCAGCCGCCGCTCTACAAGGTGGCGCGCGGCAAGAGCGAAGTCTACCTGAAGGACCAGGCAGCCTATGACCGCTACCTGATCGATCAGGGGCTTTCCGGCCACCGCCTTGAAACCAGGGAAGGCAGCATCCCGGCCACCGGCATGGGCCAGTTGGTCGAACATGGCCTGAGAATGCGTAACCTGCTGGCCTTCGTGCCGCGCAAGTACAAGCTCGACCTGATCGAAGCGATGGCGATTGCCGGGGCGTTCAATCCCGATGCCGATCACAAGGAAGGTCTCGAACGTGCTGCAAAGCACCTCCACATGGGTGATCCCGAGGCCAAGTGGTCAGCCGAGCAAGGCGACGACGGCGTAGTCCGCTTCTTCCGCGTCTGGCGCGGCGTCACGGACGTCCACGAAATCGAAGCCACATTCATGGACAGCGCCGAAGCCCGCAAACTGCACCGGATCGCATCCGAACACGCAGAAGTGTATGGTGCGCCGGTACATCTCCTGAAGGGTGAAAGCGGAGAAGAAGAGCCGATTGATCCCGACAGCGCGGATGAAACGGATGCCGATGCGCCAGCTTTTGCCGACGACAGTGCAATCACCCTGCCCACGCAGCTTCTCGATGCCGTCATGGCTGCCGGGCGCAAGGGTCAGAAGATCCAGCGTTACAAGGGCTTGGGCGAAATGAACGCCGAACAGCTTTGGGAAACCACGCTGGACCCGGACAATCGCGCGCTGTTGCAGGTCAAGGTCGAAGATGCTGACGTGACGGACGAGATCTTCACGCGCCTGATGGGCGATGTGGTCGAACCGCGCCGCGAATTCATTCAGGCGAACGCACTCAACGTCGCGAACCTCGACGTCTGATCAGGGAAAGCACCGGATGGAGCAAGCGCGCAGCAAGGCGATAGAGCAGGGAGGTTTCCTGCTATTCCTTGGCCTCATCACGCTGGCTCTCCTGATTGTAGTCATGCCGTTCCTGCAGCCAGTGCTGTGGGCGGCCCTTGCTGCGATCATGTTCCATCCACTGAAGCGCTGGTTCCTGCAGCGGGTGCGCGGCAGCGATACCGTTGCCGCCCTATTGACGCTGCTTGTCATCTTCGTGGCCGTTATCCTGCCCGCTTTCTGGATCGGTAGCGAAGTGGTCGACGAAGCCGCGGGGCTGGTCATCGCATTCCAGCAGGGACAGATCGATGTCGCGGAATGGTTCGAGCAAATATTCAGCGCGCTTCCCGCCAACATCCAGGCCTCGCTAGTCGAAAGCGGCTGGGGCGACCTCAGCGCACTGCAACAGCGCGCCCAGGAATTCGCGCAGGACAGCCTCGGCCTCATAGCGCAGCAAGCCATCGCTTTCGGTGGCAGCGTATTCGGTTATGTCCTAGCGTTTGCGGTGGGCCTTTACGTCAGCTTCTTCCTGCTGCGCGACGGCAAGCAAGTCAGCGCAAGTATCCTCGACGCGTTGCCATTCGAACATTCGATTTCCGAACGCCTGGCCGAGCGTTTCCTCGGCATCGTCAGGGCGACAATCAAAGGATCCATCGTTGTCGGACTGGTTCAGGGCGCACTCGGGGCACTGACGTTCTGGATCGTCGGAATGCCATCGGTATTGCTGTTTGGCGTCATCATGGCGATCGCGTCACTGCTGCCGGCCGTGGGACCTGCAATCGTCTGGGTGCCGGCAGCTATCTATCTGCTCGCAACTGGCGCGATCTGGGAGGGGCTGGCCGTCATCTTTTCAGGCGTCGCCCTGATCGGAACGATCGACAACATCCTCCGCCCCATCTTGGTAGGACGCGATACGGGAATTCCCGATTGGCTGATCCTGGTCACGACGCTCGGCGGAATCGCCCTTGTCGGCCTGTCGGGGATCGTTATCGGCCCGCTAGTGGTTGGCCTGTTCCTGGCTGGTTGGGGCATTCTCGGCGAGCAGCGGCGCAATCAGCTCGCAGACTAGTCGACTTGCCGCGCATCTAGGCGTGGGTTCAGCTTCGAGACGTGGTTCAACCAGCTCTTGGGTTTGCGCAGCATATCGTCCGGATATTCAACCTTCAGGCCAAGAATCTTCCCGATCTCGCCAACGAAGTGGATGCAGTTGCGCGTATCCAGATCATAGTATCTGCCCGGCGCATCGCGCCATGCCGCGACGTGACCGCGCACTTTCCAATATTGTTCATCATTCATGGTCAGCGTGAAATGCCGGTTGGTCTTGGCCAGCCACTTTTCCTTCTCCGTCATGACGATGTGTTCGACCGGGCCGCGTAGCACGGCGATTGTCGCCTTCTTGGCGGAGAACCCGTAATTCTCTTTGATCTGCGTGCCGTCTTTCAGGGTGCCTTCCATGGATATGAAGGCGTGCGGATACCGACCCACGAAAACCGATCCATTGAAAGAGTGGAACGTGATTTCGACGGCTGCAGACGCCATGCTGCTGCACGCAAGCGCGAACAGGACGGCGAGATTTCTGATGATGCGAACCATGCCGCGCTTTTTAGGGCAGCTGATCGAGGTTTCGCAATAGCTTAGGCGTCAACTGGCGAGCAATGTCGCGTTCCCGCCCGCTGCTGTCGTATCGATGCAGACAACGCGTTCTGTTGCGAAGCGCGCGACATAGTGCGGACCGCCCGCCTTGGGACCGGTGCCAGACAGGCCTTCGCCGCCGAATGGCTGGCTTTCCACGACCGCGCCGATCTGGTTGCGATTGACGTAGAAATTGCCAACTCTCGCCCGCGATTCAACGAATGCTCTCGTGTCGTCATTGCGGCTGTGCAGACCCAGGGTCAGGCCATAACCGGTTGCATTGATTTCATCGACCACGCGGCCGAGATCTTGCGACTTGAAGCGCACAACATGAAGCACCGGCCCGAAATTCTCGCGGCGCAGGTCGAGAATGGAACCCATCTCGATAATCGTCGGCGCAACGAAACATCCGGCATTCGCACCCCGGTGCAGACGGCGGCGCCACACTTGTAGCCCTGCTTTTTTGCGGCGGGCAACGTGGCGTTCGAGCGCGGCCTTGGCATCGGGGTCGATCACCGGGCCGACGTCGGTCGACAGATTCTCCGGATTGCCGATGGTCAGTGCCTCGAAAGCGCCGCTGATCATCTCGAGCATTTCGTCATAGACCTCGTCCTGAATGTGCAGGACGCGCAAGGCGGAACAGCGCTGCCCCGCGCTCTGGAAAGCGCTGGCGACCACATCGCGTGTGACCTGTTCGGGCAAGGCGGTGGAATCGACGATCATCGCATTCTGTCCGCCCGTTTCAGCGATGAAGGTCGCGATAGGTCCGTCGCGCGCGGCCAGGCTGCGGTTGATTGCCTGCGCCGTCTGGGTGGAACCGGTAAAGGCCACGCCAGCAATGCGTGGGTCGGAAGTGATGAACTCGCCTACATCGCCCGCTCCGGGAAGCAGCTGGAAAGCCTCTTCGGGGATACCCGCTTCATGGCACAACCGGACGGCCAGCGCCGCGATGAGCGGCGTCTGTTCGGCTGGCTTGGCAACGACAGTATTCCCGGAGGCTAACGCCGCAGCAGCAGGGCCGATAAAGATCGCCAGAGGGAAATTCCAAGGGCTAATCGTCGCGAAAACCCCGCGCCCGGCCAGCTTCAGCCGGTTCTCCTCGCCCGTCGGACCGGGCAGCGCGATCGAGCCTTCGAACAGGCGCCGCGCTTCGCCCGCATAGAAGCGCAGGAAATCGACAGCTTCGCGCAGTTCGAGGATGGCGTCCTGCAAGGTCTTGCCTGCTTCGCGCTGACACAAGGACAGGAATTCATCCGTGTGCTCTTCGAACAGATCGGCGGCCTCTTCGAGCAGGAGCGCACGCCGCTCGCCGCCCAGCGCATTCCAACCGGGCTGGATTTTTTCAGCGCGCGTGATCGCCTCTTCGACTTCAAAGTCGAGCGTGTCGCGGCGCGTGCCCACTTCGGCGGTCAGGTCGTGCGGCTTGTTGATTGGCGCAACTTCGCCCTCTGCGCCGGACATGAAAGTCGGCTCGGCATGCCAATGGCGCGTGTCGAGTTCATGCAGGCGGTCCAGCAACGGCTCGCGCTCAAGCGGGTCGGACAGATCGAGCCCGGCAGAGTTCCGGCGGTTGGGAAAGATGTCGGCGGGAAGCGGGATCGCCGGATTTCGGTAAGGCTCGAGCGCCTTCAGATCGGCGCATGGGTCGGTGACCAGCTCGCCAACCGGAATCTCGGCATCGGCCATGCGGTTGACGAAGGACGAGTTCGCCCCGTTTTCCAGCAGGCGGCGCACGAGATAGGCGAGCAGGTCCTTATGCGTTCCGGTCGGCGCATAGATACGCACATTGGTCCGGCGATGGCCTTCGACTTGCGCAAGCGCGCTGTAGACGTCTTCGCCCATGCCGTGCAGCCGCTGAAATTCGAAAGATTTCGACCCTGCGAGCGCTTTCACCGCGCCGATGGTGTAGGCGTTGTGGGTGGCGAAGGCCGGGTAGATGACATCGTCCGCCGCCAGCAATTTGTCCGCGCAGGCGAGATAGCTGACATCGGTCGAAAGCTTGCGGGTGAACACCGGGAAATCCGTGAAGCCGCCAACATGGCTCAGCTTGATCTCGGTATCCCAATAGGCACCTTTGACCAGCCGGACGAAGAAGCGCCGGTCGTATTTGCGCGCCAGCCGCGCAACCCATTCGCACATTGGCACGCCGCGTTTCTGGTACGCCTGGATGGCGAGGCCGAACCCTTCGTAGCGCGAACCGTCGGGGCGCGTGAACAGGTCGTCATCGCGCGCCAGGGCCTCGATGATGTCCATCGACAATTCGAGCCGGTCGGCTTCCTCGGCGTCGATAGTGAAGTGGATATTGGCATCGCGCGCCTTGGCAATCAGCGGCCTGAGCATCGGCAGCAGACCGGAGATGGCAAGATCGGCATGGAGGAAGGTGTACTTGGGATGCAGCGCCGAAAGCTTCACCGAGATGCCGGGGGACGTAGCCAGATCGCCGGTCGCTTCGCGGGCCAGTCGATCGATCGCGGCTTCGTAGCTGGTGCGATAGCGTTCGGCATCATCATAGGTCATCGCCCCTTCGCCCAGCATGTCGAAGCTGTGCGTGAGGCCCTTTGCCCGCTCCGGCGCGGCGCGCTTGAGGGATTCGCCGATGGTGCGGCCATAAACGAACTGGCCGCCAAGAATGCGCATGGCCTGCAAGGTCGCCTTGCGGATAACCGGCTCGCCGAGCCGCGTGACAGCGCTCTTCAATGACCGGCGCATGCCCTTTTGCGCTTCTTGAGGGCGTTCCAGCACTTCGCCGGTCAGCATCAGCGAGAAAGTTGCAGCGTTGACGAAGGTCGACGAACTTTCACCGAGATGTTCTGACCAGTCGATATCGCCGATCTTGTCGCGGATCAGCGCATCGGCGGTCGGCGCATCAGGCACACGCAACAGCGCTTCTGCCAGGCACATCAGCGCGACACCTTCTTCGGTCGCGAGGCCATATTGATGCAGGAAAGCGTCGATACCGCTTGCCTTGGTCCTGCGCGCGCCTTCGATCAGCTTTGCTGCAAGGCCCGCCGCTGCGGGATGTTTCGCGCTTACCGCCGCTGCCTGGCTGAGCCGCTCGGCGACACAGGCGTTCTCTTCCGCGCGGTATGCTTCGCGCAGCGATTGACGGGAAATAGGGGTAAGGCGAACAGGATCGTGCAGGGCCATGCGACTCCAGAAAGTACGAGTGATTTAAGGCCCCACTTGGACCTGACACACTGCCCTTTCAAGCTTTGTGAAAGCTCGCGCTGCTCAACCGTTCCGGGCGAACCAATTAGCCAGCATTTCAGCCGTTTCCTCGGGCAAGTGAAGCCCGAGCTTGCTGCGCCGCCAAAGCACGTCTTCGGGCGAACGGGCGTATTCGTGATCGGCAAGGTAGCGAAGCTCTGCCTCGTACAGATCGCCGCCGAAATGTTCGCCCAGATCAGCCAGCGACCTCGCCTCGCCAATTAGCAGGTCGATCCGCGTTCCATAGGCACGGGAAAGGCGTAGCAACATCTCTGCCGGCAACCAGTCATGCCGCTCGCTCGCCTGCCACAGGAAATGCGCAAAATCGCTCCGCTCCATGTCGCCGCCGGGCAGCGGTGCAGCGGCGGTCCATCCTTCGGACGGAATTTCGATATGATGCGCCAGCTTTTCCAGCGCGTGTTCAGCCAGCTTGCGGTAAGTCGTGATCTTGCCGCCATAAACCGACAGGATCGGCGCGCCGTCCTCGGCGTCGATTTCGAACACGTAATCGCGCGTTACCGTAGAATTGCTCTTCGCATTGTCTTCGTAGAGTGGGCGCACACCGGCATAGGTGTGGGCGATGTCTTCTTCGGTGATGCCGCTCTTGAGATACCGCGTGACTGCATCGCGCAGGTAGGTGCGCTCCTCGGGACTGATCTCGACCTTGTCCAGATCGCCGTCGTACAGCAGGTCGGTCGTGCCGATCAGGGTGAAATCACGTTCGTACGGAATGGCGAAGACGATCCGGTCGTCGGCCTGCTGGAAGATGTAGGCGTGTTCGCCCGCAAAGGCGCGCGGCACGATGATGTGGCTGCCCTTGACCAAGCGCAGGTGAGCAGGCGTTCCTGAACCAAGCGCCGTTTTGGCCACCTTGTCCACGAATGGTCCGGCCGCATTGACCAGCGCCCTGGCCTCGACTGTTCGCTCCTGCCCGTCCGAGCGCAGTGTAACGCGCCAATGATCCCGCGCTCGTTCCAGTCCGACGCATTCGGTCCGCGTCCAGATTTTCGCGCCGTGCTCCTGCGCGTCCATCGCACTCAGCACCACGAGGCGCGAATCCTCGACCCAGCAATCGGAATATTCGAACCCGCTGGTTAGGTGCTCCTGCAAGATTGCACGGTGGGGCGGTTTGCGCAGATCGACCTTGTGCGATCTGGGCAACTTCTTGGGGCCGCCGAGCAAATCATAAAGAAACAGCCCGGCGCGCAGCATCCACTTGGGCCGCATCCCCGGTTCGTGCGGCAGGACGAACCGCAAGGGCCAGATGATATGCGGCGCGTTGGCGAGCAGCACTTCTCGTTCGCGCAGAGATTCACTGACCAACCGGAATTCGTAATGTTCCAGGTAGCGCAATCCGCCATGCACCAGCTTGGTGCTGGCAGACGAGGTGTGCGAAGCCAGATCGTCCTTCTCGACCAGCGCCACCGACAGGCCGCGGCCCGCCGCATCGCGCGCGATCCCGGCACCGTTGATCCCGCCGCCCACAACGAGGAGGTCGAAGCGCTCGCTCATCGTGCGCGGAACAATCGCCCGGCGACGGCATCGAGTTTGGTCATCAATTCCTTGTCATGATGATCAGGCGCGGTGATCACTGCATCATCCAGCGCGCGGTCAATCGGCGACGGGTTGCGCTTCTTGGGCAAGCCCCTGCAGAATGCCTCGACCGACTTTCGGGCAAGGTCGGAGTTCTTTTGCATCTGCGCGACGATTTCGGCGACATCGACGGTGGCTTCGTCGTCGCGCCAGCTATCCCAATCGGTTACCATCGCCAGCAAGGCATAAGGAAGCTCCGCCTCGCGGGCCAGCTTGGCTTCGGGCATGGCAGTCATGCCAATGACTTCGGCACCCCAATGGCGGTAAAGCTTGCTTTCGGCGCGGGTGGAGAATTGCGGGCCCTCCATGGCGAGGTAAGTCGCGCCGGATGTGACATCGCCGCCTGATTTCTCGACCGCCTTTGCAGCATGCTTCGACAAGCGCGGGCAGACCGGATCACCGAAGGGCACGTGTGCGACAAATCCGCTGTCGAAGAATGACGACGGGCGACCTTTCGTATTGTCGATGAACTGGTCCACCGCCACGAAGCGACCGGGAGATAGTTCTTCCGACAAGGAACCCACTGCGCTGATCGCGAGAATATCGGTGCAGCCCGACCGCTTGAGCGCATCGATATTGGCGCGGGCATCGATCCTGCCTGGAATTATCGGGTGGCCCCTGCCGTGACGAGGCAGGAAGCGAACACGGACATGGCCGATCGTCCCGCACAGGATCTGGTCGGACGGTTCGCCCCAGGGCGAGTTCACCTCAATCCACTGCGCGTCTTCCAGCGCATCGATCTCGTAGAGGCCCGATCCGCCGATTATGCCGATGGTCCAGTCGCTCATGCTATCATTCCTGTAATGTTGCCCTTGCGGCCAACCCTTGCATCAAAGCCGTCACCTGCCGGTTCGCGCTTGCGGTTAACGTGAGCATTTGGGTGAAGAAGGTTGCCCGGTGTGTAAAGGGCGAAGCGGGGATAGTCCGCCGCAGACATGGTGCAAACCTATTCATGCAGGCCCTGCGCTTGACTCGGGCACCGGTTTGGCGCGCATTCGTAGGTAAAGAATACGACTGGAGTACCCGCTTGACCGATCTTTCGCCGCTAACCTTCGACACGCTGGCCCAGCGCCTTCGCGATCTGCACCTACGCACGCAGGAAACACCGCTGTTCAATCCGGTGTTCCAGCTTGCACACGACATCTCGCGTGATCTCGAAGCTGGCGAAATCTCCCTGCGCGATCTCGGCGATCTGGTTGAGGAATTGGGCACGCATACGCTGACTGCGCGGGCTGACAGGCTCAGGGGGCTGGTCGAACCTGCCAAGTCCGGCGAAAAACTTGCGCAGCTTTCATCGGATGTCGGCAGCTTCAAAGATTTCGCGGAGCGTTGGTCCCACCCCCAATTGCACGTGGTGTTCACCGCCCATCCCACCTTCCTCCTCTCGCCCGGGCAGGCGCAAGCGGTGGCACAAGCTGCCGCCGATGGGGGGCCAGTCAGCGGAGCCGATAGCCAGAAAGAGCCGATCACGCTCGATTACGAGCATGGACGAGCCATGTCCGCACTCGTCCATGCACAGGATGCCCGCGACAGGGTTGTTTCCTCCCTCCTTTCGAGCGCCGGCAAGGAATGGCCGGACCGCTGGCACGAATTGCAGCCTGTGCCGTTCCGCTTCGCCAGCTGGGTCGGCTACGACATGGACGGGCGCACCGACATCAAATGGTACACCTCGATCCGCTTCCGCCTGTCTGAGAAGGCCGAGCGCCTGGCGCGTTATGCAGACCAGCTGGAAAACATCGACAGCAGCCATCCACTTCTCGCCAAGCTGCGCGCCGCACATGATTTGACGGCCGCGAGTGTCGAGGATTTTTCGGCAGACCTCACTGATCCGGCGGACCTGTCGGCAGCGGCAAACCGGCTGACGCATGACAATAGCGACAAGCTCCTGTCGCTGACACCAATCATCACCCAACTGGAAGACGAGGCCCGCGCCGCCGATACGCACAAGGCGATTGCCTTCAAGACCCTCGCTGCCGCCATGCGCGCCGACGGTCTCGGGATGAGCCACATCCATTTCCGCGTGAACGCCAAGCAGCTGCATAATGCCATCCGAACACGGTTCGAGAATGGTGACGATCTCGACCTCGGCAGCCAGGGCGCGCTGGCTGCCTTGCGCGATCTGCTGGCAAAGGCAGAGCCGCTGTCTGCCAATTTCGCCTCGCTTGCGATCGAAAGCTCCACCGCGGTACGGCAATTCCTCGCCATGGCGCAGATCCTCAAGCACATCGATGCCGATGCGCCGATCCGTATGCTGGTAGCCGAGTGCGAACAGCCTGCAACCGTCCTCGCGGCGCTCTATTTCGCCAAGCTGTTCGGGATCGAGGACAAGGTTGATGTCTCGCCCCTGTTCGAAACAGAGAGCGCGCTGGAGCACGGCGGACGGTTCCTCGACGCCCTGCTCGCCGAAGAGGCTTATCGCGACTACGCCAGGAAGCGCGGCCGGGTAGCGATCCAGACCGGTTTTTCCGATGCCGGGCGGTTCGTCGGACAGATCCCTGCAAGTCTCGCAATCGAGCGTATGCAGGGCCGGCTGGCCGAAGCGATGGCAGCCAATGGGCTGACCGACGTGGCGGCACTGATTTTCAACACGCACGGTGAAGGCATGGGCCGCGGCGCGCATCCTGCATCCTTCAAGGACCGGCTCGAATGGCCGATGAGCCCATGGGCCCGCCGCCGCTTTGCCCGCGCAGGGATCAGGCTCGAGCCTGAAGCCAGCTTTCAGGGCGGCGATGGATACCTGTTTTTCGCAACGCCGGACCTCGCACTTGCCACCCTCGCCGAAATTGCTGAGCGTGCGCCGGCGACTGCCGATCTCGATGCGCCTGCAGACCCCTTCTACAGGCGCACAGATCTCAGCCTGGATTTCTACCGCGCGATCAAGGACCACCAGCAGGAGCATCTCGAAAGCCGCACCTACAGCCGAGCGATCACCGCCTTCGGCCTTGGCCTGCTCAATTCCACCGGCAGCCGCGTGTCGCGCCGCCAGTCGGACATCAACGCCGATCGCGAGATGAGCCTGCGGCAAATCCGCGCCATTCCGCACAATGCCATCCTCCAGCAACTCGGTTACCCGGTGAACATTATTGCAGGGGTCGGCAGTGCGGCGGAAAGCAATTACGAGGATATTGCCGAGCTGCTTCGCGACAGCCCGCGCGGCCGCCAGATCATGCGGCTGGTGCGCGCCTCAAATGCGCTGGCCAGCATCAAGACGGTTGCCGCTTATGGCGAGTTGTTCAATTCCGCCTATTGGGCCAGCCGCCCGTATCGCGGCACCGAAGATCACCTGTCGCGCGGGTGCGAAGCGTTGGCGGAATATCTCATCCAGGATGACCGCAACGGCGTTTTCCGCCGCCTTGCATCGCGCCTGCGGGTCGATGCGTTGAAGTTGCACCGCCTGTTCGAGCTCGTCCCCGACGAAGAACCGCACCCTGAACGCGAACACGCACGCCGGGTAATCGGCGTCCTTCAGGCCCTACGCCTGGCGCTGATGCAGCATATGTTCCTGAAGGTCGTATCCGTCCCGGCATTCAGCCGCGCCAACGACATCAGCCGGACCGACGTGATGGAAATGGTCTTCACGCTCCGCGTCGATGAAGCGCTGGCACAGCTACGCCGCGCCTATCCCACCAGCTTTCCCAAGAAGAGCGACTTCGCGATGGACGAAAGCGGCGACTATCCGCGCGGAACCGGCGAGGGATATGACGCGATCCGCAAGAATTACATCGACCCGATCGAAGACGCTCACAACCTCTCGCTGCGTATCTCGACCGCGATCGCCAATCTATTCGGCGCGCACGGCTGATCCTCAGGCGAGGCCCCAGCGCTCGAGCGCAGGCGAAATGAAAACCTCTGCATCCTTGCCCAGCAGCGATTCGCGCGCGGCACGGTAAGCATCGACGTTCGCGCCGTACTGGCTGCGGATGACGGCGGCATCCAGCTGGGCATCCTTGCCCCAATGCATCCCGAATGGAATGCCAGCCTTCTTGAGCAGGTATTGCAAGCGTTCGGCCGCGAGATGTGCATCGGTACCGAGAATGAAGTTCCTGGGCAGACCGTCGATGTTGATGATCGCGTTATCGTCAAACCGCAGGAAACCCATCGAGGCCGGGCTCTTCTTGGCGAAGCGCACGGTATAGACAAAGTCCTTGGAAAACGTCCGGATATTGTCGTCGGTGCCAGCAGCCATATCCATCGCAATCGACAGCGCCTCGGGCAGGCGCTCCAACGGTACGGCGAAGGCCGCGTTATACACATCGACGCGAATGCCGAAGAGCCGGTGAGGTGCCCACTCCGCCGTTAGCTGCGCCAGTGTACGGGGCGTGTCACGTTCATCGCAAGCATGGTCCTTGAAGTCATCGAAGATCATGTCGGGCACGTCGATCAGGTCGCGCAAATGGCCTTCGATCATCTGTGCCGCCAGCGGGTTTTCCGTGACTGCCTTGAGCTGTTTCGATCCGCGAAGGTTCAACCCGTCATATAGCGAGTGCTTTATCTGACTGCCGAAATCGTCAGGCTTGCCGTCGCGGTCCATTCGCAGCCAGATCGTTTCCAGCACCTCTTTGGTCCTGCCGCAGAACGGGTCGAAGGTCAGCTCGTAATAATGCGGCGTGCGATCATCGGCGATATCGCCGATAGCCTCGGCAAACCTTCCCTTTGAAACGAGCTCGTCCCAATCGGCAGGCAGGACCCGGGCCCGTTTGACGAGGCCGCAGTAAAATTCGTCTACCGCTTCGATCAGGTAGGCGGAGACGAAGCCAATTCCGCCCAAGTGCACGAGCGCGGGCGCGAAGTGAGCCTGGTCCCCGATTTCGGCGAATTGTTCGATCCAGTCACCGCGCAGCACCGGGCGATCCGGATCGCCCAACCAGACCGCCTTGTCCTTGCCGGTGGACACGACCATCCCCCTGACATGCGTTTCGGAGCCGGTTTCGCCCATCGCCGAGCCATGCGAACCTGTCGCAATCAGGCCGGCCAGGCTTTGACCCTTGTGCGACCCTGCTGTGCGCAGGGATAGATCGCGGACCGGTTTGCCCAGCCAGTCCATCAGGCGGTGGATCTTGGTGCCGCCGGTCACCAGGACATAACGCTGCCGGCCCTCCACGCCGTCGACAAATGCTTCATCAGGTACCGGCCAGATGCCTTCGTCCGCATCGGTATTCACATGGCTGGAGAACCCGCGAAAAAGTTTGCTTTGCGACCAGCCCGACCCAGTGACGCACAGTTCACGGTCGCGAGCGGCTTCATGGTCGATCAGCTCGCCCATCACCGCACGGCGCTTGGCGAGTGCCTCGACTGGATCGCTTTGCGGTTCCTGATGAACTTCGGCAGTGCGCCGCATGAACTTCATGATCGAGCGGTGCTCGTTGACCCACGGCCCGCCCCCGCTGCGTTCGATGCGCATTCCCTGCCCCCTTGTAATGTCGCGGCTCTCCAATACCGCTTTGCATCATGATACTATTGGTGAGAAACGACTAGAGGGCGCGTCCAGAGAACGCCAAAAGGGGGGCAGGGTCATGTTGGAAAAAATCCTTATCGGCGCAGCCGCGATCGGTTTGCTGGTGCTGCTGGCGTGGTTCTTGCGCAAATGGCTGAACTGGGGGGCGCACGAGATTGCCTGCCCCCATTTCCACGACCACGTGCATAACGCCGCGCCCAGCCGCTTCGTCCGCGATATCCAGCGTGATGCCAATGTGGATCACGACGACCATCAACACGCCGATCCATTGGGCGACGAACTCGAAAAGCTGGTCGAAGACTGCGCCCTGCATCGCCATGACGCAGACGGCATCAAGCTGGCCCGGGATGAATCGAAGCCCGAACGCGCTCACGGCGACAAGGTATTGATGCTGTCCGGCGGCGGGCAGTGGGGCGCCTACGGTGCAGGCCTGTTCCGAACGCTCCATGATGCAAGCGACAACGATCTGGCGATGGAAGGCGTGCGTATCATCACCGGCATATCGACCGGGTCTCTGCAAACATTGTTGCTGATGGTCGCTCTGGACGAACAGGCGAGGCCCGAAACGCGGCGCTACGCGATGGACCGACTTGAATGGGGGTATTCACCCACTGCGGAAAGCGAGATCGTCCAGAATACCGGGCTGGCGATGCTGCCTTTCCGCGGAGCGCAAGCAGGCACGAAGCCGCTGCGCAAACGCATTCGCAATGCCTTGATGGAGAACGGCGATGCTACCTTGATCGATGCAATCCGCAATTCCAGCATCGCTGGCTACATCGGCTTCGTCGAAGCCAACTGCGGCCTGTTCCATTATGTCGACGTGCGCGGCCTGGCGCGCGCCGCAAACAGCAACGACGAAGCAGTAGACGCGCTTTCCGCAGCGACCATGGCATCTTCGGCAATGCCTGTTTTCCACCAGCAGTTGCGCGTTACCGGCAGCAAAAAGGGGGCAAGATCGCTTTACGATGGCGGCGTGCGCCGGTCGGTCTTCTTCGAACGATCGATGGAGCGGATGCACGACAGCGTTTGCAAACACGCTGGCCGTCCCGAAGACAACCACCCTGCCGGCAAGGACCGCGCAGCGGTTACGCCAGCCTTCTTCGTCGTGCGCAACGGCCCGACGGTCCGCACCTCGGACCCCGACCTCGATGGCAAGGACGGCCCCATCCTCAACGGCAAGCGCGGTTACGATTTGCTGGTCAATGAAAGTGAAGTCGGTGCCATCGCAGGATTGCGGCTGCTCAACCCCTATGGCGATATTCACCTGACGACTGCCGATCAGTGGGACAGCTTCGAATGCACGTGTCCGGACGCAGACTGCGCGAAAGAGAGCGAGATGTTCAAGCCCGGCTTCATGGCCTGCCTCCGCGATCTGGGGCGCCACAAGGCCCAGCGGGCAGGCGGCCCATGGTGGAGCCTTAGTCCCATCGACGAGCGCTAGGCGCGGACTGGCTGCGCAGCCACATGAAACAAATGTTACAATTCGAGAAACCTTTCGACCTGCGGTGAATTTTCCTTGGTACCCCGGGAGAATTAAACACGTGTCGCTTTCCAATAAGATTCTGATCGTCGACGACGAGGCATTGATTGCCTTTGATTTCGAGATGACCCTGCAGGATGCCGGGTTCGAGGTGATGGGGCCCGCCACATCACTTAATGAAGCGCTCGAAATCGTGAGTGCGGAAATGCCGCGCGCAGCTGTTCTCGACATCGATCTCAACCACTGCCCGGTCTGGCCGCTCGCCCGTCAGCTGCGTGATGCGGGCACGCACATCGTCTTCGTCAGCGCAAACCTGCGCCATGACGAGCTGGACAATGAGTTCAGGAACGAGCCCAAACTCGACAAGCCGGTCTCTGAAAAGGACCTGCTCAACGCTCTCAAATCCGGATTAGCGGCGTAGCAGCTACTGATCGTCCACGGTAAATACGACGCTGCGCAGATATCCGTTCTCGGTCATCTGGCCTTCAATCTTGCCAGACAGCTGACGCGCCGTAACTTCCAGCAAGCGGGTTCCGAAACCTTCTCCCGCACTTTGGTATCCGGTGCTCCCCTCTTCCTTCCAGGTCAGACTGAGATCGCCATCGTTCTTGGTCCAATCGACTGAAACCCTTCCTTCAGGATCACCAAGAGCGCCATACTTGGACGCATTGGTGGCCCATTCATGCAGGATCAGGGCCAGCGATGTCAGCTTGGAATTGGGCACCACTACTTCAGGGCCATCAAAATCCAGCTGCTGATTTTCGTGTGCCGGCGCGATGACAGTTTCAAGAAGCTCCCGTAGCATGACCGACCCACCTTCGGCGTGACGCGTGGTCAGGGAATGCGACCGGCCAAGCGCGTGGATCCGGTTGCGCAAGTCTTCCGCGAACTCGTCAAGATTGCTGGCTTCGCGTTTCGAGATCGCAACCATCGCGGCGATGACCGCGAACAGGTTCTTCACCCGGTGGTTCATTTCACGGAGCATGATTTCACGCTCGGCCAAGGTCTCTCGCTCTGCGGTGATGTCATAGGTGACGCCGATAAACTTGGCGCCTTCGCCGTTCACAATCCGGCGGCCAAGCCCGTGGAGGTAGCGGGTCGACCCATCCTTGAGTGGCAGCGTGAATACCTCGTCGAAGTCTTTCTCTCCGTCCATCGCCTGGCGTAGCGCAGAATTGACGCGGTCTCGATCGGTGGTGGGCAGTTTGGCGAGGATCGGCTCCATGGTGTCGCCTTGCTCTTCCGGGATTTCGAGCAATTCACGTTCGGTCTTGTCGAGGACCGTACGATCGGTGGAAGGTTCATATTCCCACACACCGATCCTCGCGACTTCCAATGCCAAACGCAGACGCTCGCGTTCCTCGCGCAGGTCGCGTTCCATGACCAGTGCATCGGTCACGTCGGTGAAGACGATCGTCGCACCGTCTATCTCGCCATCCATCTGGCGATAGGGGATGACCCGCCCGACATATTCGCGGCTCCCGTCCGAGAGCGTTGTTTTATAATCCTCGGACCGGCCCTGCGCAGAAGCGGCCCGCGCCATCCGCAGGTATTCCTGGTTCCTGAGTTCGGTCGGCAAAACGTCCAGCGAACGGCCTAGATCTCGGGTATTGATCGGGAAGATCCGCGTCGCAGCCTCGGTAAAGCTACGCAGGTTCAGATCGGCATCAACTACGAGCACCATCAGCTCTGTGGTTGCAAAGAAGTTTTTCAGATCGGCGTTTGCGACCGTGACCTGATCGATTTTCGTTTTCAGTTCGTCATTGACCGTAGTCAGCTCCTCGTTGGTAGACTGGAGCTCCTCGTTCATCGACATCATTTCTTCGTTGCTGCTCTTGAGTTCCTCGTTCGTGGTCTCAAGCTCTTCAACGGTCGAACGCAGCCGGTGCCGCGTATTCTGCAGCTCTTCTTCGAGGAACTGCAGCTGGCCATCGCCAGCTTCGAAATCTTCGAATTCGTCCGAATCGAAGGGTTGCAGCGCTCCGGTTTCGCGGATGACGACAAGGTATCCGCCCGGGGCAATCGGCTCGCACAGAACGGACGTCTTGATTAGACCGAATTCCGTGGTGATTTGCACATCCTTGGCAACGAGGCGGTTTTGCCCTTCGACTACCTTGCGCAGCAGCGGGCCGATAATCTCCCTGAAGCCCGGACGAGCGAGGGTGGGAACGTGAATGTTGCGTTCAAGGCGATCAGGAAATTCGAGAAAACGCCCGGCAGCGCCCCATTTCTGGAGCAGCAGACCTTCCTGGTTTAAAAGGAAGCTTACCGGAGAATATTTCTCCGCAAGCCTGCGCAGTGCAGCATTTTCCGTTGAGCCTGAATTGTTCGGCTCTGCTGCCGCGTCGGAACGCTCGCGGCGGCGCACATATGTCGGCGTGCTGTTCTTGGCGACGTTCAGGGTATAGTTGCTCTTCACATTCCTGCGGCGGAAAATGCGCGAACTCAGGTCGACTGTCTCGAACAGGTCTTCGAACCGCCCGATACCTTCCGAAGTGCCAAGGAAAAGGAACCTGCTGTCGCGCAGTGCAAAGTGGAACAATGGCAGGACGAGCCGCTGCAATTCCTCGTCGAAATAGATCAGGAGGTTGCGGCATGACACCAGATCGATCTTGGAAAAAGGCGGGTCGCTTACGACATTGTGCAGACTGAAGCGCACCATATCGCGGATCTGCGGCACAAGTGAGAAGGTGTCGGTTCCGCCGACGATGTAGTGGTGCTGATGAATGGCAGGAATGTCAGCAAGTGCTGAGATCGGATAAGTCGCGCTGCGCGCGATATCGAGCATCTTGTCATCGATATCGGTGGCAAAAATTTGCACATAGGGCCGCCTGCCTTCGTGGCGCATCACTTCGGCGAACAGCATCGCCAGCGTGTAAGCTTCCTCACCGCTCGAACAGCCTGGAACCCAGACCCGGATTTCCTGACCATCGCGCGCATTCCTGACCAACTGCGTGATGGCCTGTTCGCTGAGCGCATTGAAATCGTCCGCATCACGGAAGAACTGCGTTACGTTGATCAGCAAGTCCTGGAAAAGCGCCTGGCATTCATCGGCATCGGACC
The DNA here is from genome assembly GCF_019711355.1 of Qipengyuania psychrotolerans. Lineage (NCBI taxonomy): Bacteria > Pseudomonadati > Pseudomonadota > Alphaproteobacteria > Sphingomonadales > Erythrobacteraceae > Qipengyuania > Qipengyuania psychrotolerans. The sequence continues at coordinate 2,420,659 of NZ_CP081297.1, forward strand.
GGATACGTTTTACGTATTCAAATCCGTTTTCGATCGAAAGCACCTGCATTCGCCGCGCCACTCGCCGCACGAGGGTGGAGCGCTTGTAACGGGAGAAATCATGCCCAACCGCTTCGCGCAAAACCTCGCACAGCTCGTCAATGCGGTCGGCGACTACTTCAGCTGCATCCTCGGCCTCATCCGAGGGCGACCGGGAAAAGAAGTTCGAAACGACTTCTATAATGTCACCCGGTGATACGATGACATCGACAAGTCCTGTTCCGATTGCGGACACGGGCATCCCGTCATAGCGGGCGCTTTGCGGATCCTGGGCAACCGCCAGGCCGCCCATCTCCTTGATCGCGCGCAGCCCCCGACTGCCGTCCGCACCGGTTCCGGACAGAATAACGCAGGCAGCCATAGGGCCGCGGGCATTGGCAAGACTGTCGAAGAAATCGTCGATCGGGCGCCGCTGCCCGCGCGGATCGGAAAACTCGGTTAGTTGAAGAGTGTTGTCCTTGATCGCCAAGCCATGCGCTGGCGGGATCACGTAAATGTGATCGGCCAGCAATTCTTCGCCGCCTTCCGCCTGCGTGACATCCATGTCGGTATAGCGCTCGATCAATTGCGCCATCAGCGATTCGTGAGTCGGATCCAGATGCTGGATGACGACAAACGACATGCCCGTCGGTTCAGAATTGCTGCTGAACAATTCGCGTAGCGCCTCGAGGCCGCCTGCCGAAGCGCCAATCGCAACGACAGGCACGTTCTGTTCGGTTTTTGAATTCACGTATCGCCCCTTACATCCGACAATCGCATTTCCGCGATAATCGAATAGCTGGATGCTAGCTGACCGAATGTCCCCAGCATCACCATGCCCATCTCACCCGCCACCAATCGCAATTCGCGAATATCTTGTTGCAGAGCCATTTCATAAAGACCCAGAGCCTTGTCATCGTGTCGTACGATTTCGAACTGGGAACCCAATATGTACCTAATCTTCCCATCAAGTTTCAGTTTCGACATGTAAACCAAGTTCAAAAATGGCGCCCCGTCGGCCCTGACATTTGGGACAACGAACTTGCCTTCCGTGAGCTGGTCGTCTGCGATAAAACTGCGCATCCGCCCGCGTACCGGACCTGCTCCGCCGCTGGGCTGGAGGAACCGGCAGTTACGCCCAAGGGCTTGCTCGGCCGTGTATCCGGACATTTTGCAGAATGCTGTATTGACCCCGATCAATGGCGCATCATCCAGCCGCGCATCGGCAAGCGAAAGCGAGACACCGCTCTTGTCGAAAACATCGCCAAATCCGCGCGCAGGCTCGCTTTTATTATCCAACCAATACATGACGATGCTTCCTGCTCGCGCAAGCCCTTCAGACTCCAATATTTGCTCTATGCAAAACATCCCGCAGTCACAAGTGGCGCGCTCAAAGCAATATCTGTTGGTTTCTGGGGATAGGAACCGGTTGGTGGATGGTACGGTGCGAAGCAGGACCCTGCATTCTACATCTGCCTTCCCGGCAGGCGATGTGACTTAGACCACTTCTGGCTTCCTGGTGGAGGCCGCGTAAATCTCGTCAATCGCGCGAGCGAGCGTGCTGTCGAATTCCGCGTCACTCATCGAACACCGCAGATCCTGAAGGAGCGCCCGCGAGAAACTGGCAATCATCCCCTGGTTGCGTGCCAGCTCAGCACACGCTGCATCGCGCGAATATCCGCCTGAAAGGGCCGCGACGCGCGCGGTCCGGGGGTGATCGATCAGGGCGGCGTAGCTGTTTGGCCGTGCTGGAAGCGATAGTTTCAGGATCACCTTTTGGCCGGACGGGATGGTTTCAAGTTGCGCGTGCAATTCATCGACCAGCAGGAGGTCGCACAATTCGCGATCGCTGCTACCAAGGTGCACTTCAGGCTCGATGATGGGCAGAAGTCCATGGTCCAGAATACGCCTTGCGTGATCAAACTGCTGGCGCACCACCGCCTCGATGCCAGACCTTGAAGCGGCATGGATGAGCGAACGCATTTTGGTCCCTGCCATCCCCGAAGCCGAGGCTCTTTCTAGCAATCCGCCGAGCGTTGGGACAGGCTTCATGAGTTGAACGCCGTCGGCGCGCTTTTCCAGGCCCTGGTCGACCTTCAGGAAAGCAGCGATGTCCAGATCGCGAAGTAGCAACGGCACCGGCTTGTCACCGGCCATTCCTGTCATCGTCTTCTCGAACAGGATCGCACCGATGATTTTGCCCGAGGCAAAGCTGGGGGACATCATGATGCGGGTGCGCATCTGATGGATCAGCGCGAACATTTCGTTTTCGTCCGAATAAGCTTCGCGGCCGATCCCGTAGACTTCCAGCGCGCGCGGCGTCGATCCGCCGCTTTGATCGAGTGCGGCGATGAAGCCGGGCGCGTTCTCGATCTTTTCCATCATATGCGGATCGAGCACTCCCACGCTCCCGCCCTATGCGCTCACGGCGAGCGCCTTGCCGCCGCGGCTTGCCACCGCGCCGAGGCCAAACAGCAGCGCGAATATCCAAACCAGAACACCCAGGAAGGGGACAATTCCCAGCAACAGGATCACAAGCGCACCAAGCGTCGGCCACAGAAGTCGCGCGCCCCAGCCGGTTGCATCCGCTTCTGATTTGGTCGTCAGACGGCGACCTTCCACGCCGATAAAGAATGCCGTCGCAGCAACCGCCACAGGGGTGATGGCCAGGCAGATGGCGACGAGGAGCAACGCCAAAGGCACCCCGATAACGCTGGCGAAGAGCAACGTGATCAATACCGGTGTGCCGACTGCGATCAGGGCGCCGATGCCCAAACTCTGCCATGGCTGTCTCTTGATGAAGGATGCCGAGGATCGCATCAAACTCGGCACGGCAAACGCAATGGCCAGAACGAGGATTGTAAACCCCAGGATCGCCGCAAGCGCCATCATTCCGAACAGCTCGCCGGCTCCTCGCCCCCAGCTTTCGAATGCCGAATGTTCTTGCGCGGGCAGGACGCGGCGTTCGCCCGTCACCACCGCGCCGGGTTCGATCACGAGATTTTCGGTTTGATAGTACAGGTCCCCGCCAATTCTGGCTTGTGGTCCCAAGGTCACGGTCTCCCCGCTCAAGCGTGCATCACCGCCGACGCTGGAATTGAGATAGACTGTGCCGGCGCCTGCCCGAAGATCGACCGGAATTGGCGTTTCAATAACCAGTTCGCCCCCGGCAGCAACGGCAGAGCCGCCGATCTCAAAGCCGCGGCGAATAGCGACCTCGCCCCCGGCAACGACGATGTCGTCGGCAACGGAGCCACTTACCAACTCAAGCTCACCGCCGGCAGCGAACAGGTCGTCGATGGCTACATTTCTGATCGTAATTTCGCTGCCGGCGATGATCAGGTGATCCGCACTGGTCTGGTTGACTGTGACAGTCCCTCCGAACGCGAACACGTCGTCGGCCGAATTGACCTTGAGGTTGATGGTTTCGGCCGAAAAGAAAGACATGTCCGGCGCCTTTGCGCCTACGTCTATGGCCTCGCCGATTTCTCCCGTGATCTGCGTATTACCCCTCGTCGCGATAAGGGCTGCCAGCACAATCAGGGCGAGCACGAGCAATAGCCTTGCGATTGTCTTGATCTCGAAAAACATGGCTGCTCCTGTTCTTGGGGCGCCGTCACAAGGTTCGGCGTCCGGTCGATGCGCAAGTTCCCACGAGATGCGTCGGGGGGTCTTTACGGGATGCCCCTTAGCTATCGGTGCGATTGATGTGATCCACCGCGAAACGGGATGCAGCGCGCCCGATAGGTGGCTATACGTATCGTCAGCACGGCCACCGGCCTCAAGAACCGCGAACGGCAGTTTAACGCAAGGAAAGGCGACATCTATGGCGACCACACCCCCACACGAGCCAGATCGGATCGAGCCCCAGTCACCGCCTGAAACCCCGGTTCAGCCTGACGAACCTCAGCCCGGCAGGGAGCCGGAAATCATCCCAACGGCGCCAGATTTCGATGAGCCGGATCGTAGTCCTGACGAATTTCCTGCGCCGGATGCTGCCAGCACCTAGTGGCTCAACAGGAGCGGTATCGCCGGATCGGAAAGCATCTCGCGCGTGACCCCGCCAAGGACGCGTTCGCGAAAACGCGACCGCCCGTAAGCGCCCATTACTATGACCCCTGCCCTGCGTATCTGAGCGGCATCGATCAGGGTCGCAGCAATCGAGCCCTCATCGTTCAGGGCCAGCTCCGTGATCAGCGGCTCGATATCGTGACGGGCGAGGAACTTGGCCGCATCGGACGTCGTCAGCCGCCGGCTGTCCCGCGCTTTTGTCTCACGCACGGAGTGGATGTGGACTTCCGAGGCCTCTCGCAGGATCGGCAGCGCCGCTTGCAGCGCATGACCGCTTTCCGCAGAGCCATTCCAGGCGACAACTGCCGGGACTTGCATGGAGAACATCTTGGCCGATGACGGGACGACCAGCACAGGGGCCCGCACAGTGACCACGGTTTCAGTAGCGAGCCTTGACGGGTGTGCTGGCTCTCCCACCGGATTGCTTGCCCCGAGGACCACGATTTCGGAAAGCGGCGCGAGGTGATTGATCTCGTCGATCGCGTCTCCCTTTCTCCGCACCCAGTCCCACCGGACATCTTCGGTAGCCAGGCGGCTCTCAAGTTTCTCCTGGAACTGGTCGGCAGTCTCGCGGAAGGTGGCGGCCATTTCCATGGCCATCGAGAAATAGAGATCCCCGGGGACGCCAAATTCGTAGGGTACGGCCTGCAGGCAGGTGATGTGGCTGTCGAAGCGGCGCGCAAGATCAAGCGCAGCCTGAAACCTCGCTTCCATGCCGTCATCTTCGTGAATGTGGAGTAATATCGAACGCATGCCATTGCCTCCGTTGATTGGGAACTGGGCCCGACTGGTCCTAGGCGGAGGGCGCTGGCTCGAAATTACGCAAATGTCCTGAAAGCAAACCTCGGCAAATTCCGTATTCCCGGATCGCGCACCTGCCTGCACCATTGTGGCAGAAACGGAGATGCATCCCGGCATGAGCCAGTGGAGTCTCATAAAACTCGAATTGGACAGGTCAGCCAAATACCCGCTTGGATCTGTAAGCCGGGCCTATTTTATCCGCGCTCCGCTCGATGAAACGGGGTTGATCGACAATATGCGATTGTCCCGGGAGCCGCAGAGCGCGGCGGTCAGGAGGTTCTGGCCAAGCCAGCACGATTTGTCCGGCTATATCGTGAAGTCTACGAGCGGCTGGTATTTCCGCGATGCGGACGCAGCCGGTCCAGATGAATGGTTTGCCAGCATCCTGGACGCGTCGATAACGGCGGGCTCAGTGCTGGAAATTACCGAGCGCGACGGGACCGTTTCAACCTTCCGGGTCGCCGAGATCACGCCGTTCTAGTCTTCGTCCTGCTGCCGATCAGCCTCGCCCACCCCTGCCATGAACGCTACGCGGAGCAGGTCGGACAAGCTATGTACGTCGAGCTTCGACATCAGGTTGGCACGATGGATTTCGACCGTGCGCGCGCTGATCCCGAGATCATATCCGATCGTCTTGTTAGGCCAGCCCTTGACCAGCCCTTCCAATACTTCTCGTTCGCGGGTCGTCAGCGGCTGTAGGCGCGCCTGCGCTTCGTTCTTGGTGGTGCGCCATCGGTCTGCGTCATTGAGGCGCTGAGATGCCTCTTCGATCGCGGAAATCAGCTGGGGCTTGTCGAAGGGCTTTTCGATAAAATCCACCGCTCCGGCCTTCATCGCCCTTACCGCCAGCTCCACTTCTCCGTGCCCGGTCATGACAACTACCGGGAAAGTGATGCCGCGCTCGCCGATTTCGTCCTGCACATCCAGGCCGTCAGGGCCCGGCATGCGAATGTCCATCAGGATGCATCCCGGGTCCAGATTGTCGACCGTGCTCAAGAGCTCGGCTCCGCTTTCGAAAGTGCGGACCGTGTGGCCCGACGTGCGGAGCATGAACCCGACCGATCGCCTGATCGAGGGGTCGTCATCGACGAGGTAAACCGGATAATCAGTCATTCTCACCTCCGAAATTCGCGCTTTTCAACGTGAACGAGAATTCAGTCCCCCCCAGCTCGGAAGGCCGGGCCCAAATCTTGCCGCCATGCGCGTTGATGATGGTCTGGCAGATCGAAAGGCCAAGCCCCATCCCGCTTGCCTTGGTGCTGACAAAGGGATGGAACAGGCGCTGTGCCACGTGGGGGTCGAGCCCGGGGCCGCTATCGCTCACGGAAATGCGGACCATGCCATCATCGTGACACGCGCTGGTGACCCGCAAACGCTTGTTTGGGGATCCCTGCATCGCCTCGAGGGCGTTCCGTATGAGATTTACAAGGACCTGCTGGATCTGGATTGGGACAACCAGAACGCTCTCACATTCGGGAGCAATCTGGCTGGAAAAGTCCACGTCCCTCCCGTCCCCGTTGACCAGCGCGAGGGCAGTGGCAGAGTTCACGATGCGCCTCAGGTTGTCGATCTCAGGCGTGATATCTCCGTGAGAGATAAAGTCGCGTAACCGGCGAATGATTTCGCCCGCACGAAGCGCCTCGCTGCGGCATTTGGACAGGGCGTGCCGGACATCGTCCAACCCATCCATCGCCGCATCATCGAGCATATCGCTCGCTGCTGCCGCATAGTTTACAATAGATGTGAGCGGCTGATTGAGTTCATGCGCGATGGAACTGGCGAGACTTCCCATCGATGAAATGCGCGAGACATGGGCGAGATCAGCCTGAAGCGAATGCATCAGCTGTTCGTTTTCCCCGACGTTGGTCAAATCCTTGATGAAGCCGGCGAAATACAGCCTGTCACCGAACTTCATTTCTCCGACCGTAAGCTCGATTGGAAATGTATCTCCGTTGCGGCGGCGAGCGTTGGTCACGCGCGCCGTCCCAATCATCCTTTTTTCCCCGGTATCCAGGTAGTGGGCAAGATAGCCATTGTGAGCCTCGCGGTCGGGCGACGGCATGAGCAGGCTGACATTTTCGTTGCGAACTTGCTCTTCGCTATATCCGAACATTCGCTCGGCACCCGTGTTGAAAGACAGGATCCCCCCCGCTTGATCGATCACCACCACCGCGTCTGGAACGACGTCGGTCAGCCCGTGGAGGTCGTCGAATCGACGAAGCATCCGGTTGGTCACTCGGCTGTTTGCAGGTAGCTCTTTCATAGGTCATGCCAAAGAAATGGAACGGCCTCCTAATCAGTTATTGCGGGAGCGGCGAGGTTCAAGGCTGCGATAGTTGTGTTCCGAAATGTGTACTGGCGTTACGGTAAATACCCTATTTTCCAGCACTGCGCGACCACTACGGCGGGTAGGATGCGCACTCTATTTTTTGCCATAACGCTCGCTCTGCACTTGCCCTGCGCTGCCTTGGCCAATTCCCCTGCGAACTGGCGGCCCGAGCAGGTTGAAAACCTTTCTCACTGGATTGATCGTGCTGCAGATTCGGCGATCATCCTCCCGAAGGATGCGGGCGAGAATCTACGCGCTGCCATCACCGCGCAATCTCAGGGTGATCTGGATCCGGTCGCCAATGAAGCCGCGCTCGAACTGCTGCGCGCCTACCACGGGCTTTGCTGCGGTCCCGTGCGCCCGCGCAATTGGCATATCGGCCCAACGCCCAATGACGATGAATTGCGCCGCCTCCTGGCCGATGCCCTGATCGAAGACCGGCTCGATCTGTTCCTGCGCAGCATGCAGCCCCGGCATCCATACTATCGCCAGCTTTCGCTTGCCTACGCGAGAGAGCAGGACGGCGCGAAGAAACGCGTGCTGGCACTAAATCTGGCGCGCTGGCGCTGGATGCCGCGCACTCCGGGACAGCGCTATCTCCTGGTTAATGCCGCAAGCCAGGAAGTTACACTGTGGCAAGCAGGCGAACCTATCCAGCGCTGGCGCACGATCGTGGGAAAGCCGTCGAGCCCGACACCGATCTTCTCGGCCGAAGTATCGGGCGTGGTGTTCAATCCCTGGTGGGAGATCCCCCCGAGCATCGCTGCGGAAGGGATCGCGGCGATGGTCCGCCGGAACCCTGCCTTGGCGCGTCAGCGCGGCTATGTGTACCGCAGTGGCCGTTACCGGCAGAGGCCGGGCGACAATAATGCGCTGGGCAGGATGAAGCTGGTGATGCCGAACCCCTACAGTGTGTTTTTGCACGACACCTCGAACCGCGAGCTTTTCAGCTCCGACGAGCGGACATTGAGCCACGGGTGCGTGAGGGTCGACCAGGCGCTGCAATTTGCTTCCGCCTTGCTCGAACCCGGTGGCTGGACGCAGGCCCGCACCGACGAGACTGTCGCTGCGGGAAAAACCGTAACCATTTCCCTGCCCGAACCGCTCCCGGTTTACATCGCCTATTTCACGGCCGAGCCAGGTTCCTCCGGCACGGTCAAATACCTCCACGATGTCTATGGGCGCGACGGTGACGCAGCGCTTCCGGAAGATGTCCTGACGCGCGAATGTGCGCTGCCGCCGAGCTGCTGAAACCTTCCGCCGAGCAAGGCTCTACATACGGAAGTTTGCGTATCGCAGAGCTGGTACGCGGCCGATAATTTCATCTCACGAAATCCACGAATGAAGGACTCGGAAATGGTCAATCAAACTCTCACAGCCCCCACAACGCGTATCGAGCCGAGCTTTGCCGAGCGGTTTATCGAGCCGCTCAACAAGATGCGTACCGGCGTGGATCACCTGATCGAAGATCTCCCCGCACGCTGGTCGGCATTCCAGTTTCCCGCAGCGCCAGCCATCGAAATGACAGAGACTGATAAGCTCTACACAATTTCCGCAGAGGTCCCGGGGATAGCCAGCGAAGACATCGAATTGCAGATCGACCGCGACACGCTCATCCTCAAGGGCGAGAAGAAGGAAGAACGCCGCGAAGAAGACTGCGATTATGTCATCAGCGAAAGGGCCTATGGATCGTTCGAACGGCGCATTGCCCTTCCTCAGGACGCGCTGACCGACCAGATCGAAGCCGAAAGAAAAGACGGCCTGCTGCGCATATCAATTCCGCGCAGCAAGGATGCCAAGTCGGCGAAGAGGAAAATCGAAATTCACACCCATACCAATAGCTGAATTGAGCTGCCTGCTAAGTCTCGACTCCCGTCCCCGCAGAGCAGCTCAGTAGAGCGGTGCGCAACCCGTCGACCGCTCAAACGGAGCCCCCGGTGTCCCCTAGGCACCGGGGGCCTATTCATTACCGGCAGCCAATAGAGGCCCAACCTGTTTTCGTCAGGAAATGCGGGGGTTCCCTTAGTGCGCTCCCATTTAGCCGGACGTAGCATGCCATTCTTCTCGACAGCGAAGTGAAGGAAATTGTCATGAGCACCACTGGCCTGGAAGTCTTCGACAAGACTTTGCAATCGACACATACCTGGCTCGACGAGATAATGGATCGCATCGGCCCCGACCGCACCTTGGCATGGAAAGTGCTGTCGACGGTATTGCAGGCTCTGCGCGACCGTCTGCCGATCGAACTGGCCGCTCACTTTGGCGCGCAATTGCCGCTGCTTGTCCGCGGCACCTATTATGCCGGTTTCGATCCCTCGAAACTGCCCGCCAGCTGGCACACTGCAGAAGAATTCCGCCAACATATTTCCGCCGGCCTTTCGGATGCCCGAACAGTGGGCGCCAGCGACGCGATCGATGCGGTTATCGCTGTCCTCGACCGCCATTTATCTGCTGGCCAGATGGACAAGGTATACCGCGCGCTTCCAAGGCAGATACGCGGGCTGTGGCCAGAGTACCAAGGTTCGGACGTCTGACTGTATCCGGCCCCCGCGCGGCCGCCCGCGTGGCGGATCAGTCATCGGCGCCAAGATAGTGTTCGATCACGATCGGATCGCGGAGCATTTGGTCCGGCGTTCCTTCAAATATCACCTCGCCTTCGTCGATGACGCACGCATGATCGATGAGTTCGAGCATAACATCGACGTTCTGGTCGGTTAGCAGGACGGCAATCCCGCGCTTTTTCATATCGAGGACGAGTTCCTTGATATTGGCGATCGTCAGTGGATCGATTCCGGCAAAAGGCTCGTCGAGAAGCATGAGGGCGGGATCCAGCGCGAGCGCGCGTGCGATCTCGCAGCGCCGCCTTTCCCCGCCCGAAAGCGCCGTCGCCGCCGTATCGCGCAGATGCTTGATATCGAGATCTCTCATCAGCTCCTCCACACGCGCGGCTTGTCGTTCTGCATCCGGCTCGACGATTTCGACCATTGCCCCGATGTTCTGCGCCACCGTCAGCCCGCGAAAAACGGATGGCTGTTCAGGCAAGTATCCCATTCCCATGATGGCGCGGCGATAGAACGGAAGGCGCGTTATATCCTGCCCGCGCAGCATGATCCGCCCGAGATCCGGCTTCAACAGACCGAGCACGCAATAGAAACTTACCGTTTTCCCCGCCCCATCGGGGCCGAATAGGCCGAAGATTTCGCCCTCCCGGATCTTGAGGGAAAGACCCTTGAGGACGGGACGCTTTCCAAACGTCTTGAACAGGTCAATCGCTTCGAGAATTACGGGTGCCTGGCGAGCCATGGCGATCGGATCGATAGCAGGTTTCGCCTCGGCTGCTGGCTCGGCGCTCTGCTTGTCCATTGCCGTTGCTTGCCTTTCAAACCGGTTGTCACAGGTGCAAATGCGGCGCGATGACCATATCGGCCTGCCCTGACCCGGCCAGACTGCGGGGCGCATTGTAGAACTGCCATCCGGAATGCCCCCTATCGGACGGTTGCCCCCCGCTGCGAAATGCCGGAGCCAGCCAAACCCCGTATGGAGAATTACTGATAGCGAGCGCCCTTCTCTTCTCGCAGGCTGCGGCCCTCACCCGGGGGAACATCCCATGACCGAAACTGGACACACGGCCGCGGAGAAGACATTCGATCGAGAATAATCGCCTCGGGGCCAATCAGGCCTGGCACGCACGCACTGCTGCCGAAGTGTTTGTGCAGCAGGACACCAGGAATGGCGGCCTTACCCAAAGCGAAGTCGATGAACGCCTGTCCGAGTACGGCCCCAACTTGCTGCCAGAGGTCCGGCGAGCAGGCCTGATCGACATATTTGCGCGCCAGTTCGCCAACCCGCTGATCTATCTGCTCATTGTCGCCGGCGTTCTTTCCCTGGCCATCGGTGACCGGTTGGATGCCGTGTTCATCTTCGGCGTCCTGACAACCAATGCTCTTGTCGGCAGCTATCAGGAATACAAGGCCGACGCAGGCGCGCGCGCACTGAGAAACCTGGTGCCCCAGGTGGCCCGTGTCGTCCGCAATGGGGCCGTGCAAGAAATCTCCGCTGCAGAGATAGTGCCCGGTGACATCGTCGAACTGGAAAGCGGGATGAAGGTGACGGCCGACGTGCGCCTCGTCGATGCGCACGGCCTCCGGATCGATGAAAGCTCGCTCACCGGGGAATCGATGCCGGTCCTGAAAGACGCCAATCTCCTGCTTGATGCCGAGACCGTTGCAGGCGACCGGCTCACGATGGCGCACGCCGGAACTGTCGTGGTGGAAGGCCGCGGCAAGGGCATCGCGGTTGAAACAGGCGCCGCGACATTGCTGGCGGGGATCGGCTCGATGCTGTCCGACACTGCCCGAAACGCAGCTGAAACGCCGCTGGTCAGAAAGATGGCAAAACTGGCGCGGCGCATTGCGGTGGGCACCGTCGGATTGATCCTGGTGCTTGCCGCATTGCTGGCACTGCAAGGCGATGGATGGCGCGAGCTCCTGTTGCTGGCCATCGCGCTGGCCGTTGCAGCGATACCGGAAGGACTGCCAATCGCCGTGACCGTTGCCCTTTCCGCGGCTGCAAGCCGCATGGCTCAGCGCAACGTTATCGTCCGGTCGCTGCCGGCGGTCGAGGGGCTCGGATCGTGCACCCTTATCGCCACAGACAAGACCGGGACGCTGACTTTGAACCGGCTAACCGTGAATCGAGTAGTGCTTGCCGACGGGACGAGTGTCGAACGCCAGCAGTGGCTCGACGGGATGATGCGCGATGGCCTGGGCGAGATCGGCCGGGCAGCAGCTATTTGCAACGAAGCGCATCTGACCGACACCGGCAGCCCGGTCGGTGATGCTGTCGATATCGCCCTGTTGGATCTGGCGCACGAGACCGGCAACGAGCCCGAGCAGTTGCTGGGGATCGAGCGCCTTGCCATCATGCCATACGAGCCTGCGGCCCGCTTTGCTGCAGTGGAAGCCAGATCACCCGAAGGCAGTCGCCTAGTGGTCAAGGGCGCTCCGGAAACAGTGCTCGCCATGTGCGCAGAATGTCCTGAAGATGCGCTCAATATTGCCGAGAAAATTGCAAGCGAGGGTTACCGTGTGCTGGTGCTGGCCGACGCAAATTCGGCATCAGCTGCCGGGCCCATCCATGACCGGTTGCATGGCCTGAGGCTGCTGGGCTTTGTCGGCCTGAGTGACCCACTTCGTCTGGGCGTTGTCGAAGCGGTTGCCCGCTGCCTTCAAGCAGGAATCTCGGTTCGGATGATCACGGGAGATCACCCGACAACGGCCCTCGCCATTGCGCGGCAACTGGGCCTGGATGCAGAGGCCGCAAATGTCGTGACCGGGTCGGAGCTGGCCCGGCTCGATCCCGAAAGCGATGCTTTCACACACGCCGTGAGCGAGGCGGAAGTATTTGCACGGATCGAACCTGCGCAGAAGTTGGCGATCGTAAAGGCGCTCCAGCGCAGCGATCATATTGTCGCAGTAACGGGTGACGGCGTGAATGATGGCCCCGCTCTGCATGCTGCGGACATCGGCGTTGCAATGGGCAAAGGCGGGACCGATGTCGCCCGTGCGGCCTCGGACCTGGTCATCGCTGACGACAATTTCGCGACAATTCTGGCGGGTATCGAAGAAGGGCGCGTGACCTTCCTCAATGTCCGCAAGATCGTGATTTTCATGCTGGCCACCGGACTGGCGGAAATTCTCATGTTCATCGGCGCGCTGGCTTTCGGGCTACCCATGCCGCTTACCCCGGTTCAGCTGTTGTGGCTGAACATCGTCACAAACGGTCTGCAGGATGTGACGCTCGGCTTTGGCAAAGGCGAAGGAGACGAACTGCAAAAGGCCCCGCGGCGCAAGCTGGCTACGCTGGTCGATCACGAAGCCATCATCCTGATGCTTCCCGGGACCATCGTGATGACAGCGGCAGCCGTCTGGATCATGGCCGACCATCTTGCGGCAGGGGATAGTGTTGATGAAGCCCGCAATACCGTGCTGTTTATCGTGGTGCTTTTCCAGAATGCCTTCCTCCTCACGGTTCGCAATCTGCACATGCCTTTCTGGAGGTGGCATCCGCCGGAAAACGGATGGCTGTTTGCCGGGCTCAGCACCGCATTGGTGCTTCACATCGTGGCCCAGCACGTGCCGCTGACGCAGACCATGCTCGGCATCAGCCCGGTTGGTGCCGAAGTGGTCGCGCAAGGGCTTGGCGCCGCCCTGCTGGTCCTCTTTTCCACCGAAGCTGCGAAGTGGTGGCTGGCGCGCAGGCGAAGCGCGCCTGTCACCGGAACATTACCTATGGCGTGAGAGCTGAGCCGAGACAAAATGCAGGCAGCTCAATTGCTTGAGGAGAACCCTGATGCAGCGATCAATTAATCGGGTCATGACAGCCGCACTCGCCATTTGTGTCCTGGCAACGACCGGCTGTGCCTACAGCAGCACGCCGTACCAGCCGGTTTCTTCGTCAAACAGGATTTCGGGCGGGTACAGCGATGAACGGCTCAGCGAAAACCGCTTCAGAGTGTCTTTTGCCGGCAATTCACTGACCTCGCGCGAGCAGGTCGAGAGCTACCTGCTGTTCCGCGCCGCCGAACTGACGCTTGAGCAAGGCCGCACCTGGTTCGTGATCGAAGACCGGGTCGTCGAACACGAGGTCGAGCGCAGGGTAATGGCTGACCCCCTCTACGATCCCTGGTATGGTTCCTATTACGGTTACTGGCGCCCTTACTGGAGGTATTACGGGCCGCGCGGCTGGCGGGCATGGTACCCCTATTACGGCCATTCCTTCTGGACCGACCACGTCGATGTCCGCGAGGTCGACCGGTTCGAGGCGATCGCCGAAATAAGGCTCGGCGATGGCCCGATGCCCAACGGCAATCTGCGCGCCTTCGATGCGCGAGAAGTGATTGCCCGGATTGGCCCGCGCGTGAAATATCCCGGCGACGATTAATCGCGCGGAGTTGCGCGGGTACCGTCCGCGATGTTGCCCGAGGGGTTGAGGATGACCCGCTCTCCCTCTTGCAAGCCACCGAGAACTTGTGCGAAATCCTCGTTGATGTAGCCGACCTCGATATCCCGCAACTGCGCCTTGCCGCCGTTCTCGACGAACACCTGCCAGCCGCCTTCCGGTGCCCGGAACAGCGCGCCCACCGGCACGCGAACGACTTCATTCTCGCTCCAGAGGATCACCGTGGCATCGACCTGGTACCCGTGGCCGAGCCGCGCAATGCGCTGGGCGGCAGCGGGCTCGAAATCGATGATCACATTGACCCGCTGCTCCTCGATGCCGAGCGCGGATATCTTGAGCTTCCCGAAGGGTTCGATCCGGCGCACCCGGCCTGGCAGTGCATCCTCACCTCCCCAGCGGGTTATCTTCACAGCATCACCCGGTTCGATCTGCGCCGCCTCCCTGGAAAGTAGGTCTGCAACCACTTCGATGCGCGCGGGATTACCGATTTCAACCAGCGCTGCTCCCTGTGTGACCACGCCTTCGCTTTCGACAAGGCGGCGCAAGACCACTCCGCTTTCAGGCGAGCGCACTGCCACAGCGCCGCCCGACGGCAGGCCGGACGCAGCAGGCTCGGCCAGCAGGCTTTGCAGTCGGCGGGTTTCTGCGCGCGTTCTGGCCAGTTCGCTGCGGGCCGAGGACGCAGCCGCACGCCGGGCGTCGAGCTCTGCCTTGGCCAAGAAGCCGCGATCCGCCAGCGCCTCGGCCCGGCCAAGATCCGCCTCGGCTAGCCGCAGCGCCGCAGACGCGCTTGCCTCGCCCGCGCGCGAACCCGAGATCGCATTGGCAATTTCCGCGCGGCTACGTTTGTCGAGTGGCTGGGACGGGATGCCCGCCATGCGCGCAATTACCGTCTGGCCGGCCACCACCTGATCGCCGGGCTCAAGTTCGATCCGCGTTACATACCCGGTCACGGGGGCCGTCACGGTGTAGAGGTCATGCACACGGGTCACCCCGTCATCGGTCAGTCCGACTTCCATCGGCCCCTGAGTGACCGAACCAAGGTCGACCGCCTCTGCCTCCGGCCAGAAGCTGTAGGCAAGGCCCGCCACCAGCAGCGCGGCGATGATCATGGCCCAGCGCCAACTCTTGATCCGCGCCCACATCAGTCGCGCGCCTTGAGGACCCGCACCATGTCGAGCCTTGCAACGCGGCGCGCCACGATCAGCGCGGTTGCACTGGCCGAAGCCAGCACCACCAGCGTCGCGAAGCCATAGCTGGACCTGTTGGGTGCAAAGGGAAGGCGGAAAAGATCCGAACTGAACATGCTGACCATCAGCTGGGCCAGCCAAAAGCCGGTTACGCACCCGAACGGAACGGCGATCGCAACCAGCAGGGCCAGTTCTCCAAGCAGGACGATCCCCACTTCACTGCGATGATAGCCGAGTACCCGCATCGTCGCGAGTTCATGCGCGCGTTCGGAAAACAGAATGCGCGCGCTGTTGTAGACCACGCCGACAGCGATGGCCGATGCGAACGAGATGTAGAAACCCATCATCGAAATGATATTTTCGTCAATTATCTGTTCGAACAGTTTCATCGCTGCGTCACGCTCCGTCAATCCGAGGACCTGGGGCATTTCGCCCAGTTCGATGATGAGCCGGTCGCGGTAAAGCGGATCGATCAGCAGGTTCGCGCTGCCGACCGGCGTGCCATCGCGGGTGAGGCGGGACAGGGCCTCGCTGCGCGCATATGCGCGGGTTCCGATGAGTTCGTCGATGATGCTCGCGACTGTCAGCGTGGTCCTAGTCTGGCGCCCGCCCAGCAATTCCACCTCCGCGCGGTCCCCCGGGGCGAGCGCGAGCTTGGTTGCCAGCGGCCTGCTGAGCATCAGGCCCGCGGCGGGCAGCGGGACTTCATAGCCGTCGGCGTCGACCCGCACAGTCAGGCGGTCGTCGCTGCCGGCCGCCTCTATTCCGACCCGCTCCGACCGGGCACCATTGCGCAGAACGACCGGAACCGCGCGCGCAGGCTCGACCCTCAGAACGCCCGGAAGCGAGGCCAGCTCAGTCAGGACCTTTTCGTTCTGGGGCTCGATGAAGGTGACGGAGAGATCTTGGCGCTGCGCGCGGAAGAAGTAGTTGTCCAGCATCGCGCGCGACCCGTCGATAAACTGAATGGTCGCGAACAGCAGGCCGAGCGACAGGGCAACGCCGCTCACAGTCACTGCCGAGCGCCCGGGCCATCGTGCAATATGGCGAACGATCATGCTCCCGACGGCGGAAATTCCTGCCCATCGCCCCAGCTTCTCGCTCATGCCCGCACGGTAGATTGGCGGAGGCGGAGGAGACATTGCAACGGCCGGGGTCAAGGCGGCCGCCGCTCGGACACCGCCGATAGCGCCGATGCCGGCTGATCCAAAAGCCATGGCCGCGCCGGTCGCGAAAACGCTCGCGGACACCTGATAGTAGAGGAAGGGGAACCGGTAATATTCGGCATATTGCTCGGTCATGGAACGTCCCATCCACCATCCGACGGAGGAACCCAGCACGATGCCGATCAACGCGACTGCGATGGCAAATTTCAAATAGTGCCAGCCGATCTCTGCATTTCCGTAGCCGAAGGCCTTCATCAGCCCGATCTCTTCGCGCTCGGTCCGGATGATCCGGCCAAGCACAACATAAACAAGGAAGGTGGATACCAGCAGGAAGATCGGCGGAATAATGGTGGTCATCGCCTCCAGCTGATCGAGTTCACTGTTGAGGAAGGCGTTAGACAGGTGGTCTTCACGGCCAACTGCACCGGTGCCGCCATAAGGCCCGACGATCGCATCGACATGGCGGATAACTTCCCGCTCGCTCGCACCGCGCTCCAGCTTCAGCGATAACGCGTTGATCGCGCCCGTGTGACCGGACGCAGCCTCAAGCGCTTTCTCGCCCATCCAGAAGATCCCGAATCGTCTCGCATCGGGGACCAGTTCGCCCGGCGCAATCGACCAGATGTAATCCGGTGCGAGGCCGATCCCGACCACCTTCAGGCGAATCCGGCTACCGTAGATAATGGCATCGATATGCGCGCCCAGGCCTATTTCGTTGGCATCGGCGAAGGCCTTGTCGATCACCACCTCGTCGCTCTTGTCGACCACGGGGCCGCGCCCCCTGATCACTACCAGCTGATTGAGTTTGCTATGCCCGCCTGCACCGACCGAGTTGATGAGCGCCCGCACCGGTTCGATCCGGCCCGGAAATTCAAGCGTGGCAAATTGTTCTATCCGGCCTTCTGCAATGGCCGCGCCGTCGATCGCCTCGACCCGCTGCACGATGCTGCGCGGGGCGCGGGTCATGCTGACGAAGACGTCGGCATATTTGTAGCGATCATAATAGGCATCACGTGTCTCGGTGAGCGAGTGGTGCACACCCATCGCCATCACGAAGGTCGCCATCGCGGCCCCGATCACCAGCCCGATCGCCAAGGCCTGTCCGCGCAAGCGCCACAGATCACGCATCAGCTTGGTATCGAGCGCTCTCACCAGACCATCTCCGATGCGGAAATGCGGACGTCATTGGTCTGGATCGACGCGATTTGCCCGTCGAGGAAATTGAACACCCGGTCGGCCATGGCGGCGATCCCGGCGTTGTGGGTTATCAGGATCAGCGTCGTGCCGAGTTCGCGATTGGCCTGCGCCAGCGTCTCGAGAACCCTGACCCCGGTTGCGCTGTCGAGCGCCCCGGTAGGCTCGTCGCACAAGAGGACGCCCGGCCGCTTCGCGATGGCGCGGGCCACGGCCACCCGCTGCTGTTCGCCGCCGGAAAGCTGGGCCGGGAAATGGTGCCGCCGGTCTGCTAGGCCGACCAGCTCCAGAGCATCTTTCGCCGGCATGGGATCATCTGCGATATCGATAACCAGCCGCACGTTCTCTTCGGCAGTCAGGCTGGGAATGAGGTTGTAGAACTGGAAGATGAACCCGATGCTGGCCCGGCGAAACCGCGTTAGCTCGGCTTCGTTCAGCGCAGTGAGTTCGGTATCGCGGTACCATAATTGACCTGACGTGGGTCGGTCGAGCCCGCCGATAATATTGAGCAGCGTCGACTTGCCGCTTCCCGACGGGCCCAGCAGCACGAGGATCTCGCCGGCCTTGATCTCGAGGTCCACGCCGCGCAGGGCATGCACCTGGGTTTCACCCGTGATGTAAGTCTTTTTGAGCGATTGCCCGACAAAAGCGGTTTCGCGTCTTTTTGACGGCTTCGTATCGACCGCATCTGACATTATCCGACGATAGGCAAAGGGCCCGATGCGCGCGCTAAGGGACTATCCTTAGTTGCAGGCAGGCCCCTGAACTTCGCGGTCAATGACCTGGTGCAGCACCGAGCAGGAACGCGAGGCCGGCACCATACACGACAATCACTGCGAGCGAATCTTCTCCCATCCTCAGAATGGTTCGATCACGCCGTTCCACCAGTCCGAGCACGAAAACGCCGGACATCAACAGGGCAAGAAGCGCTGCCATCGCCTCGAACGGACCTGCCAGCCCAAGCACCGGCGGCCCGCTCGAGACAGCGTCGATGATCAGGATGAACGAAAAATTGAAGAGGTTGGACCCGAATACTTCACCGATTGCCAGTTCGTAGCGCTGGTGACGAATGGCGCCGATAATGGCCGAAAACTCGGGCAGCGACGTTGCGGCCGACACGAAGAGAAAACCCATCAGGCTGCCGCCGATCCCGGTCTGCGTGGCGATGCGAGCCGCCGTTGCTGCGAGCGTCGCCCCTGCAACCATGATGATCGCTGCCAGTATCGACAACCAGAGGAGCAGTGTGCGCCAGCTGATCTCACTCTGCTTGGCAGCCTCGGCGAAAGCCCGTTCCGGCTGGTCGATCACTTGCCACATCGGCCGCCGTTCCGTGCGATCGGCGATATGGATCGACGCAATAGAGGCGGCAAAAATTATGGCTGGCCATAGATAGGGTCCGCCTATGGGTGCGCGGCCATCGGAAGTGATCGCCGCAATGATAAGCGCAAGGACCATCATCCCCGACACGCCCTGGATCAGCGTGACCGGCCGCGCCACGACCGAGGTCAGCGGTCGCGGTCCCAGCAGCATGTCGGCAATTGCAAGCAACAGAACATTGAACGCCGCGCTGCCCAGGACGTCGTTCATTGCAAGCAGCGGAGCACCGATGGCCGCTGCGGTCGTCGCTGTCGCCAATTCAGGCAGGGATGTAATGCCGCCAAGTACAAGCAGCCCGGCAAACCCTTGGCCCAGACTTGTCTTGTCACTGAGCGCCACGACGAAACGAGGCAGGCGCGTGCCCGCCCACCACACCGCGCTGGCGGCAAGGCAGAAGCCGATGATCGGTGGCGCGAGGGTAACTCCGCTCACCGCCCGTTTCCCGTCACGCCGACTGGAAACGGCGAAGTCTGATGAAGCAGAAGTTTGGTGGAGCGCATTGCCGCTCAGGTTCGCAGAGTGCGCCCGGTCCGCTCCATCCGTAAGTGTCCTGAGTGCAGCGATTAAGGAGGGTTCCGTATAGGCTGCGACCTGCCCCGACCTCATGCTTGATCAAGACGCCGGAGACTCGCCCCCGCGTCACCCTTCTAGGAGATCGCAGTGATTGGCAGCCAGTTCAGAAACTATGCTGAAATCGGACCGCGTACCGCCACGACCTCATACGGTTCGCGCACTTCGCCGCAAGGAATCTTTCGCCCTAAAAGCGAGGTGCCTCGCCTGCTGGCGTGCATTGATGACGGGGAGATGGCAAAAGCCGTTTCGGCGCAGGCACTGGCGATTGCCTGCAGTCTGGGCATGGAAGTGACGTTTGCCCGCGTAATCGATGCCCCGGGCCAATTTGCATCGCCAGCGGACCCGATCGAATGGCAGCTGCGGCGGCGGACACAGCAAGAGGACCTGCGCCGCTTTTCCGGTCAGGAAGAAGGCCAGGTAATTACCAACAGGGTGCTTCTGGCCGGTACGCCAGCCGACGAATTGAGCGACTGGGCGCTAGATCATGGTGCCACTCTGCTGGCCACGGGGCGGCGGCGCTTCGAAGACGGCAGGGGCATGGGTTCAACGGCCCAGTCGCTGCTTGAACGCGGCGAACACTCACTGCTGATAGTCCCACCAGGCCAACCGCGAAAAGGCCCGTATCGCAGGATCATGGTTCCCATCGACGGTTCCGGCCGCGGAGATGCGGTCTTGCCCGTCGCACGCCGCATTGCGCGGACCCACGGGGCCGACCTGATGCTGATCCACATCGTACCGCCGACCGAAATTCTTGAAACAGTAAACGCCCCGCAGCTTCACCGGCTTAGTAACGAGCTGGACGAACAGAAAAGGCGCCACGGCAAGAACCACCTGGAGGAGCTTCGCAGCCGGAGCATCGAGGACGGTCTCGAGGTGGAAACGATCCTTCGCGGGCCAGGCGATCCGCGTTCAATGCTGCGCGACGCGGCGATCTCGGAAGATGTCGATCTGATCGTGATGGCATCGCATGGCACCACCGGATTGAGCGATGTCGCTTGTGGCAGCGTTACCAAATACCTCGCCGAACATGCACCGGCGCCCCTCCTGATCGTCAGGCCAAATTTACGCTGCAGTTTCGGTCCGAAGGAGAAAAATTGCCGCAATCCTTCCGTTTTTCGCTTTGACGAGTGACCGCCCCCGCCGATCTCGAGTCGCCGCTCGAACATGCGGCGCACGAACTGGCTACGCAACATCGGCTTGGCCGCGCTCATCCCGTTCCGATCACTGTCCTGAACCACCTTCCGGACATCAAACGATGGCTCGAAGAAACGAGGCAGGTCTGCGTCGACCCCCCGCCGGACGCCGGAAAGGCAGCAGAGTGGCTGCTCGACAACGACTACCAAGTCTATCGCGCGCTGCGCAGGATCGACAAGGATCTTCCGCCCGCCTTCTACCGCCAACTGCCGGCGCTGCGGTCAGACCAGCGCGGTATCCCGCGCGTTTATGACCTGGCCGCGGAATACCTGCGTGCCAGTCACATGCAGGTGTCACTCAATGGCCTCGCCGAATTCGTGGAGGCTTACCAGCAGCGTTTGCCGCTGAAGATCGCGGAAGTCTGGGCGCTTCCGACCATGCTGCGAATTGCGTGCGTGGAACATCTCGTGGTGTCGTTTGCATCACTGCTTGCGACCCCGCGAGACCTTCCTTTCTCTGCCAGCGATCTTGGCCTCGACACACTGTCGCTCGATCCAACCGAGCGGGTTGCACGCTCGATTTCCAACCTTGGCATCATCGCATCAATCCCCTGGGAGGATTTCTTCGACCGGGTGAGCGTGGTCGAAAAGATCCTGTCGCGCGATCCGACGCATTTCTATGCACGGATGGATTTCGAGACGCGCGACCATTACCGCAACGCTGTCGAACAGCTGGCGCGAGCCAGCAATTGCGGTGAACGTGAAGTTGCCGAAGCTGCCGTCCGCCACGCACGCGCCAGCCCGGATGAAGAGGTCGCGCACCACGTCGGATACTGGCTGGTCGATGCTGGCCGGCCCGCTCTGGAACGAGAGCTGGGTACGGTCGTCGATCCGGGCCTGCGACTGCGCCGACTTGTAATGGGCCACGCGGGCAGATTTTACGCCCTGGCAATCGCGCTCAGCGGCATCTTGGCATTGATCCTGCCAGCGCTCTATCTTGCGTATGTCGAAGCGCCGCTTGCCGGCTGGATGATTGCGATGATTGCCAGCATCGTGCCCGCCTCCGTGCTCGCGATCACGGCCGTCCACTGGGCGATCACACGTCTGCTTTCTCCGACCGTGCTCCCCAAACTCGATTGCCGCCACGGACTGCCTCGCGATGCGAAATGCTTCGTCGTAGTGCCGGTGGTGATCGGCTCGGAGAAGGAACTGGCAAGCCTCACCCAGCAACTGGAAACCCACTGGCTGGCCAATGTCGATCCCCTGTTGCAAGTGGCGCTGCTGGCCGATTTCGCAGACGCCGATGCTGAGGTCATGCCGGAAGACGCGCGCATCGCCGAGGCCCTGAACCGGGCGATCAAGGAACTGAACCATCGCCACGGCGACCGCGCACCCGAAGGACCGTTCCATCTCCTGCTCCGCCCGCGCTTGTTCAATCCATCCGAGGATTGCTGGATGGCCTGGGAGCGCAAGCGCGGAAAGCTGGAGCAGTTCAACCGGCTGATCGTGGAAGGCGACTGGACTGCCTTTTCGGCGCACATTGGAAACAAGGCAGCATTTCGCGATGTCCGTTACGTCGTGACGGTCGACGCCGATACCATGCTGCCACCCAGTTCGGTTGCGCGCCTTGTGGGAACCATCGCCCACCCGCTGAACCGGGCGGAGTACGATTCCGAAAGCGGCACGGTCGAGCGAGGCTACGCCTTGGTGCAGCCGCGCGTCGAGATATCGCCCCCGGCCGGCAATCGCAGCCTTTATGCCAGGCTGTTCACCGGAGACACCGCAATCGACATCTACAGCCGGGCGGTATCCGATGTGTACCAGGACCTTTTCGGTGCGGGCATTTTCGTCGGCAAGGGCATTTACGATGTTCGCGCCTTTCATGCCGCCGTTGACGGGCGTGTTCCTGAGAACCGCATCCTGAGTCATGATCTTTTCGAGGGCGCGCATGGCCGCACCGCGCTTGCGACGGACATCGTGCTCTACGAAAATTTCCCGGCGAGTTATCCCGAATATGCCCGGCGGCTGCACCGCTGGGTCCGCGGCGATTGGCAATTGCTCGCCTGGCTCTGGCCGCGTGTGCCGGGTCCTGACGGCACGCGCCTGAGAAACTCCATTTCCGGAATAGACCGGTGGAAGATGCTCGACAATTTGCGCCGCAGCATGGTCGCGCCCGGCCTGCTTTTCCTCGCGGTGGCTGGCTGGTTGATACTGCCGGGGGCCCCGTGGTTCTGGACAGCGCTCGTCGTCATGGCGCCCGGCTGGCAATTGATGACGGATATCGTCAGCGGATTGGCGAGAGGACGCCGGGTAGGGGCTACATACGGCATGCGTGCGCGGTGGGCGGACCAGGCAGGGCGCTGGCTGCAGCTCATGGTCTACCTGATGCACGAGGCGGTCCTGTCATTGCATGCCATTACCGTCACCTTGTGGCGCACATTCGTAAGCCACCACCACCTGCTCGAATGGACATCTGCCGCGCATATCGCCTCGCGCATGGCCGAGCTCAGCCCGCGCCGGCTGGTCTGGCGCGAAATGTGGATGGGTCCTGTGCTTGCCGGCGTGATCGGAGTGACCCTGGCCCTCCTGAGGCCGGCAGCTTTGCCGGTGGCCCTACCGCTTATCGCAGCGTGGCTGGTGGCACCTGAAATCGCCCTCTTCAGCAGCAGGCCGCGCCAAACCAAGGCTGCACCGCTGGGGACAGGCGACGAACAGTTCCTGAGATTGCTGGCCCGCCGCACGTGGTATTTCTTCGAAAGGTTCGCCGGGCCGGAGGACAACTGGCTGCCGCCGGACAATTACCAGGGCCCGCCACATGAAGAGATCGGTCATCGCACCTCGCCAACCAACATCGGCATGTTGCTCGTCTCGACCGCCGCGGCTTGGGATCTCGGTTTTCTCGGGCGAGCGGAACTGGCGGCGCGCGGCCGCAATGTGCTCGATGCGCTGGCGCAGCTGGAACGCTATCGCGGGCATTTCTACAATTGGTATGAAACCCGGCATCTTCACCAGCTCGAGCCTCGCTATGTCTCGACTGTCGACAGCGGCAATCTCGCAGTAAGCCTGATCGCGTATGCGGAAACACTGCGAGAGGCCGCCAGCAGCGCTGGATTCGAAGCGCAGCGCTGGAGTGGGCTCGAAGATATCATTGCATTGCTGGACGAGGCGGCGCTGGGGCTGTCCGGATCTGCGCAATTGCGCGCTCATATCGCCGCGATAAAATCGCGCGCGCAACAGGCCGCCAGAGGCAGCGAGACCGACCTCGCCGAGTTTGTGCACTGGTTACGCCAAACCGAACTGACAGGGCTTGCAGACACTGCGGAAGCAGTCGCCGAGGCAGCCGGAGATGCCACGCCCGAGCACATGCGCGACCTGCTGATCTGGCTCGATCGTCTGCGTCATCACGTGGACGAGATGCACCGCGATCTTGATCCGCTCAACGATCTGCCGGACGAAATGCTGTCCTTGGCCGAAGAAGTCATCGCGCTGGCCTGGTCAATGGATTTTTCTTGGCTTTACGACCGCGAACGGCGGCTGTTCTTCATCGGACACAATGTCACCGCGAGCCGGATCGACACGCACCATTACGACCTGCTTGCCTCCGAAGCCCGGCTTGCGAGCTATTTCGCCATCGCGAAGGGCGATGTTCCGATCGAGCACTGGTTTCATTTGCAGCGCCCGGTGACGCGTGTGCGAGGGGGGCTGTCGCTCGTCTCGTGGAACGGCTCGATGTTCGAATACCTCATGCCGCGCCTGCTGCTGCGCGGGGAACCGGATACCCTCTTGGGCGAGAGCGAACGGGTGTCGGTGGAGATCCAGCGGCGATCCGGCAAGGCGCTTGGTACACCGTGGGGCGTCTCGGAATCCGCTTATGCCGAACGCGATCCCGAGCACCGCTATCGCTACCAGGCTTTCGGGACTCCCGGCCTCGGGCTTAAGCGAGGGCTCGCCCGCGATAACGTCATTGCTCCTTATGCATCGGCACTGGCACTGGCTGTGGCTCCGCAGCAGGCGACCGCCAATCTGAGGCGACTGTCAGAGTTGGGTGCGCAAGGCCGTTTCGGGATGTGGGAGGCGCTCGACTTTACACCTGACCGCGCTCCCGCGTCGCAGGCTTTCATGCCTGTCATGGCGTACATGGCTCATCATCAGGGCATGGTGCTTTGCGCGATCGCCAACGCGCTGACCGATGACCGGATGGTTGCCCGGTTCCTGCGGGATCCGCAAATGAAGCTCGTGTCGCTGCTACTGAGCGAGCGGGTTCCGAATGAAATACCGCCCGAAATCGAGCGGCTCGAAACGCTTGCTCATGGCGAGACCGCCAAGGATGTCGGGCCGATTGCGCCTTGGGCACCTGCACCGATGGCGTTCCCTCAGGTCCAGGTCCTGGGTAACGGCCGCCTGTCGAGCTGGATCGGGGAAAGCGGCGGCGGGGCGCTGCGGTGGCAGGGACAGGCACTGACACGGTTTTCACCCGACGCCACTCGCGATGCGGACGGGTTCTGGTTCTATGTTCAGGACATGGAAAGCGGGGCGCTGTGGTCGGCGACCCGCCAGCCCACCGGTGCGATCCCAGACGAATTTCACGTCCAGTTCCAGCCGCATCTCGCCGAGTTTCATCGCCGCGACCACGGCATCGACCTGCGGCTGGAGGTGTGCGTAGGAAGCGGCGACGACATCGAGATGCGCCGGGTGACACTGGTCAACGAAAGTGACCGTCTGCGCCGTCTGCGCCTGACCACCTATGCCGAGATAGTGCTTGCGCCGCCGCTTGACGATGAGCGGCATCCGGCATTCAGCAAGCTGTTTACGGGCGGAGAGTTCGTACCGCGCCTGGGCGGGCTTCTGTTCACTCGCCGGCCGCGAAACGCGAACGAGACGCCTGCGTCGATGACCCAGTTCGCCATTGACGAAAACGGCCCCATTAGCGCGCTTCGGCATGAAGTGGATCGCCGGGCCTTTATCGGGCGCAATCGCGGACTGGATAATCCGATCGGTGCCTCCCAGCCTCTTACCGCCACGAGCGGATTCACGCTCGATCCCATTTCGGCGCTCCAGTGGGAGATTGATCTGAAGCCGGGGCAACAGAAAGTCATGTGCCTGAACACGGCGGTTGCATCGAGCGGAGCCAAGGCACGGGAGATGGCCGCCCGCCATGCCACTCTCGCTTCGATGGACTGGATTGTTGGCGATGCCACGCTTGAATCCGCCCGTGTAGTCGCGCGCAGTAGGCTGAAGGTCGAAGATCTGCCTGCCGTACAGGCTCTGGGTACGCTGATGATCCACCCGCATGGCGCCTTGCGGACAGGTCCGGACCGGATCCGCAACAATCGCTTCGGCCAATCGAGCCTCTGGGGCCTGGCGCTATCGGGCGATCTGCCCATCCTGTTGCTGCGCGTGAACCGCAATGGAGAGCATCTGCTCCCCCTTCTCGCCAGCGCGCATGAGCTCTGGCGGCGAACCGGATTGCCTGTCGACCTCGTCATCCTGCAGAATTCGGGATCAGCCTATGTCGAACCACTACGAGGCGAACTGTTCGAGCTGCTCAGGGAAATCGGTGCCAGCGATATGTTGGGCCGAAACGGCGGCATTCATCTGCTGTTCGCGGATCAGAGCGGGACCGATCAGGTCCAGATGCTCGAAGCAATGGCATGGGCTATTCTCGATGATGACGGCGGGTCTCTTCAAGATCAGCTGGCGAATGCGAAAAGCTCCGTCCCCCTGCCTCCGCCGATCCTGCCAACGCTGCCGCAGTTGTCCGATCCTCCTGTCCCAGCGCCCGCCGCAGAGGACCTTTTCATGTTCAATGAGACGGGGGGCTTCTCTCCGGACGGGCGCGAATATGTGATTAAGCTGCAACCGGGGCAGACAACGCCGGCACCATGGGTGAACGTATTGGCCAACGATGATTTCGGCACGCTGGTGACCGAAGCCGGCGGCGGCTTCAGCTGGTCGGTCAACAGCGGCGAGAACCGGTTGACCCCCTGGACCAATGACCCCGTCACTGACCGCACCGGCGAAGTCCTCTATCTTCGGGACGAGGAGACCGTTGCCACATGGTCCGTCACTCCGGCCCCCGCCGGGCAGGGCCAGCCATGCGAAATCCGCCACGGCGCAGGTTTCACCCAGTGGCGCCGGACATCCCACGGGCTGGCTCAGGAGCAGCGCATTTCCGTGGCGTCAGACGCGCCAGTCAAATTTGTACGCCTGCGCCTGGGGAACCAGGCGGATCGGCCCCGCAGGCTTACTGCGACCTATTACGCGGAATGGCTGCTTGGATCCCTGCCTTCTGTTTCCCGCCGCCATGTTGCGTGCCGGTTCGACGAGGCCACGCAGACGTTACTCGCCTCCAGTCCGTGGAGCGCGGATTTCGCCGGTCGCTGTGCATTTCTTTGTGCCACCCGGAGGGCGCATGGTTTTACCACCGACAGGGAAGAATTTCTCGGGCGTGAAGGCCGATATGAAGAGCCCGAAGGACTGCGGCGGTGGGGGTTGGCCGCTACCGAGGTCGCTGGCGAAGATGCCTGCGCAGCCTATCAGGTCCATATCGATCTTGCGCCGGGCGAAACCGGCGAAGTGACGTTTATCCTGGGGGAAGCGGCGAATGAGGAAGAGGCGCTCGCCCTCGCTGCGGAATGGCGCGTGCCCGCTGCGATAACAGGCGCCGAAGCTGCCCTGACTGCGAGATGGGACGATTTGCTCAGCGCGGTCACGGTGGAAACTCCCGACCGCGCTTTTGACATGATGATCAACCACTGGCTGGTTTACCAATCGCTGTCGTCGCGCATCATGGCGCGGGCAGGATTCTACCAGGCGAGCGGCGCGATCGGTTTTCGGGACCAGCTGCAGGATGTGCTGGGCCTGCTGCACATCGCTCCGCAAAGAGCGCGCGCTCATATCCTGACCTGCGCCGCGCACCAGTTCGAAGAAGGTGACGTCCTGCACTGGTGGCATCCGCCTTCCGACCGCGGCGTGCGAACGCGCTTCTCCGATGACCTGCTGTGGCTTCCCTATGCCACCGGAACATATGTCCGCGCGACCGGCGACCTCACGATCCTCAGCGAAATCGTACCCTTTCTCACCGCACCGCCCCTCAATCCCGACGAGCATGATCGCTATGCGCAATTTGCCACTGCCCTCACCGATGCGCCGCTGATCGAGCATTGCGAGCGCGCGCTCGAACGGGTCGCGCTGGGCGGACACGGCCTCCCGCTCATGGGCACGGGCGACTGGAATGACGGTATGGATCGTGTCGGTGACGAGGGGCGCGGGGAAAGCGTGTGGCTGGCCTGGTTCGCATCGGTCACGGCGGGATTGCTCGTAGATCTCGAACAGCGATTAGACCGCCAGCACGAGGCCGCGCAATGGGCGCAAACCGCGCGCACCTGGCGGCGTAATGCCGAAGATGCAGGATGGGACGGCGGCTGGTACCGCCGCGCCTATGATGACGAAGGGCATCCGCTCGGTTCTGCAAGGGATGGCGAATGCCGGATCGATTCCATTTCGCAGAGTTGGGCCGTGTTTGCCGGCGCGCACCCCGAACGCACTGCAATTGCGCTTGATGCAGCGCGCAGCGAGCTGATTGATGGCGAGGCGCGTCTGGCCCGCCTGCTGTGGCCGCCATTTGACAAGAGCGTGATCGATCCCGGCTATATCGCAGCATACCCGCCGGGGCTGCGCGAAAACGGCGGACAATATTCCCATGCTGCTGCATGGCTCGGGCTGGCACTCGCCCAGACCGGTGACGCCGACAGCGCTCTCGACGTGTTCCACATGATCTGCCCGGCCAGGCGCACTGCCAGCGCCGAGGGTGCGGAGCTTTACCGGATCGAACCCTACGTCGTGGCGGGCGACATTGCCTCGGCAGAACCACACCGCGGCAGAGGGGGGTGGAGTTGGTACACAGGCGCTGCGGCATGGGCGTGGCGACTTGGCGTCGAGGGTATTCTGGGCATCTCGATGGATGAAGGCAAAGTGCGCATCAACCCATCGCTGCCAAGCGGCTGGCCGGGCTTTCGCGCAACCCTGCGCCGAGGCAATGCGCGGCTGGTTTTCGAGGTTTCGGCAGCAGCTGACGTGCGCGGCCAGTTAATCACGGTCGATGGCGAGAGCGTTTCGGACGCCGCAATTGCCTTCCCTCCCGATGGAGAAACGCGCCGGATCGATGTGCGGTGTGAAGCAACATTGCGCCAACCCGTTGGAGAAACCCTGTGACACAGAAACTCGTGCTGAACCTCGCCCAGGTCTCGAAGGAAGATGTCGGAATTGTCGGCGGCAAGAATGCCTCGCTCGGCGAACTTATCCAGTCGCTCGTCCCCAAGGGAATTGCGGTCCCCGGCGGTTTCGCGACCAGTGCCAACGCCTTCCGGCTGTTTCTGGAGTTCAACGGGCTCAACGGAACCATCGCCGATCTCATCGCCGCATATGAGGGCGGCAAGGACGATTTGGCCAATACCGCCAAGGCAATCAGGAACGCCGTCACCGCGGGCGATTGGCCGGAAGAACTGCGCAGAGCAATTTGCGAAGCCTATGCGCAGATGACCGAGCATGCAGGAGGACAAGAACCGGCGGTAGCCGTCCGCTCGAGCGCCACAGCCGAAGATCTCCCTGAAGCGAGCTTCGCGGGCCAGCAGGAGACATTCCTGAATATCACCGGCGAAGATGCCGTGCTCGATGCGTGCCGCCGCTGTTACGCATCGCTGTATACCGACCGGGCGATCACATACCGCGCAGCGCACGGCTTTGCCGAAGGGTCGGTTGCCCTTTCAGTAGGCGTGCAGCGAATGGTGCGCGCGGACCAGGCCTGTTCCGGCGTGATGTTCTCGATCGATACGGAGACAGGTTTTCCCGACATGGTGCTGATCGACGGCGCGTGGGGGCTGGGCGAGAATATCGTGCAAGGGGCTGTGGATCCCGACGCATGGCAGGTCTTCAAACCGCTCCTCGACGATCCGGGTGTGAGCCCCATCGTGGCGCGGCGCCGCGGCAGCAAGGAAGTGAAAATGGTCTACGCGGCCGGGCCGCATCTTTCGACGCTCAGCATCGAGACAAGCAAGGACGAACGCGAGGCATTCGTACTGACCGACGCAGAAGTGCTCCAGCTGGCCCGCTGGGCAGTCCTGATCGAACAGCATTACGGATGCCCGATGGATATCGAATGGGCCAAGGACGGTCCGGACGGAGGTCTCTGCATTCTCCAGGCCCGGCCCGAAACAGTGCAGTCGCGCAAGGCGGCAGGTTCACTCAAGACCTATTCGCTTTCCAAGCAAGGCGACGAACTTGTCAGGGGCCTTGCCATTGGCGGGGCGGCGGCCAGCGGCGACGTATGCCTGATCAAAAGCGCTGCCGACATTGCCAATTTCGTCGACGGCTCTGTCCTGGTCACATCGACCACCGATCCGGATTGGGTGCCCGTGATGCAGCGCGCAGCGGCCATCGTCACCGACCACGGCGGCCGCACATCGCATGCCGCCATCGTCAGCCGCGAATTCGGCCTTCCCGCAGTCGTGGGAACGGGCGATGCGACAAAGGTGCTCCAATCGGGGCAGCAAGTGACTGTCAGCTGCATCGGCGGTGACGAGGGGATCGTCTATTCCGGCAAAGCCGCTGTCACAGTGGCCGAGGTGGATGTGACCGCGCTGCCCCGAACGCGCACCAAGATCATGCTCAATCTCGCCAACCCAGGCGCTGCGGGTCGCTGGTGGCAGCTGCCGAGCGACGGGGTCGGGCTCACGCGCATGGAATTCGTCATCGCCAACACCATCAAGGTCCACCCGATGGCGCTTGTGCACTTCTCCGAGCTCGAAGACACCGCCGCAAAGGCCGAGATCGAGCGTCTGACTGCGCGGTATGAAGACAAGCGCGATTACTTCATCGACCAGCTCGCGGAAGGACTCGCCCGGATTGCGGCAGTGCAATTCCCCCGGCCGGTCATCGTGCGCATGAGCGACTTCAAAACTAATGAATATGCCGGACTGATCGGCGGGGCAGCGTTTGAACCCATCGAGGAAAACCCCATGCTCGGCTTTCGGGGGGCCGCGCGTTATTACTCGCCCCAATACCGGGCCGGTTTCGCGCTGGAGTGCCAGGCGATCCGGCACCTGCGCGAAACCATGGGCTTTACCAATGTGGCCATCATGATCCCGTTTTGCCGCACGGTGGAAGAAGCTGACCGCGTGATCGAGACGATGCGCGATGAAGGGCTGGTGCGGGGCGAAAAAGATCTCGAGCTGTATATGATGTGCGAAATCCCGTCGAACGTGGTGCTCGCGGGAGATTTTGCCCAGCGGTTCGACGGCTTCTCGATCGGGAGCAACGACCTCACCCAGCTTACGCTTGGTATCGATCGCGATTCCGAATTGCTTGCCGACCAGTTCGACGCGGGCGATCCGGCTGTCGAATGGATGATCCGCCATGTCATCGAAGAGGCGCACCGACATGGCACGAAAGTGGGCCTGTGCGGACAGGCTCCGAGCGACGATCCTGCGTTCGCACGAATTCTGGTCGAATGCGGGATCGACTCTATCTCCGTCACTCCCGACAGTTTCGTGGCGGTCAAATCGCATGTCGCCGCTGCCGAGCAGGCGCTTGAGGCAGGCACCCCGGAGCTGGAGAAATGTCCATGATGGATATCGGCACCCTGACACTCAACCCGACGCTCGACGTCGCTTGCGAGGTCGAGCAAGTCATTCCCATGCGCAAGATGCGGGCGCGGAACGAGCATTACGATCCCGGCGGCGGCGGCATCAATGTGGCACGGGTTTTCGTCCGCCTTGGCGGCAATGCTCGCTGCTATTACCTGTCCGGCGGTGCCACGGGAATTGCGCTCGACGGTTTGCTCGACCTGCATCAACTTGTGCGCTCGCCGATCAGGATAGCAGGCGAAACCCGTGTCAGCACTGCTGTCCATGAACGCAGCACCGGCCAGGAATTTCGCTTCGTGCCCGGCGGGCCCGAAGTGAAAGAAGCAGAGTGGCGCGAATGTCTGTCAAAGCTGGGGCAAGCGCGCCACGATTTCCTGGTCGCCAGCGGATCGCTGCCGCGCGGTGTACCGACCAATTTCTATGCACAAGTCGCAGCCATCGCGGCGGAAAATGGCATGCGATTTGTGCTCGACACCTCCGGCGAAGCGCTTGCTCAGGGGATCGCCGGCGGCAAGGTCTTCCTCGCGAAACCCAGTCTCGGCGAATTTCGCGCCCTGGTGGGCGGCGACCTGCCCGACGATACCGCAATTGCAGAGGCAGCAACCGACCTGGTCCGGAGCGGCAAGGTCGAATACCTGGCGGTCACGATGGCGGAACGGGGCGCATTGCTGGCGAGCGCTGGCGGATCGCTGCGGCTGCCTGCCATCACGGTTCAGACGAAAAGCGCGGTTGGTGCGGGCGACAGCTTTCTGGCGGCCATGGTCCACGCGCTATCCAGCGGCAAACCCGTGGACGAGGCCTTTCGATTTGGCCTTGCTGCAGGAGCGGCCGCCGTACTCACACCCGGCACCGACCTCTGCCGGGCAGATGACGTCAAACGCCTGTTTAATCGTTTATCGTCCTGAAGGGATCGGTATTGCGAGGGGCTAACCGTCTTAAGGGTATCTACGCATACCGCAGTTCTGCTGGCGCGACCTAACCTGCAGACATGCGGTGTATTCTCGTTCTCAACGGTCATCCCCACAACGATGCGGATCACTATGTCCACGCTCTGGCCTCGGCATATGCCGCCAGCGCAAGTGAGCGCCACGAGGTGAGGCGGGTTGATCTCGCAAAGCTCGACTTTCCGATCCTGAGGAACCCGGCAGACTGGATTTCAGGGGAACTGCCCGAAGGACTGAAAGAAGCGATGGATGCACTCATCTGGGCTGACCATGTCGTGATACTCTACCCGCTCTGGATGGGTGAGATGCCCGCCCTGCTCAAGGCAATGCTGGAACAGTTGGCGCGGCCTGGCATCGCGATCGAGCGGCTGGAAAACGGCAGCTACAAGAAGCTGCTGAAGGGCAAGTCCGGCCGCCTTATCGTCACCATGGGGATGCCGTCACGTATCTATTCCGTCTGGTTCCGCGCCCATAGCGTGAAAAGCCTGAAACGCAGTATCCTGGGATTTGCAGGCATTTCGCCGGTCAAGGTTTCGCTTGTCGGGAACGTGGAAGGCAGCTCGGCACACCGCAAAAAATGGCTGCGCAAGGTCGAAAGGCTCGGCTGGCGAGGTAGCTGACTGCGCTACCCACGGCGCGCCGTCTAGCCCATGCGGTCGGCGTGATCCTCAATATCGAGGCGGGCGTCCTCCAGAAGCCGGATAACCTCATCGTCGCTTGTCTGGCCGAAGTCCCGGTAATGCGCACCTACCGCGTGGAATGGTTCGGGCATCAAGAGGCAGACTACGTCGTCGCACAGGCCGCGCAAACTGTTCAAGGAATCGCGCGGTGCCACCGGAACGGCAAGGATAATTCGGGAAGGGCCAGCCTTGGCCAGCGCCTGAAGCGCAACCATCGCAGTGCTCCCCGTCGCTATCCCGTCATCGATCACGACGACCGTCCGCCCCTTGACCGGAACCGGCGGACCACTCCGGTAGGCCTCCCGCCGGCGTTCGATGACGCCGAGTTCGCGTGCAACCTCGCGCTCGATATATGCACGGTCGGCCCCCACCATGCGTGCAGCTGCTTCGTTGATGACGGTCTGCATTGCAGAGCCATCGACAACGGCGCCAATCCCGTATTCCTTGTGTCCCGGCGCACCGATTTTGCGAACCAGGATGACGTCTAGCGGGGCGCCAAGAGCCTTTGCGACCTCGTAGCCAACCGGGACACCTCCGCGCGGAAGCGCCAGAACGACCGGGTCGGCCAGCTTCATGTCGACGAGTGCGCGACCGAGGGCCTTTCCAGCCTCGGCCCGGTTCTGGAACAGGAGATTCCGGATCACGGCACCACTCCTCGGAAGTGGGTACGAAACCAGTCCCCGGCGAGTTCGACAACCTCGTCGAGCGTACCGGTTTCCTCGAACAGGTGGGTGGCCCCCGGCACTATGGCAATCTCATGGACGCAGCCAAGCGCCCCGGCGGCCAATCGGTTCAGCGTGATGACCGGCTCGTCGAGCGAACCGACGATGAGCAAGGTCGGCGCCTTCACTGCCGCGAGCGCCGATCTTCCCGCAAGATCCGGGCGGCCTCCGCGGGAAACGACTGATACGATACGCTCATCACCCGCAGCTGCCCGCAGCGCTGCGCCAGCGCCGGTGCTGGACCCGAAATATGCCGGTTTGAGTAAACGTGTTTCCTCGAACTGCGATGCCCAGTCCGTTGCCCTGCGAAGACGCGATGCCAACAGGGATATGTCGAATACATTACGGCGATCGGTTTCCTCTGCCGGCGAAAGAAGGTCGAGCAGCAGCGTTGCCAGCTTGGCGTCCCGCAGGCGCTGTGCGACATAGCCATTGCGCGGGCTTAGCCTGCCGCTGCCGCTGCCATGAGCGAAGATCACGAGGCCCAGCGCATCGACCGGTACGCCAAGTATGGCGTGCAGGGGAGGTTCGCCGGGCAATATCACTTCGTGTGTATCTTGGACCGAATGTTCCATAATTCGTTCTCGCTCAAAGTCCGAATGGCCATATCTCGGGGGCGCCGTGCGGGCGCTCGGGGCCCAGCGGCGTCACGGCGCGGGTGTCTTCAAACCAGACGAAAGCATCGAATTGCTCGCCCAGTACCGATTCGAAGTAATGGCTGAGGAATTCGCTTTGCGGCCGATAAACGACCCCTACCGCGCGTTCCAACATGGTCCGGGATAACGCAGCCTTCAGCGAGCTGTCATCGCTGCGACGCCAATCGAGCAGGCACCGCATCGAACCGATCGCGCGGAAAGCCCCTTCCCAGCTGTCGTCGCGTGCCGGCCGCAATTGCATGACTTCCATTGACGCACCCCAGTCCGACGCCGCAGCAACGGTCCCGCGATCTGTCCCGAAACCGATCAGGACTGCCCCGTCGCCATAAGCGGCGCGGACCAGCTCACCGATGTTGAATTCCCCGCGCCAGCCCATCGATGTCGCTGCCGCATTGCCGACGTGCGAATTGTGCGCCCAGACAATGGCGCGAGCATCGTGGTGATGGGCCATCAACGCCTGAAGCGTTTCAAACATGTGCCGATCGCGCAGATTCCAGCTTTCGGCAGCACCGCGGTAGATCGAGCGATAATATTGCTCCGCCGCGCGCACGATCCGCGCATTGCGCTCTGCATCGAAGAAGGCCTCACCGTCCTGCGCGATCCAGTCCATCCGCCGGTCGAGGAGTTCGCGGAGTTGTTCCACCACCGCATCCTCACACGCTCCGGCCAGCCCGCCTCTCTCGACCGCGTGGCCATAAAGCTGCGGTTCGTCCTGCCAGGGCGTTATGCAGCCATAACGCCGACGCGCCCTCTCGGCCGCTGATGGATCGCGGCGCTCCAGATAATCGATGACAGCATGGATGGATTCGCTGAGGCTGTAGACATCGAGACCGCGCAGGCTGACCCGCTTTTCCTCGGGCAGGTCCGCATTGTGGCCCCGCAGCCAGTCGATGAAACCGACCATCTCCTCGTTACGCCACATCCAGGTTGGAAAACGGACGAACGGTTCGCCCAGACGCGGACGCGGGCCGCGCAAGCGGACATAGTCGTCCAGTCGCGCGATGTCGGGCCAGTCCCCTTCGACAGCGACGATCGAGAAGCCGTGGTGCTCGATAAGCCTGCGCGAAATAGCTGCGCGCGCAGTATAGAATTCATGCGTTCCGTGTGTCGCCTCCCCCAACAG
Organism: Qipengyuania psychrotolerans; assembly: GCF_019711355.1. Taxonomy (NCBI): domain Bacteria; kingdom Pseudomonadati; phylum Pseudomonadota; class Alphaproteobacteria; order Sphingomonadales; family Erythrobacteraceae; genus Qipengyuania; species Qipengyuania psychrotolerans. Next base: position 2,456,239 of record NZ_CP081297.1, read on the forward strand.
GACGAGGCGCGCGTCCGCATAGCGGTCGAACTGAGCGCCGAACGCCATACTGTCAGGTGACGGGAGGTTCTCAACGTGCGCGCGCAACGATGCGGCGATGTCTGCTTTTGTGGGAAGATCAGATTGATGGATCGTCATGCCATATCCGTTTGCTCAACTCGCTTGGTCAAATCCCTCGGGACAGAAGCCTAGGGCCAAATTCACGCCAAGTTTGATCATCGGTTCGCCCGGCATCCATACGTAGTGTTCCGCAAGAAATGGTCAGCTGAGCCGGACGCGCGCTAGTTATGGATGCCCTCCGCGAGCATCTCCAGCCGCCCCGGATGGAGCACTGCAAACCGGTCCCTGCGCGGCATGGCGATCACTTTCAGCTCGCGCAGGTGCCGCAGATTTCGGCAGACCGTTTCCGGCGAAGTCGCCAGGTAGGATGCGATGTCGGTCTGCGGCAATTCAAGCGCGCACAACCCCTCTGGTGAGGGCAGGCGGTGGGTCAGGGCGATCAGAAAAGCAGACAGTCTGGCCAGCGCAGTTACCCGCCCAAGAACCAGGCCGCGTGCGATGAATGCCTTCTCTTCCTGCCAGACGGCATTCAGGATAGATTTCTCTTGCTGGCACGTCTGCGCCAATTGGGCCTGCCAGCCGGTCGACGAGTACTTGGTATGGATGATATCCGTCACGGCCTCGGCTGAAAACCGGTGCTCGTCAGCCAGGGGCAAGCCGAACACATCGCCAGGGAAAAAGAACGCGAGGACCTGGCGATCCCCTTCATACGAGGTTGCAACTGCACGCGCGACGCCTCGCCTTACCTCGAACAGATGCTCGCAAGGCTCTCCCCGAAGGAAGAGTATTTCTCCGGCACGGGCGGGCATCCCGATCGCACGATCGAATTGCAGATTGTTGCTCATCATCTGCATTGGCCCGCACGCTCCGTAATTGCTGAAGCAATGGAGGTAGTGCGAGACCGGCTCGGGCGAGATCGGTAATTGTACCTAATACCGTTTCGCGTCGGAACTTGACGATCGTCAAGTTGGCCCCTCGCATGGCTGCTAGAACAGGATTGTCGAATGGGGAGTGAGCGAAAGCGAACGCTGAACCATTCGGATAAGGCTCGCGGTAATCTGCGCATGACACTGCTGGAAGGTAGTGAATACAGCAAAGAATTGCCGCGGGCCGATTTGCGTCTGCACCATCGAAATTCGACCTGCAGCCTGATGCTCCCAGCGAGTAAGCGATAAAAAAGAGGCGGCTCGGAAGCCGCCTCTCAAGTTCGCCAAGTGAATGGCTTCGGGTCGCAGTGGGATAAGTCGGCCTATTCGCGTCACAGCTGAATCAGGAATTGTACGTAATGGGTCATCCAAAACGTCTTCACAGGCGATGACGGGTCTGATCAGCATCCAGACTGCGGTGGATTTCGGCCAGGACTGATGGAGCGATATCGATCTGATTGCTTGGGTGAAATACGCTGTTGCAGCTGACAAAGTCGGCATTCCAGCCCGTATGAAGTTCCGCACCGAAATCCCGTTCGGAAACGACGTGGACAGCAATGTAAACTGATCGCGCTTTTGAGCTCTGCGATATCTGGGCAAGGATAGCTTCCATCGTTGCTCCGCTCGACACGATGTCGTCGATAACGACCGGGGTCTTGCTAGCCATCCTCGCGCCGAGCGTCCCCGATATCCGGACATCGCGGTCGCCTGTGCGGACCTTGTCCAGAACCGCGAAATCGCACCCGGCGTAGGCCGCGATACGTTCGATCCAAGGCGCGCTTTCCTCGTCTGGACCGATCAGGAATGGACGCTCCACATTGGCTGCAATCCAATTGCCGACAGGCTCGGTCGCCTGGGCGGCTATTGCAGGAATTCCGAAAATTTCATCGAGGCTGGCGATGCGGTGGAGGTGCGGCTCAAGCGTCACCAGCCAGTCGAAATGTAGCGACAGGATGCCGGCAAAGGTCTCTGCCGAGATCGCCTCCCCGGGCCGGAACGCGCAATCCTGCCGCATGTAGGCCAGATAGGGCGCAATCAGGCCAATCTTGCTCGCTCCCTGCCGGCGCGCAGCATCGGCGGCCAGGAGTAGCGGTGCCAGTCGCTCGTCAGGGCGATCGAGGCTGCACAGGAAGATCACCGCCCGCTCCTTCACTGCACTTCGCAAGCGAATATAGCTTTCGCCATCAGGGAACTGCCGGTGGTCGAGCTTGCCTAGCTCGAACGCCTCATCGGCAAGGATGCCTTGTACCAGGCTGGGCGCGGCATGGAGCGTGAACAGGAGCGGCTTCACACCGAGAATTCCTGTACCATGTCCGTGTTCTCACGGTAGTAATCAACCGCGTATTCGATCTCGCCGATGCTTTCGCCATGCAGCGTGATCAGGGGCTGCCCCCGCAGGACCGCATCGCCAACATTGACGTGCAGCTCCAGTCCGGCTGCCGGAGATCGCGGAGCGCCCGCCAGTTTCGCCAGCCTGGCCAGACGGCGATTGTCGACACCGCCGATCCGGCCGCCGCGCTGCGCTTCGAGCACGTGCTGGAAAGCAGCGGTAGGCGGCCTGCGAAATCTGCCCTGCGCTTCGCAGATTGCGACGAATTTCGACATGGCGCGCCCGTCATCAAGGATCAAGGCGGCAGTCACCTTGCCTCGGCCCGGGGGACAGGCACCGCCCATTTCCAGCATCACCGATGCCAGTCGCAAGGCCCGCTCCCTCAGTTCGAGCGGCGCATCCCGGTCACATTCGAGCACTCGGAGCACATCCTTTGCTTCGAGCGATGGCCCGATCCCGTCACCGACCGGTTCGAGCCCCGAGGAAATAATCGGCTGGACCCGCATGCCGGAAGCCTCGCCAATCCCGATCAGGAATTCAGACAATTCGGCAGCATCGATTTCCGAGCGGATCTTTGCAGTCGGCCCGACCGGGATATCGATCAGGACATGCGTGGATCCTGCCGCGATTTTCTTGGACATGACCGATGCGACCAGCTGCGAGGTGCAGTCTAGCTCCAATTCCCGCTCTACGCGGATCATGGTGTCATCCGCCGGAGAAAGTCGCACGCTTCCGCCCCACACCAGACAGCCGCATTCTTTCTCGACGACCTTGCGCATTTCCTCGTTGGTCAGGTCGACGCGCGTCATCGTTTCCATCGTATCGGCCGTACCGGCCGGCGAGGTTATCGCCCGCGACGAGGTTTTCGGTATTGTCAGCCCCGCCGCGGCAACGATCGCAACCACGATCGGCGTGGTGCGGTTGCCGGGAAGCCCGCCCACGCAATGCTTGTCCACGATGATCTTGCCGGGCCAGGACAATCGGTCCCCGACCCCGACCATTGCATGGGTGAGCGCGATCGCTTCGGTGAGATCCGGAGCGTGGCTGGCGAGAGCCGCAATGAAGGCAGAAATCTGGACGTCGGAATAACGCCCATCGACGATATCTCGGAATATGGACGAGGCGGTGTGCTGATTGAGGCGGTGCCCGTAGACCTTGCTGCGCAGTCCGCTCATGGAATCGAGGTTGCGTGGGTGATGGAGGGTCACGGATGCGCCCTGCTCCACCCCAAGGTGTCTCCATGCGGTTTCGGACAGGCCCACCTCGTCGGCTGACACGAGGTCGCTTCCAACCTGGAAAAGCCGCGCGATGATCTTCCGGTCACCGACCTGCAGTTCCACACGTGCCCTTGCGGTCAAGCCTTCCGACCGCGCCACCGTACAGTCCTGATGGACGATCGCGATGGCTTCGTGCTGCGTTTCGAGTTCGAGGCGCACCGCCTTGAGCGGGATCAGGTTCCTGGAGCTAAAATCGCCCGGCAATGAGCCAGCATCGTTCATCCCAGTTCGACCCGCTCGTGGTGCTCGGGCACCCGAGCCTTCCAGCCGAGCTGCTCGGTGATTTGCAGCCGGAACTGGTCGGCTGAATCCGCTTCACCGTGTACCACGAAGCATTGCTGCGGCGGTGCCTCGAACCCGCCGAGCCAGCGCAGCAGCTCATGCTGGTCCGCGTGTGCGGAAAGCATATCGAGCGAAACGACTTCGGCGCGGACAGGAACCTGTTGCCCGTGAATCTTGATCGTCTCCGCCCCGGCGAGCAGTTTTGCACCCCGCGTACCGCCGGCCTGGTAACCGGCCATGACAATGGTGCTGCGATGGTCGGGTGCGTATTTCTTGAGCCGGTGGAGTATCCGCCCGCCGGTGACCATCCCGCTGGCTGAAATGATGATCTTGGGACCGGGCTCTGCGTCGAGACGCTTCGAAGCTTCAACGTCGCGGACATAAATTACGTCGTCCCAGGCGTCCGCGCACTCGGCCTCGCTCAGCCGGTGGTCGCGCGCGTGCCGCGTGAACAGTGCAGTCGCACTGATTGCCATGGGACTGTCCAGATAGACCGGCACATCGGGAACCTGCCCTCGGCGCCGCACCGCGTTGATATGAAACAGCAGCATCTGTGCGCGCCCCACTGCGAAGGAGGGGATAATCACGCTGCCCCCGCGCCTGACCGTGCGCTCGATGATTTCCTTGAGCACCTGCTGCGGGGCAATGTCGGGATGCAAGCGGTCTCCGTATGTCGATTCCACGAGAACCACGTCAGCCTGCGGTATCGGCTCCGGGTCGAACATCAACGGGTCACCGTAGCGGCCTATATCGCCCGAAAAAGCGATTTGCTTGCCAGCGGCAATCATGTCGACGCTCGCAGCGCCGAGGATGTGTCCGGCGTAGCGGAAGCGAATACTGCAATCGCCGGTAACCTCGATGCGCTCCCCGAAAGGTTTCGGGGACAATGACTTGAGCGCGAGTTCAGCATCTGCCTTGGTATAAAGGGGCAAGGCCGGGTGATGCTTGCTGAACCCCCTGCGGTTTGCATATCGCGCATCGGCTTCGAGAAGATACCCGCTGTCAGGTAGCAACAGGCCGCATAGTGCCTGGGTCCCCTCGGTACAGATGACGCGTCCGGCAAATCCATTTTTCACCAGCAGCGGCAAATAGCCGGAGTGGTCGAGATGCGCGTGCGTCAGAACAACCGCATCGATGCTGGCCGGATCGAATGGCAGGGGCTGCCGATTGCGCGCCCGCAAGACCTTGTATCCCTGGAAAAGCCCGCAATCGACCAGAACCCTGCTGGAAGGCGTCTCCACCAGGAATTTCGATCCTGTGACTGTATCGGCACCGCCTAGAAACGTGATTTGGACTATGGAAGATCTCCCTGCAGGACCTTCTGCCCCGCCTGATCTCCTTGGAGCGGCCAGATTGGCACAAGTGTATCAGTAATCCCCCTGAGTATTCGGCATCCCACCTGCCGCCCACTTCGGCACGTATAGTTCCTGATACGGTCTGGACCTCCTGCCCCGTACCTTGCGTCGGGGAAGGCCCATGTTCGAAATCTTCGATGCTTCGTTTGAGGAACTGCTTCCGCTGATCGCCATCGGCTTCGTCGCGCAGCTCGTGGATGGGGCGTTGGGAATGGCCTTTGGGGCAATCTCGACGACCTTGCTGGTCGGCTTTCTCGGTATGCCGCCGGCGCAGGCGTCTTACCGCGTCCACGTCATCAAATGCTTCACCACAGCAATTTCCGGAATCAGCCACGCCATCGGCGGCAACATCGACAAGAGGATGTTCCTGCAAGTCGTGTTTCCCGGCATCCTTGGCGGCGCGCTGGGCGCCTACGGGCTGTCCCATGTCGACGGCGAATTCATCAAGCCGTTCGTATTCGTCTACCTGACCTTGATCGGCATCATCCTCATCGGGAAGGGACTGCACAGCAAGCCGAAGCACCGCGTCCCGAAAGCGGTCACGCCGTTCGGTTTCGTGGGCGGTTTGCTGGACGCGCTGGGCGGTGGAGGATGGGGGCCGGTGGTGAGCTCCGGCCTGCTGCTTCAGGGTTCCGAACCACGCAAGGTGGTGGGTTCGGTCAACAGTGCCGAGTTCTTCGTCACGATGGCCATATCGGGCGCCTTCCTGGGCCAGTTCGGGTTTGAACAGGTGGCCGGTGCAGCGCTGGGACTGCTTATCGGCGGCGTACTTGCAGCGCCTTTTGGTGCGGTGGCCGCGAAATACCTTCCGGCGAATGTCATGCTGGTTCTCGTCGGCAGCGTCCTCACGGTAACGACCGGATACTGGCTCATCGACAGTCTTGCCTGACTGTTCTCGCCGCCAGTAGCAACCGCAGCACGCCAGGAAGGCCGTAGAACGGTGCCGTTCGAGACCGCGATATTTCGCCAAAAAATTTTGTGACGTCCACGAAGGACTGTTGGTGCGGTCGAGAAGACTCGAACTTCCACGGGTTATTCACCCACAACGACCTCAACGTTGCGCGTCTACCAGTTCCGCCACGACCGCACACAGTCTTAGATCAGTAGCGAATCCTGCTTGCGCAGGACGGGTGCTACCGCCGGTAGGAGCGCGCCACTAGCAGCGCCTTTGCCCCCTCGCAAGCACCTTGTTCGCCTAAATTACAGCGGCGCCCAGCCAACATCGGCATAGACGGCGTTGCGCGGAACCTGCGTGCTCGCTTCGTCGATGGTGATCGTCTCGCCCGGAGCCAGCTCTGCCTGGGGCGGCTGGACGATCCAGGTGAAAACCTGGTCTTCGCGCTCATTGAGCATCACGATCTGGATTGGCGGCAGCGGGCGGCTTTCGCGGGAGGTATTTTCAACCTCGATCCGGGCAGAAAACAGATAGGTCCGGTTTTCCAGCTCGCGCCAGCTTTGCGCTTCCGGCGGGAAGCGAAGTTCCAGGTCGGGTTGGTCCTGCCCGAATGCCGGCTTGTCCACCGGCCACCACGACGGGGTGCCCAATTGCGTAATCGCCACCACTGCGCCGAGCGCCAATACAGCGAAGATCGCTGCGGCCCAGGTCCACAGCTTCATCATGTTGCGGCGGGGGCGGAATGGCGGCGAGTGTTCGAAGCGGGAGACGTAATCGTCTTCGTCGTCGTAATCTTCCGCTACTGGCGCAGGCGCAGGGGCAGTTTCATACGATGGCGGCGGGGTTTCATCGAAATCAGGCGCATCGCGCTCAACCGCTGGCGGGGCAGCTTCATCAGCGGCTTTGGCGCTGAACCCGAAACCGGGACGCGCGGTCTTTTCATCATCCGCTGAAGGCGGCGGCGCTGGTGGAGGCGGCGGCGGCGGCGCAGCCGCTTCGCTCGCAACGACGCCTTCGACTTCGGCCCCATCCTGGAACCATGAATGCTTGCACTTGGCGCAGCGAACTGTCCGGCCATCCACGCCAATTGCACTGTCGGGAACGACATAGCGAGTGGTACAGGCGGGGCATGCAATAATCATAGTCGACTAAAGCCTTACGCATTGCCGCGAATCGCGACAAGCTGCGCATCTGTGCGTGAATGCTCGAAGCGGCTTTTTTCCACATCGAAGGGGGGTTATAGGCCACAATTCGACCATGACAGCCCTTATTCTCTCCCAATTCACGGCAAATTGTCGCCGATGAGCGCCCCGGAAAGCGCAATCGTGGAATTCGACAACGTCGGATTGCGGTACGGCACCGAACGCGAAGTGCTGTCGAATATCTCGTTTACGCTGTTCTCCAGCCGCTTCTACTTCCTCACCGGGGCTAGCGGTGCGGGCAAGACGTCATTGCTGAAATTGCTGTACCTCGCACAGCGGCCATCGCGCGGCGGTATGCGGATGTTCGGGACTGACGTCATCACCTTGCCCCGCGAAAAGCTGCCCGGCTTTCGCCGCAGGATGGGCGTGGTCTTCCAGGACTTCCGCCTGGTCGACCATCTTTCAGCCTTCGACAATATCGCCCTGCCCCTGAGGGTGTCGGGCGTCCGCGAGAGTGATCTTGTCGGGCCAGTCAACGACATGCTCGACTGGGTTGGCCTCAGCCACAGGACGCACGCCCGTCCGGCCACCTTGTCGGGCGGCGAACAGCAGCGGGTCGCCATCGCCCGCGCTGTCATTGCGCGGCCCGAGATACTCGTGGCCGACGAACCGACCGGCAACGTCGATCCGGAAATGGCGCTCAAGCTGATCCGGCTGTTCGAAGCCCTCAACCGCCTGGGAACGACGGTGGTCGTGGCGACGCATGACGTTCACTTGATCCGCAAGGTACCCGAAAGCCTCATTATGCGTCTGGACAAGGGCACGCTGTCCGATCCCACGGGTGCGCTGCGATATCCGCCCAAGCGCACCGTGCCTGGGGGCCGGTTCGCATGAAGCGGCCGCCCACCGTCTCGCGTGCTGTGGACCGCGGACTTGCGCCCTTCCGCGGCAAACGTGCGGCGAACCTGTTGCCGCGCGCGCGATTGGGCGGGCCGGTGCCATGGGTGATCGCCATCATGGTGGCTTTGACCGTGCTGGCCATGGGCTGCGCGCTGGCGCTGTCCAACCTGGCAGCAAGCGCCCGCGGGGATCTGGCTGGCAGTGCAACCGTGCAGATCATTGAAGCCGATGACGATCTGCGGGCCGAGCAAGCATCGCGCGTTGCAAACCTCCTGCGCAGCGATCCCGTGGTCGAGAATTTACGTATCGTGCCCGAAGAAGAAATCGCAGCATTGCTGGAGCCTTGGCTGGGCACAGAAGAAACCATCGAGGCCGTGCCCCTGCCGACACTCATCGACCTGACACTGGTCGCAGGCGCAGGCGAAGCGCAGATTGCAGCCCTGGAAACGCGGATCGTCCAGGCTGCACCTTCCGCCCGCATCGATGCACAGGAAGTCTGGCTCGCCCCGGTGCTCGAGGCACTTCAATCGCTGCGCCTGCTGGCGTTCGGACTGATCGTGATGCTGGCGTTTACCGGCGCTGCGGCGGTCTGGCTTGCTGCCCGCAACGCGCTTGGCGGCAACCGCGATACCATCGAGATTGTTCACCTGCTTGGCGGCAGCGATGAACAGATCGCGCGGGTCTTCCAGCGTTCGGTGCTGCTCGACGCACTGGTAGGGGGGCTGCTTGGCCTGATCCTCGGCGCGGCTGCAATCACGCTTCTGGCCAGCCGGTTTGCCGCGCTGGATTCCGGGATGGTTGCAGGTGGGTCACTATCGACGCTCGATTGGGTCATTATCGCACTGGTCCCGCTTTTCGCGGTCGCGATTGCAGTCTACACGGCCCGCATGACCGTAATTGCTTCCTTGCGAAAACTGCTGTGATCCTGCGCTTCTTCGCTGCCCTGGTGCTGATCTACGCATTCGGCTTCGTCGCCTTTGCGACCACCCTGCCCACGCCCGCGTCCGAAACGAAAACCGATGCCGTGATCGTGCTGACAGGCGGCCCGGGCCGCATTGCACGCGGCCTCGAGGTCGTTACCAGCGATCAGGCACAGGAAATGTTCGTTTCCGGCGTCGATCCGGAAGTAAAGCCGGCTGAATTCGCCGCCGAATTCGAAGTGTCGCAGCGAACCATGAATTGCTGTGTCACGCTGGGCTATCTTGCCGTCGATACCCGTAGCAACGCCGGCGAAGTTGCGCAGTGGATGAAGGAAAAGGAATTCACTTCTGCGCGGCTGGTGACCACTGACTGGCACATGGCCCGCGCCTATTCGGAAGTTGCCGGGACCCTGCCAGCCGAAATCCGGCTGGTGAAAGACGCCGTCGCATCGCATCCCGATCTCGCCACGCTTTTCCTCGAATATAACAAGCTGCTGGCATCCGAGATTTCTCAGGGATTGCCGGTCTGATCCGATGACTCTCTTGCGCAATATCGCGTTTTACCTGGCTTTTTATATCGGCTCGATCCTCATCACGGCCGCCGCCCTGGTCAGCGTTCCGTTCTCCAAGCCCGCCTTTCGCCGCCGGGTCAAAAACTGGAGCTCTTGGCAGCGCTGGTGCGCGCGGAACCTGCTTGGCATCGAACTCGTCATTGAGGGCGAGCCGCTCGGCGAACCGGCACTTTATGCGATCAAACACGAAAGCTTTTTCGAAGCTATCGATGCCCCGGCCCTGTTCGACACGCCTTCGGTATTCGCGAAGCAGGAGCTGGGCGGCATTCCGGGATGGGGCCGCGCCGCCACGGCTTACGGACTGGTCTTTGTCGCGAGGGACCAGGGCGCACGTGCGCTGATGAAGATGATCCGCTCGGCCAAGGCAATGTCCGCCGATGGACGCCCGCTTGTCATCTTTCCCGAAGGCACCCGGGTCCCACATGGTCAGCGCCGCCCGCTGCAATCGGGCTTCGCCGGCCTCTACAAGATGCTTGGTCTGCCGGTTGTGCCGATCGCCGTGGACAGCGGCCCGCTCTACCACACTCCGCTGAAGAAGGCTGGCCGCATCACCTACCGCTTCGGCGAGACTATTCCGGCTGGCTTGCCGCGCGCCGAAGTCGAAGAGCGTGTGTTGAACGCAATTAACGCGCTGAACGACTAGGCCGCTTCGGCAGCCTGGCGTAGGATAGCTGCAATTTCCGACATCTGCTGAGCTGTGCCAATCGTAATGCGGAGGGCGTGGGGCAACCCTTGTCCCGGCAGGTGGCGAACGGCGTAGCCGCCCTCTGCCAGCGCATGCAGCGCAGCCTCTGCCGAAAGCGCTCCCTCGAACAGCACCAATACGAAATTGGCCTCGCTCGGCTTGCTGCGCAGGCCGTAATTGCCGAGCGCTTGGATCTCGCGCTCTAACAGGGCGCGTGCCGCAATGTTCTCGTCGCGCGAACGTTCGACGAAGGCGGGATCTGACATCGCGGCCAGTGCCGCGCGCTGGCCCGCGGCGGTGACGTTGAAAGCGCCGCGCAGACGGTTGAGCGCGCTGACAAGCTCCGGCGTGCCCGTGGCCCAGCCAATGCGCTCACCGGCTAGGCCGAATGCCTTCGAGAAGGTTCGCGTGACCAGTACGTTTTCTTGGGTGGCGGCCAGCGCCAGCCCGCCATCGTCCATGCCCGGCGCGAGGTATTCGGCATAGGCGTGGTCGATCACCAACAGCACGTCGCGCGGCAGACCGGCATGCAGCTGCTCGACCTCTTCGCGGGCCAGCCAGGTGCCGACCGGATTGTTCGGATTGTCCAGCAGGACGACCCGGGTTCGCGGCGTCACTGCCGCAAGCAGCGCACCGACATCCGGTGCATGATCATCGTCATCGGCATAAACGACCTGCGCGCCCACCTTGGCGGCAAGCAGGGGATAAAGGGAAAACGAATAGCGCGCGCACAGGACTTCGTCGCCCGCTCCAGCAAACGCCTGCACTGCGCCGTGCAGCAATTCGCCAGAGCCCGCACCGCAGACAATCCGCGCCGGATCAATCCCATGCGCTTCTCCAATTGCTTCACGCAGCGCAGTGGAATCTGGATCGGGATAGAGCGCCGGATTTGCGATATCTTCCAAGGCCGCTATCGCCTTGGCACTGCACCCAAATGGATTTTCATTCGCGGAAAGCTTGATCAGCTCGCGTCCGTCGCTGCCTTTCGACTTGCCCGGAACATAGGCATGGATCGCCTCGATCCACGGCTTCATTGTCGGTCGGGGCTGATTGCTGGGCTGGTCTGTCATTGCGGCTTCGTCGCATGAAAGAAAAAGGGCCCTTCGACAAGCACCTGCCTTGCCTGTAGAGCGCAAATCATGGCCGGGGCCTCACACGTTCTGCAATTGACCGATCCGCTGCCGCTCGACGGCGGAGGCGAACTGGCGCGCGCTGAGATCGCCTATGAGACATATGGCGAGCTTTCCGCTGACCACTCCAACGCGATCCTGATTTGCCATGCGCTGACCGGCGACCAGCACGTGGCCAGCCCGCACCCAGTGACCGGCAAACCCGGCTGGTGGGAACGCATGGTCGGACCGGGCAAGCCGATCGACACCGACCGTTACTTCGTCATCTGCGCCAACGTCATCGGCAGCTGCATGGGCTCGACCGGCCCGGCAAGCGTAGCTTCGGACGGCAAGCCCTATGCGATGCGCTTTCCCGTCATCACCATCCGCGACATGGTTCGCGCCTTGGTCGCCCTGCTGGATGCCCTGGAGATCGACACGCTTCACGCGGTGGTGGGCGGATCGATGGGCGGGATGCAGGCTCTGAGCCTTGCCGCGAACTGGCCCGAGCGGGCCGCACGCGTACTGGTGGTGGCATCGACCAGTCGCCATTCGGCCCAGAACATCGCTTTTCACGAGCTGGGACGGCAGGCAGTCATGGCCGACCCGCGATGGAACGATGGCGATTATTATGGGGGCGATGCCCCAGATTCCGGCCTCGCCGTGGCCCGCATGGCAGCGCACATTACCTATCTTTCGGAAGAAGCGCTGACGGAGAAGTTCGGCCGCAATTTGCAGGACCGGGATGCGAAGAGCTTCGGCTTCGATGCCGATTTCCAGGTAGAAAGCTATCTGCGATACCAGGGCAGCGGCTTCACCCGCCGGTTCGATGCGAACAGTTATCTCTACATCACCCGCGCGATGGATTATTTCGATCTGGCGGAAGAACATGGCGGCACGCTGGCCAATGCATTCGCCGGGACCGGGGCACGTTTCTGCCTCGTCAGTTTCGATAGCGACTGGCTCTATCCGACAGCAGAAAGCCGTCATGTGGTGCATGCCCTGAACGCAGCGGGCGCGGCTGTCAGTTTCGTGGAGCTATCGGCTCCGTTCGGTCACGACAGCTTCCTGCTCGATGTGCCCGCATTGGACCGGGTGGTGAAGGGTTTCATCGAATGAACGCGCTGAGGCCCGACCTTGCCGCAATCGCCGCCGCGATCGCGCCGAACACCCGTGTGCTCGATATCGGCTGCGGTGATGGTGCGCTGCTCGCCGAACTGCGCGATACAAAGCAGGTCGATGCACGCGGCATTGAAATTGACGGATCATGCGTCGAGCGCTGCGTTGCACAGGGACTTTCGGTCGTACAGGGCGATGCCGATAGCGCGCTGGCCGATTATCCCGACAAGGGCTTCGACTACGCGGTCCTCAGCCAGACGTTGCAGACTGCCCGGCGGCCGGACCTTATGCTCGACCAGCTATTGAGGGTCGGCAAGCAGGCATTCGTCTCCTTCCCGAATTTCGCCCATTGGCGCACACGCAGCGCGCTGATGTTCGGGGGGAGAATGCCGGTCACGCGGGCTATCCCTGTCAGTTGGTACGAAACGCAGAACATCCACCATGTCACCGTGAAGGATTTTCGCGAACTTGCGCGGGAGAAACGGGCCACAATCGAGCAGGAATGGTTCTTCTCCAGCGAGAAGCGGGTCAGCAGCGGTGCAAACTGGCGCGCGGAATTCGCAGTCTTCCAGCTCAGCCGCCAGGCGGATCTGCAGGCTCCCCGCCCTGCTTGAAGAACGAGCGGATTACGCGGCGCGCCAGCAAGATCAGCCAGACCGTCAGGCCAAGCAGGACCAGCGCAATGCCGCCGGCTGCATAGGGATATTCGTAAGCCAGGTAGAGCAGACCGACAGTGGCCACGTCCTCGGCGCTGGATACGGTAATATTGCTCACCGGTTCGGGGCTGGCATTGATCACACCGCGCGCACCTGCCTTGCCTGCATGAGCCGTCAGCGCGGCACCGCCGCCGAGCAGGAATGCCACCACTTGCGTTGCCGGGTCCGATGGATCGACGATGGCGAGAGCCAGCAATGCGCCGCCAATGGGCCGGATGAAGGTGTGCACCGCGTCCCACGCGCTATCGAGCCACATGACCTTGTCGGCGAAGAATTCGGCGATCGCGGCAATCGCGGCGATGCCCATGACCCATGGGTTGGCGAGCACGTCGAGGCTTTGCAGGTGTTCGGGTATCGGGATCGCGTCCAGCCGCATGGCCAGTCCGGTGGCGAAGATGCTCAGATAAAGCCGCCAGCCCGCCAGCAGGCTTACGCTGCCTGCTATGCCGATGATCTCCATTACACCCATCGCGCCCTCCTGCTGATGCCGGAGTGCGCCTTTATTGATCCGCGATCAAGGGGTTAGCCTGCGGTTGCCGCCTGCCATTGATGTGTATCGGTAAACTGTTCGAAGCGCACGATTGCATCGCCATCTACATGGGCAAGATGGGCGAAGCGGATTTCGAACGGTCCGTGTGCCGTTTTGCCGCGGTAGAACCCCAGCGCCAGCGCTGCATCGTCGCCAACCGGAGAGATGCTGTCGGGCCTGGCCGAAAAATCGGTCACGTCATTGCCGATGGGGCCAAAGACATTGGCCGCGACTTCGGCAAAGCCGTTGTAAGTGCCGCCGTAGGGGCCACCGCTGGCTTCCACCCAATGGGTGTTGCCAAGCAGTGCCCCCAGGCGATCGCCATCACCCGCGGCAAAGGCACCGTAAAGATTTTCGAGAACTTCGGTGGCTTTGCTCATGGGATCAGGTTCCTCTGGTGATTAGAAAATCTCGAACAGTCCGGCTGCACCCATACCGCCGCCGACACACATGGTCACGACGCCGTACTTTGCCTTGCGGCGCTGGCCTTCGCGCAGGATGTGGCCGACACAGCGTGCGCCGGTCATGCCGTAAGGGTGGCCGATCGAGATCGAACCGCCATTGACGTTGAGCTTGTCGTTATCGATGCCCAGCTTGTCGCGGCAATAGATGACCTGCACGGCAAACGCTTCGTTCAGTTCCCACAGGTCGATGTCCTCGACCTTCATGTCGAAGCGTTCGAGCAGCTTGGGAATGGCGAAGATCGGGCCGATGCCCATCTCGTCAGGCTCGGTTCCGGCGACAGCCATGCCGATGTAACGGCCCAGCGGCTGGAGACCGCGCTTTTCAGCTTCCTTGGCTTCCATGACGATGACCGCAGCCGAACCGTCAGACAGCTGGCTGGCGTTACCTGCCGTGATCGTGGTGCCCGGGCCCATGACGGGCTGGAGCGAGGACAGGCCTTCGAGCGTGGTCGAAGGACGGTTGCCTTCGTCCTTGGCGATGGTCACGTCTTCGTCGGTGACTTCCTGCGTTTCCTTGTTCATCACCTTGTGCTTGGTGCTGACGGAGACGATTTCGTCGTCGAACAGGCCAGCTTCCTGAGCCGCAGCGGTGCGCTGCTGGCTCTGGAGGGCGTATTCGTCCTGCGCTTCGCGGCTGATGCCGTAACGCTGCGCAACAGTTTCAGCGGTCTGCAGCATCGGCATGTAAACCGCGCCGTGCATGGCCATCAGTTCGGGATCGGGCATCACCCGCATTTCCTTGGTCTGCACGAGGCTGATCGATTCCTGGCCGCCTGCGCCGACAATCTGCATACGGTCGGTGATGACCTGCTTGGCAGCCGTGGCGATGGTCATCAGGCCCGAAGAACACTGACGGTCGATGGTCATGCCGGACACGCCGATGGGGCAGCCTGCACGAAGCGCGACCTGGCGGGCCAGATTGCCTGCCTGCGCGCCCTGCTGGAGCGCAGCGCCCCACAGCACGTCATCAAGTTCGCCGGCTTCGATGCCGGCACGTTCGATGGCAGGAGCCAGCGCATAGGACCCGAGCGTGGCGCCCGGAGTGGAGTTGAATGCGCCCTTGTAGGCTTTGCCCATACCGGTACGGGCGGTGGATACGATGACTGCGTCGCGCATGGTCATTCCTTCAATTCTTTGGTTGTGAAACGTCTGTTTCCCCCGGGGAGGAGAATGAAATCAGACGAAGTACATGGTCATCCATTCACAGATCAGGGCAGGCTTGTCCTCGCCTTCGATCTCGATGGTGATTTCCATGGTCTGCTGCCACTGGCCGGGGCGCTTCTCGTTCATTTCGAGCAGCTTCCAGTGACCGCGGATGCGCTTGCCCGAACGGACCGGCGCGATGAAACGGGTTTTGTTGCCGCCATAATTCACGGCCATCTTGATCCCGTCGACGCGCGGCACATCGCTGTTCGCGGTGAGGTAGGGGATCATCGAAAGAGTAAGGAAACCGTGCGCGATAGTGCCGCCGAAAGGCGTCATCTTGGCGGCTTCTTCGTTCACATGGATGAACTGGTGGTCACCTGTCGCTTCTGCGAACTGGTTGATGCGCTCCTGGCTCATCTCGACCCATTCACTGGTGCCGACCTGTTCGCCGACCTTGCCTGCAACGTCCTGGGGGGTCATGCGCTCTCTCCTGTCTTGTCTTCAAAAAATAGGCGGGCGCGCGGGCGAAACCCGCACGGATGGGCGTCGTCATGGCCTATGGAGAACCTGCGCGCAACTGTGCGCAGCGTGCCCTTACGGAATAGCAGGGTCGGGAGCGGAGCCGCGCGCATCGGCGCGCTTGTTCGCCGCTTTGACAGCTTTGAAGGCAGCCTTGTCGATCGCTGATTCGCGCCGTTTGACGTGTTCCGCCAGTGCAATCTGCAGGCCGACAAGCATCAGGATCACCGGCTGGAACGCGATGCCCTGGAAGGTCGCGCCGACAAGGTAGATGACATTCGAGAACTGCAACGCGCTGGCAAGCGGCCCTTGCCACCCTTCGATCTTCCCGGTTTTCCCTGCATAGCGCCGCCTGATACGTTCCATCTGGACGATCCCGGTGATGTGCAGCAGGGTCCAGATGAAAAGGCCCGGCCAGCCTTGCTCGCCCAGCATTTCGAACCACGAGGAATGAAACGCGCGGCTGCTTTCTGTCACCTCACGGTAGCGCACGCGAGTGGTGTTGCCGTCCACCTCCTTGACCGGCATCTGGTAGGAGAAACTGTTGCCGATATAGACATCGAACCCGCCGCCAAGCGGTTTGCGCTCGACATAGTCCAGCGTCCACGCCCACACCTGCATCCGGGTCGAGGCGGATTGTTCGGACTGCGCTTCCTTGATGGTCGCCATCCGGTCGGTGAACGATGAAGGCAGGAACGGAAGCGACACCAGGCCCAGAGCAGCCGCTGCACCGATATAGACGAAGCGCTTCTTCACATCGCGCAGCAACATCATTCCCAAAACGGCAATACAGAGCAGGCCGGTTCGCGCCTCCGTCCCGATCGGGATCATCAAGCAAGCAAAGATCAATGCGGCGGCGAAGCCCTTAACCCGCCAGTCGGGCGGGAAGATGGTGCCGTGCCTTGTAAACCACAGGATGATCGGGATCAGCGCGATGGAAACCGTCGCCAGCGTGGAGCTTTCGTAGATGTTCGAATTGTCGTTCACGAACAGATAGAGATTGCCGTAGCCGCCGCCTCCGCCGACCGTCTTGAGGCCCGCCGAAATGATGATTGCGCCAGCCGTCAGCACCATTATCAGCATGGCAGATTCGATCCTGAGCCTGGTCGTCAGCGTCAGCGGCAGGAAGATCGCAAAGATTAGCGCCTTCCAGACCCATGCCCATTTCTCCGCAGCGGAATCCGGATAATCGGCCCATTGCAAGGTGATGAAACACCAGATGAGCAGAGCCAGCAGAATGCCTTGCCTGAAGGAGAAACGAAAGCCGTCCTTCTTTTCCGCAACCGCCCAGCCGCCGAATGCAAGCAGGAAGGCAACCAGCGAAACCGGCAGTAACTGGGCCAGCGACCACCCGATCTTCTGCGGGGCAAGGATATCGATATAGAGATAGGCGAGCACCCAGATAAACGGTTTGCGCAGGCCCAGCAGGAACATCCCGATGACGGAAAGGAACAGCGCAAGATCAAGCATCGCGCGCCTCCGCACGGGCCCGTGCCCGGCGTTTTTCACGCGGCGACATTTCGGCCTCGGCGACCTCTTCTTCCTCGCGCGCCAGCAGGTCCTCGCTATCCAGTTCCGGACGCGACAACAGTCTGATCAGCGCGATCACGATCAACGCATGGGTCAGCGCAAGGGCGAAGTAATCGATCAAGCCGTGTGGTTTTCCTGATGCAACCTTGTTGATGCTTCACCGCCGCCATAGCGAAACGCAGTTGACGCGGCGTTAAGGCTGTTGTGACACAGGATGCACGTAATGACACGGGCCCTGCACATCCTCGACCATTCGCTGCCCCTGCATTCGGGCTATACCTTCCGCACGCGCGCAATCCTGAAGAGCCTGCAAGCGGGCGGGGTGGAAGTGCGCGGGATCACGGGCCAGCGCCACTCGGCCAATGGGCCTGACGTCGAGGTGGCTGACGGGCTGAGCTTTTACCGCACGCCTGGAACACCCTCGGGACCGCCGGTCGCCCGCGAGATGCGCGAGATCGCGGCGCTGCGCCGCCAGATCGAGCAGACTGCGCGCGATTGGCGTCCTGACGTCATCCATGCCCATTCGCCCGCGCTTTGCGGAATGGCGGGATTGAAGGCTGCACGCGCGCTCGGCATTCCCTTCGTCTATGAAATCCGCGCGTTCTGGGAAGATGCCGCCGTAGGGAACGGCACCGGCCGGGAAGGATCGGCCAAATACCGGCTGACCCGCGCGCTCGAGAACCGCGTGGTCAGAAAGGCAGATGCCGTCTTCACGATCTGCGAAGGATTGCGCGGCGACCTTGTCGATCGCGGCCATGATGCCTCGAAGATCCGCATTTCGCCCAACGGGGTCGACCTGTCGCTGTTCGGCGATCCGCCGGGGCGCGATGACGCGCTGGCCAGCCGACTTGGCATTGGCGGCGGGCCCGTCATCGGCTTCATCGGCAGCTTCTACGATTATGAAGGCCTGGACGATCTGATCGCGGCCATGCCCGCTTTGCGCGCCCGCCATGAGAATGCCCGTTTGTTGCTGGTTGGCGGCGGCCCCATGGACGACGCGCTGCGCGCACAAGCCATGAACTCCGCAGCGGCAGATGCGATCACATTCACCGGGCGCGTGCCGCATTCCCAGGTTGAACAGTACTATTCGCTGATCGACGTACTTGCCTATCCCCGCAAACGCTCGCGCCTGACTGATCTCGTGACGCCGCTGAAGCCGCTCGAGGCGATGGCCCAGCGAAGGATCGTGGCGGCAAGCAATGTCGGCGGCCACCGCGAATTGATCGAGGACGGGGTTACTGGCGCGCTATTCCCGCCGGATGATCCAGCCGCCATTGCGTCTGCCCTCGCCGATCTGATCGATCGCCGCGAGAGCTGGGAGGCCATGCGTGAAGCCGGGGTGGTCCATGTCGCTGCAAAACATGACTGGGCACGCAATATCGCGCGTTATCGCGACCTTTACGATGAGCTGCTAGGCAGGCGCGAAGTTGGGACGTCACGTTTGAGGATCGAACACGCATGAGCAGCGACAATGATCATGGCCTGACCAGCCGCGCCTGGTTCCGCCCGGCTGTAGGCCTGTGGTTCGGCATGCTTATCGGCGCAGGCACTCTTGGAGTGCTCTATGTAACGCCTCCCGCCACCCGCGATGGGCTGTTCCAGCAGGCCGGCCTCTCAGGACTGCACCGCTTTTTCGAACCGCCGGTCGGAATGGCCGGATTCGCCGCCGTGGCCATAGTGGCCGGCTTGCTGGGCCTGCTGTTCGGCCTGGTTGTTGCGCGCCGGCTCGCCCGATCTTCTGACGAGGAAGAATGGGACGAGTGGGAAGAGCCCGAGCTCATTGAAGAAGACGCCGAGCCTGAAGATCACGGCCGCAAACGCATGTTTTCCGCGCGGGACGATATTGGCGAAGAAGGGATTGCGATCACCGAAACCGCCGTGGAGATAGACGAGGCCGAGGATGTGGACGCCGCCGAGGAGCCAGAAGTGATCACGGCACCGGCCCCGAAGCCATTCGTAGAAGCTCCAGCCGAACCTCCGGAAGTAGTGCCCGACACCGCGCCCCGCCACGAATCGCTAGCGGATCTCTCGCTCGATCAGCTGACACGGCGCCTGGGCGCTGCGCTTCAAGCCAGCAAGTCTGGTCCAAAAGCCCCACAGGCACCACTTCAAGAAGACGATCCGGACCACGTCATCTCCTTCCTCCGGCGCGAAGCATCTCGCCGCGATGGAGAAGACGTGCCGCAGGGCGATGATCCGCAAGCGGCACTGCGCAGCGCGCTCGACAAACTGGGACGCGTCGGCAAACCCGACTGATAATTCGGCAATTCCCCAGCCCGTCCATCGCTTGATGGATACGAATTCGCGTTTGCTGCAATGCGGCAAAATGCGCGAAATCTTGGGCCATGTGAAATTTTGCTACACTCTCACGGCATTGCAAAAGTGCTTTCGTGCCTTCAAAGGAAGGGTTCGCGAAATTTTGGCAGTGCGCGCTTGCGGCACTGCGGCATTTTCACCCGTTTCTGCCCGCCGCCAAGGCTGGTATACGAGGCGGGTCCGACTGGAGGACGCCTCGGCGCATGCAGGTTACGCACTCTTCTTACCCCGACCGCCAAGGGCTCTACGATTCGCGCAATGAACACGATGCGTGCGGCGTCGGCATGGTTGCGCATATCAAGGGCGAGAAGAGCCATTCGATTGTCAGCCAGGCGCTGACGATCCTTGCCAATCTCGATCACCGCGGCGCGGTCGGTGCCGATCCCTTGCTCGGCGATGGTGCTGGCATCCTTATCCAGACGCCCGACCCGTTGATCCGCAAATGGGCCAAAAACGGCGGCTTCGACCTGCCCGAAGCGGGCGATTACGCCATCGCGATGTGCTTCCTCCCCCAGCAGGACGAGGCGCGCGAGTTCGTCGAGAAGCAGCTGGAAAGATTCGCCGAAAAGGAAGGCCAGCGCATCGTGGGATGGCGCGATGTTCCGGTCACCCTCGATGGGCTGGGCAGGGCGGTTGTCGATTCCATGCCAGTCATACGTCAGTGCGTAATCGCGCGCGGGATGAACTGCGCCGATAACGATGCCTTCGAGCGCAAGCTGGTGGTCATTCGCAAGCAAACGCTCAACCCGCTTGCCGCGCTTGAGGAAAAGCACGGAATTCCGGGCCTCAGCCAAGCCTATATCCCGAGTTTTTCGAGCCGGACGGTGGTCTACAAGGGGCTGCTGCTCGCCAATCAGGTCGGCACATTCTACGATGATCTGCGCGATGAAGATTGTGTCAGCGCCCTTGGTCTCGTGCACCAGCGATTCAGCACCAACACCTTTCCCAGCTGGCGTCTGGCCCACCCTTACCGCTTCATGGCGCACAATGGCGAAATCAACACGGTTCGCGGCAATGTGAACTGGATGGAAGCCCGCCGCCGCACGATGGAAAGCGATCTGCTCGGCGCCGACCTCGACAAGATGTGGCCGCTCATCCCGCACGGGCAATCGGACACGGCCTGCCTCGACAATGCGCTCGAACTGCTGCTGGCGGGCGGCTACGACCTGGCCCACGCGATGATGATGCTCATGCCTGAAGCCTGGGCCAAGAACGAGCAGATGGATCCCGCCCGCCGCGCGTTCTACGAATATCACGCCGCCCTGATGGAGCCGTGGGACGGCCCTGCTGCCGTGTGCTTTACCGATGGCCGCCAGATCGGCGCGTGCCTTGACCGTAACGGCCTGCGTCCGGCGCGCTATTGCACGACCAAGGACGATCTCGTTGTGCTCGCTTCGGAAAGCGGCGTGCTGCCGTTCGAAGAAGAAGAAATCACCCGCAAGTGGCGCCTCCAGCCTGGCAAGATGCTGCTGATCGACCTCGAAGAAGGCCGCATCGTGGAGGACGAAGAACTCAAGAACAGCCTCGCCGCTGCCGAGCCCTACGAGGCATGGCTGGAAAAGGCGCAGTACAAGCTCGAGGACCTCGACCATATCGAGCCCGACCTGTCGGGAATCCCGCAGTCCGAGCTTTCGCTGCTCAACCGCCAGCAGGCGTTCGGCTATACGCAGGAGGACATCCAGCGCTTCCTCGAGCCCATGGCCGCCAAGGGCGAGGACCCGATCGGATCGATGGGCACCGACACGCCCATCGCTGTCCTGTCGCAGCGCAGCCGCCTGCTCTACGATTACTTCAAGCAGAACTTCGCACAGGTCACCAACCCGCCGATCGATCCGATCCGCGAAGAACTGGTGATGAGCCTGTTGTCGATGATCGGCCCGCGCCCGAACCTGCTCGGCCGCGATGGCGGTACGCACAAGCGCCTGGAAGTGAAGCAGCCTATCCTCACCAATGACGACCTGGCGAAAATCCGCTCGGTCGAAGTGGCTCTGGACGGCGCATTCCGCACCGCGACCATCGATATTACCTGGGATGCCAGCACCGGGGCCGACGGGCTTGCCATGGCGCTCAAGGAAATGTGCTGGGCCGCAACCGAAGCGGTGCTGGGCGATGCAAACATCCTGATCTTGTCGGACCGGGCCCAGGGCCCCGACCGGATCGCCATGCCGGCCTTGCTGGCGACAGCCGCCGTGCATCATCAGCTGGTGCGGCAGGGTTTGCGCATGCAGACCGGCCTCGTCATCGAAACCGGCGAAGCGCGCGAAGTGCATCATTTCTGCGCACTGGCGGGTTACGGCGCAGAAGGCATCAATCCCTACCTCGCCATCGAAACGCTGGAAGATCTGCGCGCCAAGAAGCTGCCGGACCTCGATCCGGCGGAAGTTCAGACGAATTTCGTCAAGGCTGTCGGCAAGGGTATCCTCAAGGTCATGTCCAAGATGGGCATTTCCACCTACCAGTCCTATTGCGGCGCGCAGATCTTCGACGCGGTCGGCCTGTCGAGCGAGTTCATCGACACCTATTTCACGGGCACAGCCACTTCCATCGAAGGCATCGGCCTTAAGGAAGTCGCCGAAGAAGCGGTCCGCCGCCACGCGCAGGCATTCGGTGACAATCCGCTGTACAAGGGCATGCTCGATGTGGGCGGTATCTACCAATACCGCATCCGCGGCGAGGACCATGCATGGACCCCGCAGAACATCGCCAGTCTCCAGCACGCCGTTCGCGGCGGGGACGTTACGAATTACGACGAATTCGCCAAGAGCGTGAATGAGCAGTCCGAACGCCTGCTGACCATTCGCGGGCTGATGGAACTGAAGAAGGCCCCGCGCCCGCTGGACTTGTCGGAAGTCGAACCCGCAGTGGATATCGTAAAGCGGTTCAGCACCGGCGCGATGAGCTTCGGCTCGATCAGCCATGAGGCGCACTCCACGCTCGCAATTGCGATGAACCGCCTGGGTGCTCGCTCCAATACCGGCGAAGGCGGCGAGGAGCCCGAGCGCTTCAAGCCGCTTCCCAACGGCGATTCCATGCGCAGCCGCATCAAGCAGGTGGCATCGGGCCGGTTTGGCGTCACGACCGAATACCTCGTCAATTCGGACGACATCCAGATCAAGATGGCGCAGGGCGCAAAGCCTGGCGAAGGCGGCCAGCTGCCCGGCCACAAGGTCGACAAGCGCATCGGCAAAGTGCGTCATGCAACGCCCGGTGTGGGTCTGATTTCGCCACCGCCGCACCACGACATCTATTCGATCGAAGACCTCGCACAGCTGATCCACGACCTGAAGAACGTCCAGCCCGCAGCACGTATCTCGGTGAAGCTCGTATCTGAAGTCGGGGTGGGTACGGTCGCAGCGGGCGTCTCCAAGTCCAAGGCCGATCACCTGACGATCTCGGGCTATGAAGGCGGCACCGGCGCAAGTCCGCTGACTTCGCTGACGCACGCCGGTTCTCCGTGGGAAATCGGTCTGGCCGAAACACAGCAGACACTGCTGCTCAACGATTTGCGCAGCCGCATCGCGGTGCAGGTCGATGGCGGCCTGCGCACCGGACGCGATGTCGCGATCGGTGCATTGCTGGGCGCTGACGAGTTTGGTTTCGCAACCGCCCCGCTGATTGCGGCGGGCTGTATCATGATGCGCAAATGCCATCTCAACACCTGCCCGGTCGGCGTTGCCACTCAGGACCCGGAACTGCGCAAGCGCTTCACCGGCACGCCCGAGCACGTTATCAATTACTTCTTCTTCGTCGCCGAAGAACTTCGCCAGATCATGGCCGAAATGGGCTTCCGCACCCTCGAGGAAATGGTGGGACGCGTGGACCGCGTCGACATGCGCCGGGTGCGCCGTCACTGGAAGGCGCACGGGGTCGACCTCAGCCGTATCCTGCACGAAGTGCCGCGCGCAGAAGGCCAGGCGCTCCACCATACGGAAAACCAGGATCACGCCTTGGGCGCAGCGATGGATGTCGAGCTGATCCAGGCCTGCAAACCCGCCATCGAGAGCGGTCAGGCAGTCCAATTGACCCGCGACATTCGCAATGTGAACCGCACCGTTGGCACCATGCTGTCGGGCCGCATCGCGGAGGCCTATGGCCATGCAGGCCTGCCGCAAGATACCATCCGCATCGACCTCACGGGGGTAGCCGGGCAAAGCTTCGGCGCATGGCTCGCCCACGGTGTCACCATGAGTTTGACCGGCGATGCCAATGACTATGTCGGCAAGGGTCTGTCCGGCGGACGCATCATCGTCAAACCGCCGCAAAATGTCAGCCGCGATCCGACCGAGAACATCATCGTCGGCAACACGGTGCTTTACGGCGCGATTGCGGGCGAGGCCTATTTTGCCGGCGTCGGCGGCGAACGCTTCGCCGTGCGCAATTCGGGCGCAATTGCCGTTGTCGAGGGTACGGGCGACCATCCTTGCGAATACATGACCGGCGGCGTTGTCTGCGTGCTGGGCAAGACCGGCCGCAATTTCGGCGCGGGGATGAGCGGCGGCATTGCCTATGTCTACGATCCCGACGGCGAGTTCGAGAAGCGGGTGAACCACGCTCAGGTCGACGTCCTCGACGTCAAACCGGGTGACGGTGATGGCGCCGAGAAGAGCTGGGGACACCCCGAACAACGCGCTGTCTCGGTCGACAACCCTGGCATGGGCGATCCGCTGTATCATGACGCCGAACGCCTGAAGGTGCTGGTCGAACGGCACTACCTGCACACCGGCTCGGCCCGCGCCAAGGCGCTGCTCGGCAATTGGGAAAACGAGCTCAAGAACTTCCGCAAGATCATGCCGCGCGACTATGCGCGCGCGCTCAAATCCCTCGAGGACGAGCGCGAGCAGGCAGCAATGGAGGCTGCAGAATAATGGGTAAGGAAACCGGCTTCCTCGAATACGATCGGCGCGATGTCGATTATCTCGACGCGTCCGAGCGCGTCACCAATTACAAGGAATTCACCGTCCCGCCGAGCGAGGACGAACTGCGCAAGCAGGCGGCCCGCTGCATGAATTGCGGCATCCCGTATTGTCACAACGGCTGTCCGGTGAACAACATCATCCCGGACTGGAATCACCTCGTCTATGAAGACGATTGGAAGAACGCGCTCGAAGTCCTGCAATCGACCAACAACTTCCCCGAATTCACCGGCCGGATATGCCCTGCTCCGTGCGAGGCGGCTTGCACGCTCAACATCGTTGACAGTCCGGTGACCATCAAGAGCATCGAATGCGCGATCATCGACCGCGGGTTCAAGGAAGGCTGGGTCAAACCGCAGCTGCCCGAAAAGCAGACCGGCAAATCGGTAGCGGTGATCGGTAGCGGGCCTGCTGGCCTCGCCGCCGCACAGCAACTGGCCAGGGCTGGCCATGCGGTGACCGTGTTTGAAAAATCCGACCGGATCGGCGGCCTGCTTCGCTACGGCATTCCCGACTTCAAGATGGAAAAGCACCTGATCAATCGCCGCGCGGTGCAGATGGAGGCCGAGGGCGTCCAGTTCCGCACATCCAGCGAAGTCGGGGTCGAAGTCAGCTTCGAGGCGCTGAAAGAGAATTTCGACGCAGTCGTCCTGGCAGGCGGCGCGGAAGAGCCCCGGATGCTCGACATTCCCGGCGCTGAGCTTCCCGGCGTGCGCTATGCGATGGAGTTCCTGACGCAGCAAAACAAGCGCAATGCCGGCGACGACGAAGTTCGCGCCGCACCGCGCGGGACACTGTCGGCCAAGGGCAAGCACGTCATCGTTATTGGCGGCGGCGATACCGGATCGGACTGTGTCGGCACCAGCAATCGGCAGGGCGCGGCCAGCGTGACCCAGCTCGAAATCATGCCCAAACCTCCCGAGCATGAGGACAAGGCGCTGACCTGGCCGGATTGGCCGGTCAAGCTGCGCACCACGTCCAGCCACGAAGAGGGCGCAGAACGTGACTGGGCTGTCCTGACCAAGCGGGTTGTCGAGGAAAACGGCGATGTCGCCGGCCTAACCTGCGTTCGGATCGAATGGAAGGACGGCAAGATCCAGGAGATCGAAGGCAGCGAATTCACGCTGAAGGCCGACCTGATCCTGCTCGCCATGGGCTTTACCGGGCCCAAGCGGCGCGGATTGCTCGACCGGGCGGGCGTAGAGCTCGACGGCCGCGGCAATGTGAAGGCCAACACCGATCGCTATGCCACCAGCGAACCGCATGTTTTCGCGTGCGGCGACATGAGGCGCGGCCAGAGCCTGGTCGTCTGGGCGATCCGCGAAGGGCGCCAGGCGGCGCGCGCAGTGGATGAAGCCCTGATGGGGAAGACCGAACTTCCGCGCTGATCGAACGGATGCATTACTCATCCGCCGCAATCAGTCTGGTGGCCTTCGCATGTGAAGACCTTCAACTCGATCACGCCCCCTCCGGGCTGGCGCTGTAACGGCGAACCCGCTAGCGCTGGCCGAATGAGGAAAACTGCATGAGCGCCGGTCAGACTGGCAAGTGGAAGACGGCTGGGCTCTGGCTCTTGCGCGTGCTTGCGATACTTTTGATTGCCGGGACGCTGCTCAGCACGACCGATCTCAATCAGTGGTGGATCCGGATCTGGGATTTCCCGCGGGTCCAGATCCTGATTGCGATGATCGTATTAGGCGCTGCACTGTGGTTTTTTGATCGCGGATGGCGGCCATGGATACCGCTCGTCCTGGCAGGTCTGAGCATCTGGCAGGTGTACCGTGTTTATCCCTACACCTCTTTCGCAGGACACGAAGTCGCGCGCACCCTGCCGGAGGAAAATTACGGCGACGGATGCTTCTCGCTCCTCACGCTAAACGTGCTTCAGACCAACCGGGAATATCAGCGCACTGCCGACTTGATCCGCCGCGTCGATCCGGACGTGCTCCTCCTGATGGAAACCGACCAGGCGTGGGCCGACGCTATGGCACCGGTAATGCAGGCCTATCCAGGTCAGATCCACCGTCCGCTGGACAACACCTATGGCATCATGTTCGCCACCCGCCTGCCGATGAGCGATGCGTCCATCCAGGACTTCGCGCAGGCAGACACGCCGTCTGTCGTCGCGACACTCAGGGTCGGCAAGAGCGCGTTTCGGATGATTGGGCTCCATCCGCGCCCTCCAACCGTGAACCAGGACACAGAAGAACGTGACGCGGAAATCATCATGGCTGCAAAGCAGTCCGGTGCACTGTCGATGCCCGTGCTTGCCATCGGCGACTTCAACGATGTGGCATGGTCGGACACGACCCGTCTGTTCAAGAAGGTTGGCAGCTTCCTCGATCCGCGTATTGGCCGAGGCACTTATGCTACCTTCCCGGCCGATTACACCTGGCTTGGCTGGCCGCTCGATCACCTTTTCGTGACCGAGGAATTCCTGCTTCGCGACATGAGCGTCGGCAAGGCTGTCGGGTCGGACCATCGGCCGGTCCTGGCTGAGCTATGCCTCGATCCGAGACCTGCGCGGCAGCGAAACGAAGACGCCGAGGGCCCTAGCGCTGAAGATCGGGAAGACGCCGAGGGCGTGATGGAAGATTTCGAGGAAGACGAAGCGCAGGACCGGATCGAAGGCGAAGAAGGCTAGGCCTCAACCAGGCTTTCGCTTCGCTTTCCGTCATCGAGTCACAGTGACCAGTCGATTGGCAAGCGTCCATTCGCGCTTAGAAATTCATTGGCGCGGCTGAAAGGCCTTGATCCGAAAAAGCCGCGGTAGGCGGACAACGGGCTCGGGTGGGGGCTTTCGATGATGTGGTGCGGGCCGCTGCGAAGTCCGCCGATCCGCTTGGCCTTGGCCTGCGCGTGGCTGCCCCACAGGATGAAAACCGACGGCGCCTCGCGCGCGGCAACTGCGGCCACGCTTGCATCGGTCAGCGCATCCCAGCCGCGGCCCGCATGGCTGCCCGCCTTGCTGTCCTCAACCGTCAACGTGTTGTTGAGCAGCAATACGCCCTGCTGCGCCCAGCGGCTCAGATCGCCGTGTGCGGGGCGCGCAATGCCGAGATCGGATTCCAGTTCCTTGTATATGTTCACGAGACTTGGCGGGACCTTGACTCCCTGCGGCACCGAAAAGCTCAGCCCCATCGCCTGGCCGGCGCCGTGGTAGGGATCTTGCCCGAGAATCACGACCTTCACTTGGTCGAGCGGGGTCAGCTCGAGCGCCCTCAGCCTGCTGCCGCGCGGCGGATAGACCCTCTTGCCCGCGTCCTCTTCCGCCTGGAGCCAGCCGCCCAGTCGCCGTGCCTCGTCGGTTTCCAGAACCGGCTGGAGCGCGGGCCTCCAGCTTGCAGGTATGCTCTCGATCATCGCGCACATATTGGCCTTCGCGCGCCTGGCGGGCCAGTAGGACTTCCCTCTAATCCCCAATCAGCCTAAGGCGCGGGCCATGGCAGTACATTTTCATGAAGAAGACATTCCCGAAGGCGTCCTCGCCGCGGGTCCCGTGGCCGTCGATACAGAGACGATGGGCCTCGTCACCATCCGCGACCGGCTGTGCGTCTTGCAAATCAGCGACGGCAATGGCGACGAGCATCTCGTGCGCTTCGGTCCCGATAGCGATTACGACGCGCCGAACCTCAAGGCCGTGCTCGCAGATCCCGAGCGGCTGAAGTTGTTCCACTTCGCGCGCTTCGACCTTGCCGCCATCGAATATTATCTCGGCGTGACGGCAACACCCTGTTATTGCACCAAGATCGCCAGCAAGCTGGTGCGGACCTATACCGACCGGCACGGCCTCAAGAACCTTGTCGAGGAATTACTCGGCGAAAGCATGTCCAAAGTCCAGCAGAGCAGCGACTGGGGCGGCCCGGTACTAAGCGATGCGCAGCGCGATTACGCTGCCAGCGACGTGCGCTTCCTTCACCGCATGAAGGAAGAGCTCGACCGCCGCCTCGTTCGCGAAGGCCGGATGGAACTTGCGCAGGCGTGTTTCGATTTCCTGCCTGCTCGCGCTCATCTCGACATCCTCGGATGGGACGATCACGACATCTTCAGCCACATGTCAGCCTAGGACGCGCAAGAGACACGCATGAACCGGCGCAACCGCAGGATAGAAACGCAGGAAGCGCAGCAACTCCGCTCGCGCCGCCAGCATTTCGCGCAGCCCGGCGGCAGTCACGACAAGCTGGTTGGCTTTCTTGCAAAGGCGTTGCCGATGGGGGTCGGTGTCCTGGCGGCGTTGATGGTTATCACACCGCTGTCGCCGCGCGGCGAAATCAGTTTCCTGCTCGACCGCAATGAAGTGGCCGTCATCCAGGAACGCCTGCGCGTGGACAATGCCCTGTACCGAGGCACGGACGCCGAAGGGCGCCCGTTCTCGCTGACTGCCGATGAGGCCGTCCAGCGTTCAAGCGCGGAAGGCATCGTGCGAATGGACGATCTGGTCGCGCGATTGCTGATGGCGGACGGCCCGGCGCGGATCAGCGCACAAGGCGGCCAGTACGATATCGATGCCGAGCGGATCGACGTGACCGGCACCATGCAAATGGAAGCGGCCGACGGTTACTGGATGCGCGCCAGCGGCGTTTCGGTCCAGCTCAACGACAAGACCGTGACCGGCGCGGACGGCGTCGAAGGCGCTACGCCCGCCGGCACATTCCGCGCCAACCGTCTCGACGCCGACCTTTCGGCACGAACTGTAACCCTCTCGGGCAATGCGCGCTTGCGCATGGAGCCTGGAAAGCTGAGAATGCCCTGATGAAGCAGCACCTGCCCGCCATGACTAAATCGCTTGTCGCCGGATTTGCGCTGACCTGCGCTGCACTGGGCGGAATGCAATTGAATGCCCAGGCAATCGCCAGCCACAATTCGAATGCGCCCGTGTCCTTCGACGCGGGCCGGATCGAATTGCAGGACCGGCAGGACCGCGTGGTCCTGTCCGGCAATGTAAAGATCACGCAGGCCGGGTTGACGCTCAACGCTGCGCGGACCGTGGTTGACTATAGCGATGCGGGCACTCTGCAAATCCAGCGGATTATCGCCACCGGCGGCGTCACCGTTTCACGCGGCAGCGAACGCGCCAGCGGCGACACGGCGATCTACGATTTCAATCGCCGTATCATCACGATGGCTGGCAACGTCCGCCTCGATCGCGGAAACGACAGGCTCAACGGTGGGCGCCTTGTGATCGATCTCGCCAGCGGGGTCTCCAGCGTGGATGGCCAAGCTAGCGGTTCGTCATCGGTCACCGGCCAGACGCAGGAATCCGGCGGCCGTGTCACAGGTACTTTCTCCGTCCCGCAGGACTGATGCGAGAACGGCTGCTCGCGCTTTCAGGCTTTCGCGCGGACGGCCTTGGTCCGCTCTCGCCGGATGAATGGTATCGGCTGGACAAGCTGGCCGATGGCCACAGGCTCAGACCGCATCTTCATGGCCGCCTTTCCCGAGGCGAGCTTGCCGCCGACGTGCCGCAGCAAATCGCCGATAAGTGGCGCGAGGCCCACCGCGACAATGCAATTGCTGCCCTGTTGCAGCGCCGCGCGCTGGTGCAGGCCAATGCACTCTTGCGCCAGCATTCTATAGAATTGGTCGCCCTCAAGGGATCTGCATTGGCGTGGAGTATCTGGCCGGCACCTGCGGAGCGGGTGATGCGCGATATCGATATCCTCGTGCCGCTGGACAGCGCCGCCACGGCATATGAATTGCTGCGCGAGGCTGGATGGCAAGCTCCGGCCATGACGCGCCAAGCGCTTGCCGCGATGGCGCGGGACGAGACTCACCTGCCGCCGCTCTATTCCCCGGAAGGGGTCATGTGCGAGCTCCATCCTCACGCCTGGTCGAGCGCGCCTCTCGCCGGTATTTCCATGCCGCATTGCGACGATGCCGGCATCTTGCGCCGGTCAAGGAAGGATGAGGAACTGGGGATACGGGTTCCTGCGCCTGAAGACATGCTGGCCCATCTGGTCGTTCACTGCGCATCCTCCCACCTGTTCAACGTCGGCCCGCTGGCGCTGGCGGATATCGATTACCTGGTCGCCGCCGAAGCAATCGACTGGCGGGCTTTCTGGCAAAGAGCATGCGAACATCAATTCGATCGGCCTGCTGGACTTGTCCTGACCTTGGTGGACAAGTGGCGCCGCCCTGGCCTGATCGAGGCGAGCGGCCTGCCAATCGAGGTGGGTAGCGCGGTCCTGGCGCAGGCGGAGCAATTGCTGGTGCAAAACCCCGCGGCGAGAAAGGACATTAACGCCCTTGCCGGCCTCGCGCTGGGGGATACGGCAAACCGGTTGCACCAACATCCGCTAGATGCGGCGGAGGCCCCTCAAGGCAAGGCAGCGCGGCTGAAATCGCTTGCCGGAAGAGGCGTGTCGCTGGCGGGCAGCATGCTGAACAGGCAAACCCGCCAAGACGCCGCAGCCACCGCAAGTGTCGCAAGCTGGATGAGCGGCGGCTAGCGCCGGGCGGCGAGCCGGGCGAGATTGGTCAGGCCTTGCGAGAGCAGCAGCTCTGCCGCCTGGCTGTTCGACAGCAGTTCCCGGTGGAGCTTGACCAGGCCGTTGGTCAGCCGGTCGAGCTTGGGGCCGCGCCAGCGATTGACCTGCTCGGCGATGTCGCGCTCTTCTTTCCAGAAGATGCCGAGCCGCGCTTTCTGGCCCTTGTCCAGATCCTGGTAACGGCGATTGCCCAGCGCGGCAGAAATTCGCGCCAACTGGGCCGCGCGGCGCTCGATCGCCAGCAGTGTGCCGACCGGATTGAGGCCGATCTGCTTCATGCGAGCGATTTCGCCGCTGACTTTGTTTGTCTGGCCACCAAGCACTGCGTTCACGAGGCTTGCGAACCCGTCTTCCTCGCTTGCCGCACCGACGGCATCGAGATGGTCCATCGAGCCGGGCTTGGGCGATTGAGGGTTGGCATCGAGGTAGGTGGCCAGCTTGGTCACCTCGCTCTGCGCTAACCGGACATCGAGATTGGCCCCTCTCGCGATGCGTTCTGCCACTGCGCCGTCGAGCCGCACTCCTGCCGCATCACCCATCGCACGCACCGCCTGCGTGACCGAACGCAGGTCCGGCGGATAGAACATCGCAACGACCGCATCCTTGCGCTTTTCCAGCAGCTTTGCGGTGCGCGACTTGTCGGTAGCAGAGGTGGCGATGATGATGACCGGACAGGCTTCGCCCGCGCCCATATCGCCGGTCTTGATCAGCGCTTCGAGTGCGGCATGGGCTTCATCGCCCGTTACCCTCGACCAGATGTGCCGCTTGTCCCCGAAGAGCGATGACGAGCGCGCCTCGTCGCCGAGCTTTGCCGGATCTGAACGCAAATCGGGGCCGGGAATTTCCACTCGCTCGCCCGGTTCGGGAAGCATGGCGACAAGTTCGCCCGCGGCCGCGCTGGCCCCGGCTTCGTCCTGCCCGCAGAAGAAGTAAATTGAGCAGTCACGCACAATTCCCGGAGCCTTCGCGGCGAATTCTGCGCCCTTTAGCTTCACTGCTCGCGCAGCGTCAGCGCCACGCGGGTGACGATCCTGTCTGCAATCTCGCGCGAGAGGTTCTCGAGCGCAGTCTGTTCGGCCGCGATGGTCGCATATTCGCTGGAAACGACATCGATACCGGCATCCGCGCCCTCGGTCGCATCAAGCAGAATATCGCCGGTACTCGCATCGACGAGCTGGTAGCGCGCGCGCAGGGTCCTGCGTTCGCGGCTCACGGTATCGTCGGCCAGAATGCCGAGCGCCTCGAGATTATCGTCCAGGCGCACATCAAGCCGGTAGCGGGGCGAGACGTCGCCCGCAGCGCCGAGCCGGTCGTTGAGCTCGGTACGCACAAGCCAGCCAGCGCGCCCTGCGATCGGCGGTACATCGACCGCTGCCAGACCTTGCGCGACAGCGCCACTGCCGCCGCCCGCATACATCGGCGACAGCCCGCATGCCGCCAGTCCGACAGAGGCCGCCACAAGGGTCAGAGATGAGATGATCGTGCGCATCACGTGACGATATTCACCAATCTGTCCGGCACGACAATAACCTTGCGAATTTCTGCCCCGTCGATGCTCCGCTGAACCTTCTCGGATGCCAGGGCCATCGCTTCGAGGTCTTCTTTTGCGGCACCCTTGGGCGCTGTCAGTGTGTCGCGCAGCTTGCCCTTGTGCTGGACCGCGATCGTCACCTCGTCTTCGACCAGCAGCGCAGGATCGACCTGGGGCCAAGCGGCGTCGGCGACCAATCCTCCCTGACCGAGAGAAGCCCAGGCCTCTTCTGCCAGGTGCGGCATCATCGGCGCGACAAGCTGTATCAATGTGCGGATTGCGGCGGACCGGCTTGCGGAAGACGAAGCCTTCTCGATAGCGCCGGTCAATTCGTAGATGCGCGCGACCGACTTGTTGAAGCCGAGCGCCTCTATGTCTTCGGCGACGGCAGCGACGGTCTGGTGGGTCTTGCGATCGAGTTGCTTGTCTTCGCCCTGTGCACTGCCGTCATGGGAGGCGAACAATCGCCACAAGCGGTGCACGAAGCGCGAGCATCCTTCGATGCCTGCTTCCGACCACGGCAGATCGCGTTCGGGCGGGCTGTCGGAGAGCATGAACCAGCGCACCGCGTCGGCACCATACGTGTCGATAATGGTGTCGGGGTCGACGACGTTTTTCTTCGACTTCGACATTTTGATGATGCGGCCGATTTCGACTTCACCGCCATCGCTGGTCAGGAGCGCGCGTTCTGCTTCACGGCTGATTTCATCGGGTGCAAAGTAAACCGTCTTGCCGCCTTCGGAGCGGCTGTATGTCTCGTGCGTCACCATGCCTTGCGTGAACAGCGAAGCAAAGGGCTCCTTCACATCCAGCATCCCGATATGCGCCAGCGCGCGGGTCCAGAAGCGGGCGTAAAGAAGGTGCAGGATCGCGTGTTCGATGCCGCCGATATACTGTTCTACCGGCAGCCACTTGGCGACCTCTTCGCGGTCAAACGGCTTGTCAGCCGGCTGGCTGGCAAAGCGCAGGAAATACCACGAACTGTTGGTAAACGTGTCGAGCGTGTCGGTTTCCCGTTCGGCCTTGCCGCCGCATTTCGGGCAATCGACATGCTTCCACGTCGCGTGGCGGACAAGCGGGTTGCCCGGTGTTTGGAAATCGACATCCTCGGGCAGCGTGATTGGCAGACTGTCCTTGGGAGCGGGAACGACCCCGCAGGCATCGCAATGGATGAAGGGGATCGGCGTGCCCCAGTACCGCTGGCGCGAAACTCCCCAGTCGCGCAGGCGCCAAACGGTCTTGCCTTGGCCGCGGCCCTGTTCCTCGATCCGCTTGATGATCGCGCGTTTGGCGTCCTCGACCTCCATCCCGTCGAGAAAATCAGAGTTCACCAGAACACCCTCGCCCGCTTCGGCCTCGCCATCGAATGGCTTTGCCGCTTCTTCGAGGCTCGGCGCGACGACGCGCGGGATCGGCAGGCCGTATTTGGTCGCGAATTCAAAGTCGCGCTGGTCGTGGCCGGGAACCGCCATGATCGCGCCGGTGCCGTAATCCATCAGCACGAAATTCGCGATGTATACCGGCAGGTCTGCGCCTGAGAATGGATGCTTGGCCGTGATGCCGGTGTCGAAACCGAGCTTCTCGGCGGTTTCGAGTTCGGCAGCGGTCGTCCCGCCCTTCTTGCACAGCGCGATGAACTCGCGCGCGGCGTCGCTGTCGACGCCTTGCGCAACCGGATGGTCAGCCGCCACGGCAACGAAACTCGCGCCGAAGATGGTGTCGGGACGCGTGGTATAAACGGGCAGCTTTTCGCCATTCGACAGATCGAAGCTGAATTCCAGACCCTTGGACTTGCCGATCCAGTTTTCCTGCATCAGCCGGACCTTCTCAGGCCAGCCATCAAGCGTACCCAGTCCGTCGAGCAAGTCTTCGGCAAAGTCGGTGATCTTGAGGAACCACTGGTTGAGCTTGCGCTTCTCGACCTCGGCGCCCGAGCGCCAGCCCTTGCCGTCGATTACCTGTTCATTAGCGAGCACGGTCATGTCGACCGGGTCCCAATTGACCTGGCTCTCCTTGCGGTAAACGAGGCCTGCCTCGTAAAGGTCGATAAACAGCGCCTGTTCGTGACCGTAATATTCCGGCTCGCAGGTGGCCAGCTCGCGGCTCCAGTCGAGCGCGAAACCAAGCCGCTTCAGCTGCGCCTTCATGTGTTCGATGTTGTCGCGCGTCCAGCCGCCGGGATGGACGCCCTTTTCCATCGCCGCATTTTCGGCAGGCATACCGAAAGCATCCCAGCCCATGGGGTGCAGCACTTCGTGGCCGGTCGCTTTCTTGTAGCGCGCCAGCACGTCGCCCATCGTGTAATTGCGCACGTGGCCGATGTGGATGCGCCCGCTGGGATAGGGGAACATCTCGAGCACGTAGCTCTTGGGCTTGTCGGAATTGCTGTCCGCGCGGAATGTCTGTGCATCATCCCACGCTACTTGCCAGCGCGGGTCGGCGGACGATGGATCAAAACGGGTATCGGTCATGCCCGAAGCCATTAGGCAATTCGGGCCCAAATGGAACCCGCTAGATTAGTTCGCGATTGCTTCGCGGCGCAGTTCGCGGGCCTTGGTCAGGATGATGTCTTCCAGCTTCTGGACCGTGGCAGCCTGGACAGGCGCATCGACCCAGTTGCCCGCCTGGTTGACCTGGCGGCTGGCGGCGACGCGCAGCGCGTCGGCGCGCAGGTCGCGGTCGAGGATGGTGACGGTCATTTTCACACGCTCGCCCGGATTGCTGGGATTTGCGTACCAGTCAGTCACGATCACGCCGCCTGCACTGTCTGCCTGAAGCAGCGGAGCAAAGCTGACGGCTTCAAGCGAAGCGCGCCACAGATAGGAGTTCACACCGATCGTCGAAACCTGCGCGGCGGCGAGGTCGGCACGCGGGCGATCCGCCTTGGCGCAGGCGCCCAAAGCCAGAGTGGCAGCCACGAGGCCGACGATGGCGGCGGGGCGGCGAATACTGCGCGTGAAAGTCATGAACGGTCCTTGGGTCAAAATGTGTTGTGCGGCTCTATAAAGACTGCGCGCCTGTGAGCAAGCGCTGGCTTGGCCGCATAGACGCCCGAAAGCCGTGAACGACCGCTGAATTGCGGGGGCGTTTGTGGGGGTATTGCAACACTTTGCTGCGTTCAGCTTCACCGCTTGTGGAAAAGCTAGCCACATGAGGGATGGAGTCGTAGTCTTCCTAGTCCGTACCGAGTCGTTTGAAGCGATTCTCATGTTCGGGAACGGTTAAGCGGGGGCCTGCTTTAATATAGCTTGACCCTCGTACACGAGAGAGAGGTAGCATTTTACCATGGCCGCACGGCGCAACAGTTCAGGTACAGGTCGGCTCGCTCCGATCGTGCTTGCGGCTGCCTGCCTTGCCGTGGCCATTCCCGGTGCCGGGATGGCGGTCGTGTCGAGTGCTGCTGAAAAGCCTTCCGTAAGCATGGAATACCTGCCGTTCACTCCTGCAGGTGTCGATCCCGCACTGGCGGCCCGCGTGGCCGAGGTGATGGGCAAGGATGCCCTGCGTTTCACTCCGGCCAACAAACCGCGCCCGTCCGGTGAACGCACAGTCAATTTCGCTGTCCGCGTGGACAAGGATGTCGCAGCGTCGATTTCCGGCCGCACGGTGCGCGACACGATGGCGGCAAAGAGCGCGATCGAAACCGAACTGATGATCACGCCGACGCGCTATAATCTCGGGGTTGCCCGCGGTTATCAGAGCTTCGCGCAGCCCGCTCGTTCGGCGGCAGCGGTGCCTTCGGGCATCCGCGATATCGCCATGCCGGACCTGTCGACCTACCGCGCCGACGATGGCCGTGAACCCAGCCGGTTCCAGTCGCGTATCGCGCTGGAGCGGCAGGGCCGCGCAGGTTCTTCGCCGGGTACGATCGAGGCCGCTGGCTCCCAGCAGCTCGACCTTGGCGGCTCCTACAGCCTCAGCCGTAACCTTGATGTGACTGCCGGTGTTCGCCTGTCGCAGGAACGTGACCGCCTGGCTCCGCTAACCAGCGGCGTCGACGATGACCAAGCCGTCTACGTGGGCACGCAGATCCGCTTCTGATCCGGTACTTTCCGGCTAATTCCCAACGAATACGATTTTCCTTTCACGCAGATGGCTCGATTGCCTTTGCGCCACAGCATTCGCATGCTTAGAGATATGCTGAACGCTACGGAATGCTTGGGAGAATCGATATGGGACGGGTAGCCATCGTAACCGGGGGGACGCGCGGCATCGGGCGCGCAATTGGCGAAAGACTGCGCGACGAACGCGCTTGCACTGTTATCGCCAACTATGCGGGCAATGATGAGGCGGCACGCAAGTTCACCGAAGAAACCGGCATCCCGACGGTGAAATTCGACGTGGGCGATTACGATGCGGTCCAATCTGCCTGCAAGCAGATCGAGGATGAGCACGGCGCGATCGATATCGTGGTCAACAATGCCGGGATCACCCGCGACGGCACGCTCCTCAAGATGAGCTACGAAGATTGGGAAGCGGTCATGCGAACCAATCTCGGCGGCTGCTTCAACACCGCCAAGGCCGCTTTTCCCGGCATGAAAGAGCGCGGCTGGGGCCGGATCGTGAACATCGGCTCGATCAACGGCCAGGCGGGCCAGTATGGCCAGGTCAATTACGCGGCCGCAAAAAGCGGGATCCACGGCTTCACCAAGGCACTTGCGCAGGAAGGCGCGCGCTTCGGGATTACGGTCAACGCAATCGCGCCCGGATATATCGATACCGACATGGTTGCCGCCGTCCCCGAACCGGTGCTTGAAAAGATCGTCGCCAAGATACCCGTCGGCCGCCTTGGGCACGCCAGCGAAATCGCGCGCGGCGTCAGCTTCCTGTGCAGCGAGCATGCCGAATTCGTGACCGGCTCGACCATGAGCATCAACGGCGGCCAACACATGTACTGATCGGGCAGGAGTGCTGCTACTCGATCTCGTATTCCTTTACGATGAAACCAGCTCCGTCGTAGGCGAGAGTGACCTTTTCGTAAGTCCCTTGCAGGTGCTCGAAATCGGTGAGGAAGTGAACGATCCATTCGTCGAGGCCGTCCCGGTTGATGACGTCGATCCGATGAGTGTCGCGGCTTAGGGCCCGGCCGAATTGCTGCCGCCGTTCAATGAGCGCATTCCATGCAGCAAAGTTGCTGTCGTTGGGAATGGGAGACTTGGCAGTGAGTTCGAATTCTTCATCGTCTGCCACCTCCAGCATGACGAGGGCGGCGTGCTCGGCCGACTCCAGCTTTTCACGCATCGCCGGGCCTACGGGTTGCCTTGGGCTTTCTTTCGCAACAGTGGCCGGAGGGGCTACAGACGGGACATCTGTTGTCGGGGCCTGAAGGGCAAGCGATGCGGCAAGAATGAGGGACATTAGGACAACTCCAATCAGTATTGTTCGAGTTTGCCTCGGACGGTCATCGCCCGAAACTGCCCCAGCATCAGCGGATGCCTCTATCGACGCATCCCCCAAATGCTTGTGCCCCAGCATTTCGGCCATACCGCCCTCGCTCTCGTACAGCTTTCGAGCGGCTTCCTTGCTGCTGGTCACCTCCAGCTTGCGCCGCGCACCGCGCAAACGTTCGTTGATCGTATGGACCGACAGGCCAAGCTCACGCGCCATCGACTTTGCGTCGTGCCCGCGCAAAATCAGGCGAAGGGTTTCGCGTTCCTTGAGTGTGAGTGTATCAAGACCATTCGACATCACCGGATAGTTTAGGATGATGCCATGCCGGATCACACCCCAAAAAAATCGTATTGGTCTTCCCAAAGCCTTTATATCAGCGACTTATGAGCACCCCTTACCACCCTCCGAAAAAATACTCGGTCCGCATCGAAGGTCACCGCACGTCGGTCAGCCTCGAGCCGGTGTTCTGGGATTTGCTGCGCCATGCCGCAGCGCGGCGCGGATTGGCTGTGAATACTCTGGTAGCCAGTATCGATGCCGACCGCATTCGGAGCGAGACGCCGCCCGGCCTTGCCGGCGCGATACGCGTCTGGCTGGCCACCCATGAACTGGCGGCCAGACAAGAAAAGGGCGGCGAGATCGCTCCCACCGCCCTCAAAGATGATCTGACCGACTGATCAGTATTTCGCGGTCGCGTCGCTGGCCGGAAATGTTTCGTCGAGCGCTTCGTCAGTCGTGCTCATTGTGTCGCCCTTGGATGCAGTCGCTTCGGCACCGGCATTGCGGAATGAACCTTCCGGCTGCCCTTTTGCGAAAGCGACGCCATTCTGGTCGCGCTGGTTCTTTTCGTAATACTTGTACCCGGCATAACCGAGTGCACTGAGTGCTGCGAGCTTGAGGATCATGGTGTTACCTTTCAAATCTGTTTCTTATCCATCCAACGGACAAGAAACGCGAAAGGTCCTCAGCTAGTATTCGTCCAGTCGCACCGCGCGCACGTAATATCTACCGGGAGGCAATGACAGGGCGATATCTTCGCCCGGCTCGGCGAAGACCCGGTCCATGGGGACAGCGTCTTGCGGTCCGCCTTCAGAAAAAGCTTCGATCACCAGGGGTGCGGACACGGGCCGCAACGTAGCCGGAATTGGAACGAGCAGATCACCGCGCTGGGTTCGCCACGCGGCGCGGCCTTGCTCGAATGTATCAACCGGATGGTCCACGACGATATCGAATGCCCCCTCAATCCGCGAGCGCGTCTGGGCGAGGCGCGCGGCACCGGAAGCTTTGCGACATTGCGTCTGCGTGATTGTGAGTGGGTCGAGGCCGGTATAGTTCTTCAGCCGTGCGGCCATCCATTCGGTCTTCGTGCCATCATCCCGAGTAATCGCCGTTTCGCGAGCATGGGAATAGCCGACATGAACAAGCAGGCGTTCGTCGGAGCCCATCCCGTCCAAAACTGTCATGAGATTGCGCGCTTGGGCCTCTTCACGGTTTGCGATGGATAGATTCACATCTGCTTCTGGGGAAGCATTGGGATCATGCCACTGCTCGTGAGTTGCCAGGCGATAATCAAGGGTGAGCGCGTCCCTGACAAGCCGTCCGAATGCCGGTTCACGCGAATAATATCCAAGCTGATAATGCGGCCAGCCGTTTTCGAAATACTCGGCCTTGGGGGCCAAACTGTCCTTCGAACTGCTGAAGGCTTCCGCTGAGAGGACCGTGAAGCCGATCGCGCGCAGTCGGGGCAGGAGCATGCGGGCTAGCTCTCTCGTCCTGGTGACGATATGGCTTTCGTTGATGATGACGATTCGGTGGTCGGCGGCACGCTTCGCTATGTGGTCGGCGATCGCATCCAGACCCGCCGGAGATTCGGGGAGCGGCTCGCAAGCCTTCTCCCGGTACTCAGCTCCCCCCAGAGCTGCACCGCGATCTTCGCGTCCGAGCATCGACCAGCCTTGGGCACGCAAACCGGCAGTGCTGGCGTCGTCTGGCATGCCTTCTGGCACGCGGGGGCGTTGATAAATGAACTTTTGGCCCGTTTCCTCCGCGGCGATTGGCGGGCCCAGCACCGTCAATTGCACCGAGTCTTCAGTGATCGGAACGGTTTCGCAACTCGCCAGCAGCAAGGCTGGGAGAAGCCAAACCGCCCGGGCCATCAATCGTCGCCGACCCGTTCGATATCCGCGCCAACTAGTTGTAGCTTCTCTTCGAGGCGCTCGTAGCCGCGATCGAGGTGGTAAAGACGGCGCACGGTCGTCTCGCCCTTTGCCGCGAGGCCCGCGATCACGAGGCTCATCGAAGCGCGCAGATCGGTCGCCATGACTTCAGCGCCGGTCAGATCGACCGGCCCGCGCACGATTGCGGTGCGGCCAGCCGTTTCGATATTGGCGCCCATGCGAATCAGCTCAGGCACATGCATGAAGCGGTTTTCGAAGATCGTTTCCTTCAGCACGCTGGTGCCTTCGGCCTTGCAGAGCAGGCTCATCAGCTGCGCCTGCATGTCCGTGGCGAGGCCCGGGAAAGGTGCCGTCGTGAGGTTGTGCGCCTTGAGCGGGCCATTGGCCGCGATATGTACGCCTTCCTTCGATGTCTCGACTTCGACGCCGATGTTGCGGAGCGCATGCAGGGTAGAGCCCATGTCGCCCGCATCTGCGCCGCTCAGCATGACTTCGCCGCCGGTGATCGCCGCCGCGCAGGCATAGGACCCTGCTTCGATCCGGTCGGGCATGACACGGTAGGTAGCGCCATGGAGCTTCTTCACGCCGTGGATGGTGATTTCGGACGATCCGATATCCTCGATCTGTGCGCCCATGGCGACAAGCAGATTGCACAAATCGACGATCTCAGGCTCACGCGCGGCATTGCGCAGGATGCTGGTGCCGTTGCACAGCACTGCTGCCATGAGGGCATTTTCGGTCGCACCGACCGAGACCACGGGAAAGTCAAACTCGCCGCCGGGAAGACCGCCATCGGGTGCCATTGCACGGACATAGCCCTGCGCCATTTCAATGTGCGCGCCGAACGCTTCCAGGGCTTTCAAATGAAGATCGATCGGACGATTGCCGATGGCACAACCGCCGGGAAGGGAGACGGTCGCCTCGCCGGTGCGGGCCAGCAACGGGCCGAGCACCAGGATAGAGGCGCGCATCTTTCGCACCAAGTCATAAGGAGCGGTCGAACTGGTGATGCGCATCGCTTCGAGCGTTACGTTGCGGCCGAAATCTTCGGGCCGCTTGCCGGGAATGGTGTGGCTCACCCCGAACTGCGTCATCAAATGCTGGAAGCCGTCGATGTCGGCAAGCCGCGGCAGATTGCGCAGCGTGACCGCTTCTTCGGTTAAAAGCGCGCAGGGAATCAGCGTCAAAGCTGCGTTCTTTGCGCCTGAAATCGGAATGGTGCCGGATAGGCGATTGCCGCCGCGTACGATAAGTTTGTCCATGAGCCCCTGCTTTAACGTTCGCAGAAGCGCTGGCAAGCATCACGCGCCTGTCAGTACCCCCGCCGAATGCTGGCTCAACCGCCAATCGATTGACCTGTTCCGCAGGCAGACCTAATCCCGGCCCCATGACCCAGCATAAACCCATCAAAAAAGCAGTCTTTCCCGTCGCCGGCCTCGGCACGCGGTTTCTTCCCGCCACCAAGGCGATCCCGAAGGAATTACTGCCGATCGTGGACCGCCCCTTGATCCAATATGCCGTGGACGAAGCGCGCGAGGCGGGGATCGAGCAGATCATTTTCGTCACGGGGCGCGGCAAGACCGCGATTGTCGAGCATTTCGATGTCGCCTTCGAACTCGAAACCACGATGGCAGAGCGCGGCAAGGACATGAGCGTTCTGGACGCGACCCGCGCCACGCCGGGCGATATCATCACCGTCCGCCAGCAGGTGCCTCTCGGCCTTGGTCATGCCATCTGGTGCGCCCGCGCGATCGTCGGGGACGAGCCCTTTGCAATTCTGCTGCCCGACG
Source organism: Qipengyuania psychrotolerans (assembly GCF_019711355.1). Lineage (NCBI taxonomy): Bacteria > Pseudomonadati > Pseudomonadota > Alphaproteobacteria > Sphingomonadales > Erythrobacteraceae > Qipengyuania > Qipengyuania psychrotolerans. The sequence goes on from NZ_CP081297.1 coordinate 2,498,321, forward strand.
AACTGATGGTGGGCGAGCCGGGCTGCATGAAGCAGATGGTCGAGGCCTATAACGAAGTCGGCGGAAACCTGATCTCGGTGCTCGAGGTGCCAGAGGAAGAGGTATCCAGCTACGGCGTCATCGCGCCGGGCGCGCAAATTTCCGATACGCTCACCGAAGTCACCGGATTGGTGGAAAAACCTCCGAGAGCAGAAGCGCCGTCGAACAAGATCATTTCGGGCCGCTATATCCTGCAGCCCGAAGTCATGCGGACGCTCGAGAATCAGGGCAAGGGTGCAGGCGGCGAGATCCAGCTCACCGATGCGATGGCGCGCATGATCGGCAACCAGCCATTCCATGCGGTCACCTTTGCGGGCAATCGCTATGACTGCGGCAGCAAGACCGGCTTCGTCGAAGCCACGCTGGCGCTGGCGCTGGCGCGCGAAGACATGGGCGCCGAAGTGCGCGCCATTGCCGAACGCCTTCTTGCCCGCTGAGGAAATAAACTAACCAGACAAGAAAAGGGCCGGTCCGCCGCAATGGCAGACCGGCCCGTTTTTTGCTCGAACCAAGCTGTCAGCAGCCGGTTTCGGCCGCCGTGCAAGTTTCGTCGCGCGTTGCCTTGAACTCGTCACCCTCGTTCCAGTTGGGCCAGCTGGTGCTCATGCCCAGCATCCGGCCGAGGCGGTAGAACAGCTGCAGGTCGGCCATGACGCCGGACCAGTCCCAGTTCGGATCGTATTCGTCCTTGGGCCCGTGGTAGCGATTTTCGCGGTAGTCGAGTGCAACTGCTGCGCCAGCTTCGGTGCCGCCATCCACCAGGTCTTCACCGCCATCGACATAGAGCATCGGCACACCGCGCTTGGCGAAGGCGAAATGATCGCTGCGATAGTAATAACCGGCTTCCGGGTTGGGATTGGGCGTCGACACCCGGCCATCCGCCGTCAGCGCAGCTTCAAGGAACTGGTCGAGCTGGGACTTGCCCGGACCAACCACGGTCACATCCTTGCTGGGTCCGGCAATCAGGAACGCATCCATGTTGATCCCGCCGACTGTCTGGTCGAGCGGGAAGACCGGATTTGCCGCGTAATAGTCCGCGCCCAGCAGGCCCGATTCCTCTGCCGTAACGGCCAGGAAAACCAGCGTGCGGCGGGCCGGACCGGCCTTGGCGTGTGCTTCGGCAAGGGCAACCAGCGCTGCGGTGCCCGTGGCATTGTCGACCGCGCCATTGCAGATATCATCGCCATCTGGCGCTGCGGTACAGCGGCCAAGATGGTCCCAGTGCGCGGTGTGAATGACATATTCGTCCGGCACTTCCGAGCCGGGCAAGATGCCGATGACGTTCTGCGATGCGAATTTGCGGATATCGTTGGAGAAACTGGTCGAAGCGGTCAGGCCGAGCGAAACAGGCGCGAAACCCTTTTTCTTGGCAGCCGCGAACAGCTTGGCCGGATCCTGACCGGCTGCTTCAAGGATGTTCTTGCCGACTTCGTTCTGCACCCAGCCGTTCATGATCGTCAGCGGCGGAGCATCTTCCCCGCGCTGGGCATAGGCTTGCGGGCCCGACCAGCTGCTTTCAACGACGTTCCAGCCGTAAGAAGCCGGTTCGGTATCGTGAATGATGATGGCCCCGGCTGCGCCCTGGCGTGCAGCTTCTTCATACTTGTAGGTCCAGCGGCCATAATAGGTCATCGCCTTGCCGCCGAACGGACCTTCGAGGCTCTCGGTACCAAAGTCGGGATCATTGACGAGGATGACGGCGGTCTTGCCGGCCATGTCCACGCCTTTGTAATCATTCCAGCCGCGCTCCGGCGCGTTGATGCCGTAACCGACGAAGACGAGTTCGCTATCCTCAAGGCTGGTCTTGGCATCTTCGCGGTAGGAAACGCCGACCCAGTCTCTGCCGTATTCCAGCGCCATGTCGGTGCCCTTGCCCGAGATGGTGAGCGGCGAATAATCCCTGCCGGTTATTTCGACCAGCGGCACTTCCTGCACCCAGGATCCGTTGTTGCCCGGCTCCAGGCCAGCAGCGGCAAATCGTTCGGTCAGCAGGGCAACAGTCTTTTCCTCGCCAATAGTGCCGGGCATGCGGCCCTCGAATTCATCCGAAGACAGCGCTTCGGTAATTTCCTTCATCGTGGTTTCGGAAATTTCGGTGGCGGCGATTTCGGGAATATCGAGGCCGGTGGTGGCCGGGTCCTCGCCGCCGGCAGTGCACGCAGCGAGCAGCAAGGCTCCTGCGGCGGTCAGGCTTGTACGGATCATTGTCTTGGCAACCTCTCTTGGGAATTCGTGACGCGCGCTTGTTGCAGCGCTTGCGCGGCAGGGCAAGCTTGCGCGCAGCTATCACCAAGGGCACACCGCTGCCGATGCCTGCCGACTGGACCGATGCGCTCGCAAGAGCACGCTCTCATGCACCCTATCTGGCGCGGGGGCTGGAACTATGGCCGGAACTGGCCGGATTGCTGGCAGAGGGATACGGCGATGCCGCGCTGAGCCGCGCCAAATCTGCCGGACAGGGCATCTCCGATACCGCCGTGGCCCTGCGGCGCGAGAAACGGGCGCTCGCCACAGTGCTGGCCATTGGCGATCTGGCCGGCGCATTCGACCTGGACAAGGTCATGCGCGAACTATCGCTATTTGCGGATCGCGCCATGCACCGGGCAATCGAAGCGGCAATTAGCCGCCGGGTCGAAGGGGCTGGCTGCGAAGGCATGATCGCCCTCGCGCTCGGCAAACACGGCGCAGGCGAACTTAATTATTCCTCCGATATCGACCCCATCCTGCTGTACGATCCGGATCGTCTGGCGCGCAGGGACCGCGACGAGCCGGGCGAAGCCGCACAGCGCTACGCCCGCGATATCGTGCGCTTGTTGTCCGAGGTCACGAGCGAGGGTTACGTGTTTCGCGTCGACCTCCGCCTGAGGCCCGCAGCGGAAGTCACGCCGCTCGCCATTCCGGTGCTGGCTGCGATCACGCATTATGAAAGCTCGGCGCTGGCATGGGAGCGCGCGGCCTACATCCGGGCGCGTGCCTGCGCAGGCGACATCGCGGCCGGCGAAGAATTCCTCGACCAGATCCGGCCGTTCGTCTGGCGCCGCAGCCTCGATTTCGGCGCAATCGACGCGGTTCGCCAGCTGACCCGGCGGATCCGCGAACAGCAGAGCGGACCGGCGGCACCGGCACCGGAGTACAACGTGAAACTGGGCCGCGGCGGAATTCGGGAAATCGAATTCTTCGCCCAGACCCACCAGCTCATCCATGGCGGACGCAATCCCGACCTGAGGCACAAGCACACCCGAGGGGCGCTCGACGCGCTGGCCAAGGCAGAACATATCCTTCCGGCCGATGCCGAGGCTCTGGGCGAATCCTATGATGGCCTGCGCCGCATAGAACACCGCCTGCAGATGGTGGCCGACCGCCAGACCCATACGCTGCCTTCCGGGGAGGCGCTCGATAATGCGGCGAAGCTGGACGGTTATGCAGACGGCGCAGTATGGCTGAAGCACATCACCGGCCTGACCGCTCCCGCGGCGCAGCGATATGACGCCCTCCTGGCGGAAGACGAGGTATCGGTGCCTTCCGACAGTCCGCACGTCGGGCCGGCCGAAGCCAGGGCGGCATTGTCGCCGGAACTTGAAGCCCGCGTGAAAGCATGGACCGACGGGCGCTTTGCTCCGCTGCGCAGCACCGCAGCCCTGTCCGCTTTCGAGGCCATACAGGAGCCGCTGCTGGATTCGCTCGCATCGGCGACCAAACCTGAAAGTGCAGTGGCGCGGTGGGAAACCTTGCTGTCCCGGCTGACAAGCGCGATCAACCTGTTCCGCTTGCTCGAAGCCAGGCCAGGGCTTTTCCAATTGCTCGCAGATGCGCTTACTCTCGCCCCGCCGCTGGCCAACGCAATCGCGATGAGGCCGGAACTGGTGGACGCCCTGATCGACCGCAGCGCGCTGGACCTGCCGGGAAGCCGCGAAGAACTTACTGCAGCCATGCAGCGCGGTGAGCGCGGCGATACTTACGAAGACAAGCTGGACCGCATCCGGATTGTGACCGGAGAGATTCGCTTTGCGCTGGGCGTTCAGTTGATCGAAACCGCGCATGATCCGCTGGAAATCGCCGCGGCCCTGTCGCGCACTGCGGAAGCGGCAATCGAGACAGCACAGCACGCTGCCGAAGAGGAGTTTGCCGCCCGGCACGGACGGATCGAAGGCAGCGAGCTCATAGTCCTGGGTTTGGGCCGGCTCGGCGGAGGATTGCTAACCCACGCCTCCGACCTCGACATCGTTTACGTCTTCACTGGCAGTCACGAGGGCGAGTCGGATGGAGCACGGCCCCTGGGAGCCACCCTTTATTTTAATCGCCTGGCCCAGCGTGTAAGCGCCGCACTATCCGTTCCGACGGCGGAGGGCGCACTATACGAAGTCGACACGCGCCTGCGGCCGCAAGGCGCACAGGGACCGCTTGCCGTCAGCCTGGACAGCTTCCTGCGCTATCAGGCGGAGGACGCTTGGACCTGGGAACACATGGCCCTGATCAGGGCAAGGGCGCTCACCGGAAACGATCAAGCGCGCGTCCAGATCGAGAGCGGGCTGCGCGAGGTCCTGTGCCGCACGCGCGACCGCCAGGCCCTGCAAACCGACGTCATGAAAATGCGCAGCGAGATGGCGGCATATAAACATCCTCGCGGCCCGCTTGACGTCAAATTGCTGCGCGGCGGATTGGTCGATCTGGAGTTCGTGGTGCATTACCTGCAATTGCGCGACGGCACGGCGCTGACGCCGCGGCTTGACCACGCGATTGCCCAATTGATTGATGAGGGATTGCTTCCTGAAGGCCTGGGCGAAGCGCATGACTTGATGACCCGCCTGCTGGTGGGTACGCGGCTCCTCGCACCCGACCTTGCGATTCCTGCCGGACCGCAAAAAGCAATTCTGGCGAGGCTGTGCCGGGCTGCGGATTTCAAGGCGCTGAAGGCCAGCCTGGGCGATGCGCGGAGCGAGGTCGCGGCATGCTGGCAGGATGTCTTTGGACAAACACTGGAGATGGACGAATGAGCAGTTTCGAACCGGGCGATGCTTTCCCCGATTTCACGATGGAAACGCCCGATGGCGGAACCGTGACCAAGGCCGATCTGGCAGGCTCGAAGGCGGTGATCTTCTTCTATCCCAAGGACAACACCCCGGGCTGCACCACCGAAGCCAAGGACTTCAGCGCGATGAAATCCGAATTCGAGAAAGCGGGCACCCGCCTGCTTGGCGTCAGCAAGGATTCGCCCAAGAAACACCAGAACTTCATCGCGAAGCATGATCTCAGCGTCGATCTAGCCACCGATGCGGAAGAAGGCGGCCTGTCCGACACGCTCGGCGTCTGGGGCGAAAAGATGAATTACGGGCGCACCTACATGGGGATGATCCGCTCGACCTTCCTGATCGGAGAGGACGGCAAAATCCTGCGCAAATGGCCCAAGGTGCGCGTGAAAGGCCATGTGGACGAGGTGCTGGAGGCAGCTCGCTCCGCATGACGTCACTCCGCCGATCCGTTTCCAGCGCCATCCACGACGTACTCTCGACCGGCGAGAAGTCCGCCAAGGTTTTCGCTGCGCGGCAGGTTGCGCGAGACTGGCGGCTGGGCCGGTTGGAATTCTCGTTCGGGACAGCGATGCCCGCGCGCCCTACCTGGCCCGCCGAACTGCAACTGGCCGCACCGCAGAATATGCCCCGGCGTGGGCGCGGCGGCTCCGAGAAGGGCCGGATCGCACTGTGGCACGCATTGGCGCATATCGAATTCGTCGCGATCGACCTGGCGCTCGACATGGCTGGCCGCTTCGGCGAGCAGATGGGCGAGGAATTCGTTTCGGACTTTTTGTCAGTCGCAGCCGACGAAGCGATGCATTTCGCACTTATCGAGCGCAAACTGGTGTCCATGGGTTCGTTTTACGGCGCTCTGCCTGCCCATGACGGACTGTGGGGCGCATCTCAGGACACCGCGCATGACGTCGCGGCCCGGCTGGCCATTGTGCCCATGGTTCTGGAAGCACGCGGGCTCGACGTCACACCTGCCATGCTGGAGCGTGTGCGCTCGCAAGGCGATCAAAATGGCGTTCGTATTCTGCAGCGAATCCTTGACGATGAAATTCGGCATGTCGCCTTTGGCGCCAAGCACTTTTGTAGGGTGTGCGAGAATCGCGGTCAGAACCCGCCAGAATCATGGCAGAAATTAGTGACAACGCATTTTTCGGGAGGTCTGAAGCCGCCATTTAACGACTCGGCGCGTTCGGCTGCCGGTCTATCGCGAGAGTTCTACGGCGCTATTGCTTGATTAAGATTTACACCGATAACCCAAACTCACGAGATGCCGGGGGGTTCCGGCGAGAATTAAAAACTTGATCGAGCGGGGAAGGGATTACCCACTCGGTCAGAAAGAAAAGGGCGCAAAAAGCGCCCGATGGACGGGTTTAGCAATGATTTCCAAGCGCAGCACAATTGCAGCTATGATGTTTGCCGCTGGCATGAGCATCGCAGCCGCACCAGCTCACGCGGAAACGAACACCGCAGCAGCAGCGGTCGGTGCCATCGACGTGTCGAAGGTAACCTCCGAAGGCGCAGGCGAAGCCGACGAACAGTTCACCGAACTGTTTGCTCGCTGGGAAAACCCGCAGGACAACACATTTTCGGCGATTGCCCCGCAAGTGGCCGTGCCTTCGCGCATGCCGCTTGAAGATGCGCGCCTGACCAGTGACTATGGCATGCGCACCCACCCGGTGCTGCGCCGCCGCATGGGTCACAAGGGCGTCGATCTTGCAGCCCCGACCGGCACGCCGATCTACGCCACCGCCGACGGTGTCGTCAGCAAGGCCGAACGTTTCTCAAGCTACGGCAAGTTCGTTTCGATCGAACACGGTGCTCGCATCCAGACGCGCTACGCACACATGTCGAGCATTGCGGTTCTGGACGGCGCGAAGGTCAAGAAGGGCCAGCTTATCGGCTATGTCGGTTCGACCGGCCGTTCGACCGGACCGCACCTTCACTATGAAGTCCGCATCGACGGCGAGGCCGTGAACCCGGTTCCGTACATGGTCGAATCGTCCGCTCAGCAGGCTTTCGCTCTTGCTGTCGGCGAAGGCGGCCAGGGTGGCGGTGAAGAATAAGATCGCAATCTGATCAGACAGGGCCTTAAGGGTCGCAAGTAGGCGCCGGATCAAACCGGCGCCTTTTTTCTTGCCCACTGGCCACAGGCAGGTAGGTTTCTTTGCGCAACCGGACGAGTCCAATCAATGGACCGCCAGCACTGAGAGAGGCCACTATGCACCCCATCACCCATGCCCAGTCACGCCCGGACCATCCCGCCATCATAATGGCCGGCAGCGGCAAGACGGTGACCTACGGCGAGATGGATGCCTATGCCAATCGCTTTGCCCACCTGCTGCGCGCCCGCGGATTGAAACGCGGCGATCATTTCGCGGTGCTGATGGAAAACAACGCTGAGTACCTCCAGATCGTATGGGGCGCGCAGCGCGCCGGGACGATGATGGTCCCGATCTCCACCCGCCTGACTGCACCCGAAATTTGCTACATCCTGAAGGATGCCAGTGCGAAGCTGCTGGTCACTTCGCATGCCTTCGACGATGTGCTGGCCGGTATTCGCGCGGATTGCGCCGACATTCCCTTGCTGTTGGTCGGCGGTGAGGGAGACGAAAGCCTCGAAAGCGCGCTCGCTGACCAGCCCGCCGGGCCGATCCCGGATCAAGCTCCCGGGCAGTACATGCTCTACTCCAGCGGCACGACGGGCCGGCCCAAGGGTATCCGCCCTGCTCCGCCCGAAAACGACGATGTTCTTGCGGTAACCCCGCTGGTCGGCCTTGCCGTGATGGGCGCAGGCTGGCCTGCTGACGGGTCGATGGTCTACCTCTCACCGGCGCCGTTGTATCATGCCGCACCGCTGGGCTGGTGCACCACGGCGCACCGTGTCGGCGCGACAATCGTGGTGATGGAAAAGTTCGATCCCGAAGCCGCGCTGGCCGCCATCGAAAAGTACGGCATTACCGACAGTCAGTGGGTGCCCACCCATTTTGTCCGCATGCTCAAGCTCGATCCATCGGTGCGCACGAAATACGATCTGTCGACCCATGCCCGCGCGATCCACGCAGCCGCGCCTTGCCCCGTTCCGGTGAAGCGCGAAATGATCGAATGGTGGGGGCCGATCATCATCGAATATTATGCCGGCAGCGAAGGCATCGGCATGACGCTGATCAAAAGCGAAGACTGGCTGACGCACCCGGGCAGTGTCGGCAAGGCGATCCATGGCACACTGCACGTTTGCGACGAAAGCGGCGAGGAAGTCCCGGCGCAGACCGATGGCCTGCTGTATTTCGAAAACGAGAATATCCCGACCTATCACAACGATCCGGAAAAAACCGCGGATGCCATGCACCCCAAGGGGTGGATGACGCTGGGCGACATTGGACATGTGGACGAAGACGGCTTCCTCTACCTCACCGACCGCAAGAGCCACATGATCATATCGGGCGGCGTGAATATCTATCCGCAAGAGATCGAAAACCTGCTGGTCACGCATTACAAGGTCATGGATGCGGCCGTGATCGGTGCGCCCTGCCCCGATTTCGGCGAGAAGGTCGTCGCCGTGGTCCAACCGATGGACATGGCCGAAGCCGGAGAGGCATTGGAAGCCGAACTGCGCGACTACCTCGAACCGCAGCTTGCCAAGATCAAGATGCCCAAGCTGTTTGATTTCCGGCCCGAACTGCCGCGCGAAGCCAATGGCAAACTATACAAGCGCGAACTGCGCGACGAATACGCCAGGCTGGCCGAGATAGAGACGGAGCAGGCATGATGGCCACGCAGGAGAAGCCCCGCCTCGATCCCGACACTGCCTATGAAGTGATCTCTCCCGCAAGTTACGCCGAATGGGGCACCTTGCTCGACACGTTCGACCGCCTGCGCGAGGAAAACCCCGTTGCTTTGGTCGAAGCGCCCGAGGGGCAACACCCTCCGTTCTGGCTGGTGACACGCTATGATGACGTGATGCGCATTTCGAAGGACAATGCGACCTTCCTCAACAACCCGCGCTCGGTCGTTTTTAGCCTGACCGAGGGCATCGAGTTTGCGAAGCAGTTCTCTGGCGGGAGCGAACATATGGTCGCCAGCCTGGTGACCTTCGATGCGCCGGTTCACATGAAGTACCGCAAGCTGACGCAGGACTGGTTCATGCCCAAGAACCTGCGCGGCCTCGAAGATGAAATCCGCGGAATTGCAAGCGACACGGTGGACCGTCTGCTCAGTGCAGCCCAAGGCGGCGAGACCGCTGACTTCTGCAAGCTCGTGTCGCAGCCCTACCCGCTCCACGTGGTGATGCAGATCCTTGGTGTGCCGGAAGAGGACGAGCCGCGCATGCTGATGCTTACCCAGCAGATGTTTGGCGGACAGGACGAAGAATTGAACCAGTCCGGAATGAAGGACATGACACCCGAACAGGTGACCATGATCGTCGCGGGAGCGGTGAAGGATTTCGAAGCCTATTTCGCCAAGATCACGGCGGAAAAGCGTGCCAATCCGACAGGCGATGTTGCCAGCACTATCGCCAACGCAGTCGTGGACGGCGAACCGCTGAACGACCGCGACATGATGGGCTATTACATCATCGTTGCCGCGGCAGGCCATGACACGACCAGCGCGAGCACTGCTGGCGCGATGCTCGCGCTCGCCAATGACCCGGAGCAGTGGTCAAGGGTGAAGGCCGACCGCTCGCTGTTACCCGGCATCGTTGAAGAAGCGATCCGCTGGACCAGTCCGGTCCAGCATTTCATGCGCACGGCCGCACACGACACCGAAGTTGGCGGTCAGCCGATAGCGGAAGGCGATTGGCTGATGATGAATTACGTCGCCGCCAACCACGATCCCGCGCAATTCGACGATCCGCGCCGCTTCGATGCAAGCCGCAGCCCGAACCGCCATCTCGCTTTCGGCGCCGGAGCGCACCAGTGCCTGGGCCTGCACCTTGCGCGGCTGGAAATGCGGATATTGTTCGAAACCCTGCTCGACCGGATCGAGAGCATCGAGCTTGCTGGAGAGCCGCGCCGCGCGAAATCGACATTCGTGGGCGGGTTGAAGACGCTGCCAGTCAAATTGACGCCAGCCGCGTCCTGACCGAGCGCGGGGAAAGCCATAGGGTGTCCATTTTGGTCCCTGCGGTACAGACTTGCCTTAACTGCACTCCAAGTCACGATAGCCGCTGACGTGCCGAATTAGACTAGGCCCCAAGAGACCGCGCAGCAAAGCTCACTACCGGCCAAGACGAAACAGCCGGGATTCAAGTCAAAGGCCCGTAGAAACGGGAAAAATCGTACAAGCGAAATCCGATTTCCCTCGCTTTTTCGGGACCTTTCTGCTAGGTGAATGACATGGATAAAACAGTAGCACGATACGCTTTCGGCCTCGGCTGAGAGCGCGGCGTTTTGCGCATTTTAAAGGGGGGATCATGACATTGCTGGAGCCGTACAATTTGCCATTCGCAGGCGCGCTCGCGCTGATGCTGGGTGTGTTCGTGATCCAGTTGCTCGGCTTTCTCGATATCGATTTCGATCTCGACGAGGGCGGCGACGGTGCAATCAGTGCCGGTCCGGTCGACGGGCTGCTAACGCTGCTCGGTCTTGGGCGGATACCTTTCACGATCTGGCTGATCGTGTTCCTGCTGTCGTTCGCGGCTATCGGGGTAAGCATACAGGAATTGTCGGATAGCCTAATTGGCGCGCCGCTCTATCCCTGGCTCGCCGCCCTGTTCGCCGGGGCTGGCGCGCTACCGGTAACAGGCGTTCTTGCCCGCCCGCTGGGGCGCATTGTGCCTCAGGACGAAACCACTGCGGTCAGCACGGCCTCGCTGGTCGGACGCCGCGCGGTGATCACTGATGGTGTTTCGCGTAGCGGTTCGCCTGCACGGGCCCGGGTCAAGGATATTCATGGCCAGCCCCACCACGTGATGGTCGAACCGCACGAAGCAGACAGCGAATTCCACGCAGGGGACGAAATTCTGCTCGTCCGCCGCGATGGAAACACATTTTACGCGACCGCGCTGGCCGAACGCCGCCTGTCGCCCATGACAAAATAAGAAGGAGAGGAAATGGACATTCTATCAAACACGCTGGTGATGGCTGGCGCAGTTATCATCGGCATTCTGGCAATCGGGCTGTTCCTGGCAAAACTGTACCGCCGAGCTTCGAAGGAAGTCGCATTCGTGCGGACCGGTGTCGGCGGGGAAAAAGTTGTCATGAATGGCGGCGCATTGGTCCTGCCCGTGTTCCACGAGACCATGCCGGTCAATATGAACACGCTGGTACTGCCCGTGGTGCGCCGGGATGGAGAGGCTCTGATTACGCTCGACCGCCTGCGGATCGACGTGAAGGCAGAATTCTATGTTCGCGTGAAGCCGGACGGTGATGCAATCGCCATGGCCGCGCAAACGCTTGGCCAGCGCACGATGCAGCCTGAAATGCTCAAGGACCTCGTCGAAGGCAAGTTCGTCGACGCGCTGCGCTCTGTCGCTGCGGGCATGACCATGAACGAGCTGCACGAACAGCGTGCCGACTTCGTCCAGAAGGTTCAGCAAGTGTCCTCCAACGACCTCGCCATGAACGGCCTGGAACTGGAATCGGTCTCGCTTACCGGTCTCGACCAAACCAGCATCGAGCACTTCAACGCCAACAACGCCTTCGATGCCGAAGGTCTCACCAAGCTGACCGAGCAGATCGAGGCGCGCAAGAAACTGCGCAACGACATCGAGCAGGACACGCGCGTCCAGATGGAAACCAAGAACCTGGAAGCCGATACGCGCAGCTTCGAAATCAGCCGCGACAATGAATATGCCCGCCTCGAGCAAGAGCGCGAAGTCGAAATGCGCCGCGCCAAGCAGACCTCGGAAATCGCCCGCGAGCAGGCCGAGCGTAGCCGCGAGGCCGATGCTGCCCGGATCGAAGCCAAGAAGCAGGTCGACGCGCAGCAGATCGAGGCCGACCGCCTCGTGGAAGAGGCGCGGATCGACCAGCAGCGCGCGCTCGAAATTGCCCGGCAGGAGCAACAGATCGCAGTTCAGAACAAGAGCCGCGAAGAGAGCCAGGCCAAGGCCGAAGCCGACGAAGCCCGCGCCAAGGCGGTTGCCGCCGAGGAGCAGGTTGCGACATCCCGCGAAACCGAGATTGCAGAGCGTGACAAGCGCATCCAGCTGATCGAGGCATCGAAGGAGGCCGAACGTGAAGCCATCTCGGTCAAGGTGGAAGCCGAAGCCGAAAAGGACGCTGCGGCCAACCGCGCCGAAGCGCTCCGCCTCGAGGCACAGGGTGAAGCCGAAGCCGAGAAGCTGCGTGCCGAAGCTGCCCGCGTGCGCTTCGAAGTCGAAGCCGCCGGTCAGAAGGCGATCAACGAGGCGGCCAACATCCTGTCCTCGGACCAGATCAGCCTGCAGACCAAGCTGCAGCTGCTCAATGTCCTGCCGGAACTCATCCGGGAAAGCGCCAAGCCGATGGAAGCGATCGATTCGATCAAGATCGTCCAGGTGGACGGTCTTACCCAGAACGGCGGCAGGGGCGCTGGAAGCGGCGCGGCAAGTGCTGGCGGCGGCTCGGGCAACCTTGCTACCGACGCAGTCAGCGCAGCACTGGCGTATCGGGCACAGGCACCGGTTCTCGACGGCCTGATGAAGGAGCTGGGTCTCGACGGATCCTCGCTCGGCGGGCTGGTCAAGGAACCGGCTCTTGAAGGCAGCAGTCCGCGCCTTGCAGAGGTGATGGAAGACATCGCCGAGCAGGTTCAGGAAGTCGAAGCGAAAGCCAGGAAGAAGGCCGATGGCGAAGGCGCCAAAGGCAAGGGCACCCAGCCCGGAGCCTGATAGCTTCAACCACAAACGAGGAGGGGGCGCGTCACTGCGTCCCCTTTTTTATTGCGCGACGACACCGCAAGAGCCTAACCGCGCGGCATGAGCGACACGCCCGACTGGATCATGCCCCCGGAATGGGCCCCGCAAGACTGGCTGTGGATCGGCTTTCCGCACGATCCGCAGGAATGGCCCGAAGTTCTTCCGCGCGCGCAGGAGCAGATTGCTGCCTTTGCCAATGCGGTTGCGGAAAGCGGGCAGGAAGTGCGCCTGCTGGTACGCGGCGGTGCCAATGAGGCCCGCGCCAGGCAATTGGTAACAGCTGGAGTGAAGCTGGAAAGACGCAGCTACGGCGATGTCTGGCTGCGCGATACCGGACCGCTGATCGTTGCAAACCGGGAAGGTGAACAGGCCGCGCGGCGGTTTGGCTTCAACGGCTGGGGCGGCAAATACTTGATGGAAGGCGACCAGACCATCGGGGCCGAACTGGCCAAAGACGAGGCGCTCCCACTCGAAACCGCAGACTGGATATTGGAAGGCGGCGCAATCGACGGCGATGGCACCGGCCTTGTCGCCACGACTGAGCAATGCCTGCTCAACCCCAATCGCAATCCGCAACTGTCGCGGACCCAGATCGAGCGGAGGCTGGGGCGCGATCTCGGCTTTACCCGCGTGTTGTGGCTGGGCGACGGGCTGATCAATGACCATACCGATGGCCATGTCGACAATCTGGCGCGCTTCGTGGCCGCCAATACGATCGTCATTCCGCGTGCCACAGGCAGCGAGGATCCCAATGCGGCAATCTATGTCGATGCCAAACGCCGGGCCGAGCAAGCGGGCGTCACGGTGCGCGAAATCCCATCGCCCGGGCTCGTGTCCAGCGGCGACCATATCGAACCAGCCAGCTATGTGAACTTTGCAATCACCAGCCATCTGGTCGCCGTGCCGACATTTGGCAGCCCGCATGACGCGGATGGCGTGGCAGCCATCGCTGAACTCTTCCCCGACCGCGCAGTCATCGGCCTGCCCGGTGATGCCGTGCTGGCAGGCGGCGGCGGCTTTCACTGCGCCAGCCAGCAAATGCCCTCGCCCGGATGGCGACCTTAACGCTTCGTTAGGATTTCTCCGCGAGAATGGAGCCATGGCAAAAGCTATCGCTCTCGCACGCACGCATGTCCCGGCCGTTCCGGCGGCTGATATCGCGCGGATGGTGATCGTGAGCGGCTGCGCCCTCGCGCTGATCCTCGCCGGACCCGCGCTACCCTACTAACAATTTCCAGACTGCGCCTGCAGCCGCCGTGCCGAGTACGAGCGCGACGCTGACTTGCCATTGCCGCGCCGTAACGCGGCCAAATGCGGCGTGACCCAGCAGGTCGCCGGCAAGGACCGCCGGGAATAGCAGCAATGCCAACGCAACCTCGCGCCACCCCCCGACACCAAGCGCGATAAACAGCGCGGAGGACAGCGGCGTCAGGACGAGGAATATCGCCATCATTGAGGCACGCGCCTCACGTGGGGGCAGCCGTCCGCGCAAATAGAACGGTGCCATCCCGGGTCCGGGCATCCCCGCAAAACCGCCGAAAAAGCCGGTGAAGAAGCCGGACAATCCCATCGCAGGATGGCGCGGCATGGCGATCCTGCCCAGCGGGATCACCACGAGCACGAATGCGCCGAGCGACACGAGCGCGATCAGCAAACGCGCCCAATCCGCGCTCAGCGCGACAAGTGCCCACAGGCCCAGCGGCATACAGGCAATCGCCAGCAGCGTTACCGGGATCGCTGACCGGTCGGCTTCACGCCGGACCCTGCCGATATCGGTGAGGCCGATCAGGAACAGCGAGACATTGCCAACCAGCACCGCCTCTTTCGGCGCAATGGTAAGTGCCAGCACTGGCACCATAACGACCGAGAGGCCGAACCCGGCTAACCCGCGCACGAAACCGGCGACGAGCGCCGTCACGGCAGCAAGGGTCAGCGCGCTGGCAGCTAGGCCTAGGATCATCCGAAAGCTTTCGCCATTGCAGCGATTGCTGCCCCGCCAAGGACCAGCCCTACACACAGCCGCCAGACGCGGTCTTCGATCCTGCCCGACGCTTTGTCGCCCGCCCAATTGCCCAGCAGGATGGCCGGGAACAGCAGTACCGCGAGCCAGGGAAGCTGCCAGTCGAGCACGCCCAGCGCCGCGCCCGACACGAGGCCCGCCGCAGACGCGAGAGTGAACACCAGCATCATCGAAGCCTTGGTCACTTCGCGCGGGATATCGCGGCCGACATAATACGGCACGACCGGCGGGCCGGGCATTCCCGCGTAACCCGTCATCAACCCGCTCAGCAAGCCAACGCCGCTTGTCGTTACCGGCCCATGTGCCAGTGCGCCGCGCCGCGGCAGAAGGACGGCTCCGAAGGCAGACAAAGCGATGAATGCGATCACGATCCGCGCGGCATCGATGCCCGTCACGCTCAGGGCAAACAATCCCAGAGGTGCCCCCACCGCTACCAGGGCAGCGATGATCCAGGCCGATCGCTCTGCCCCGCGCACCAGCCGGCGGATTTGCGACAGGCCGATGAACAGCGACAGGAAATTGGTGAGCAGGACCGCCTCGATCGGCACTAGCGCCAGCGCCAGGATCGGCACGAGGATGATCGCCATGCCGAACCCGGTCAGCCCGCGAATGAAGGCCGAGCCGAACGCCGCCAGCAACGCCGCCGCGATCTGCGCCGTGTCAAATGCGTCGAGCAGCGGCATCTATTCCACGTTAGTCGCGCAGATCCGGCGGGGTGGCTTCGGCCTTGAGCATGGCGATCGCTTCATCGAGCGGCATCACCTTCTGGTGCTGCTGGCCGAGTGTGCGGACCGCGACCGTGCCTTCTTCGGCTTCGCGCATGCCGACAACCAGCAGGTGCGGGATCTTGGCTACGGAATGCTCGCGCACCTTGTAGTTGATCTTCTCGTTGCGCAGATCGCTTTCCACGCGGATGCCTGCTGCCTTGAGCTTCGCTGTTACTTCATTGGCGTAACCGTCGGCGTCCGAAATGATGGTCGCCACAACGGCCTGCGTCGGGGCAAGCCATACAGGCAGGCGGCCTGCGAAATGTTCGATCAGGATGCCGATGAAACGTTCGTAGGAGCCGAAAATTGCGCGGTGCAGCATGACCGGGCGATGCTTGTCGCCGTCTTCCCCGATGTATGTCGCATCGAGGCGGTCGGGCAGCACGCGGTCGCCCTGGATCGTGCCGACCTGCCATGTGCGGCCGATGGCATCTGTCAGGTGCCATTCCAGCTTCGGCGCATAAAACGCGCCTTCGCCGGGCAGCTCTTCCCAGCCATATTCCTCGTTCGCCATGCCCGCTTCGGCAACGGCATCGCGCAGTTCCTGCTCGGCCTTGTCCCAATCCGATTCGCTGCCGAACCGTTTCTCAGGCCGCAGGGCGAGCTTGACGTGGTAGCTGAAACCAAAGTCGCGGTAGACGCTGTCCGCCAGCTTGCAGAAGGCGCGGACTTCTTCGACCACCTGGGCTTCCGTGCAGAAGATGTGTGCATCGTCCTGCGTGAACTGGCGCACGCGCATCAGGCCATGCAGCGCGCCATGCGGTTCGTTGCGGTGGCAGCAGCCCATTTCGCCCAGACGGATCGGCAGGTCGCGGTAAGACGTGATACCCTGCTTGAAGACCAGCACATGGGCCGGGCAGTTCATCGGCTTGATCGCCATCCAGTCGGCATCGGGTGCGACCGAAGGTGCGGCGGGGCCATCGCCCAGCTCGTCCACTTCGGGCACCATGTCGGGCACGGCGAACATGTTCTCGGCATATTTGCCCCAGTGCCCGGATTGCTCCCACTGGCGCACGTCCATCAGCTGCGGCGTCTTGATTTCCTGATAGCCCGAGGCGTCCATCTTGCGGCGCATGTAAGCCTCCAACTCGCGCCAGATCATGTACCCGTTGGGATGCCAGAAGACGCTGCCATGTGCCTCTTCGGCCAGATGGAACAGGTCCATTTCGCGGCCCAGCTTGCGGTGATCGCGCTTGGCGGCTTCTTCAAGCCGCGTGAGGTGCGCGTTCAATTGCTTCTTGTTGAGCCAGCCCGTGCCATAGATGCGTGTCAGCTGCGGATTGTTCTGATCGCCGCGCCAGTATGCGCCGGCCACGCGGGTCAGCTTGAAAGCGTCCGGATCAAGCTTGCCCGTGCTGGCAAGGTGCGGACCGCGGCACATGTCGAGCCAGTCTTCGCCAGAACGGTAAACAGTCAGCTCTTCGCCCTCGGGAAGCTCCCTGGCCCACTCGGCCTTGAAGCTTTCGCCGTCCGCTTCCCATTTCTCGATCAGCTGCTGGCGGCTCCAGACCTCGCGCGTAAGCGGCTTGTCGGCCTTGATGATGCGGCGCATCTCTTCCTCGATCGCAGGAAGATCGTCGATGCTGAACGGGTCGCGCGTGTCGGGGGCTTTCACGTCATAGTAAAAGCCGTCGTCCGTGGCCGGGCCGAACGTGATCTGAGTTCCGGGGAACAGCGATTGCACGGCCTCTGCAAGGACATGCGCGAAATCATGCCGCGCCAGTTCCAGAGCGTCGTCTTCATCGCGCGCGGTGACCAGCGCCAATTCGGCGTCGCCTTCGAAGGGGCGGTTGATGTCCCGCAGTTCGCCGTCGACGCGCGCTGCGATCGCGGCCTTCGCCAGGCCCGGGCCGATAGCGGCCGCGACATCGGCAGGCGTGGAGCCTTCTTCCATTTCACGCACCGAACCATCGGGCAGGCTGATCTTGAGCAGTTCCGTCATGTCACTCGCATTCCGTCTCGTTTCCGGGCGCCCTGCCACAATGGAGCGCGCACCGGAAGGGCGGTGTCACTGTAGCTGCGATTTCGGGAGGCTGACACCGCACCGCCCGAAACCGGGCGGCGGAGCGCTGCGTCAGGCCGCGCGCACCCGCCCCCGGGAACCCGGGGTGGTGGTAGTCGTGGCCGTGAAGCAAGCTTGCATCATGGGAAACGAGATAGCGCCGAGGGGCCGAAAGCTCAACCGATATCGAGTGTCCGCGCCCCGGCGAGGGTAGAGATACGCTTGGTAGCGACCACCCCAGCTCCCTTTTCGCGCACGCTGGACAGGAACCGGTATTCGCTGGTGGCACGGGTGGGTGTAAGTTCGACCGCCATGTAGCCGCGCCGCGCGGAATCCATCCACTTCAGCTCGGGGTTGCGCTGGACCAGAGCGCCCGCAACGTCATCGGGCGCAATCTGCGGAAGAAACCCTTCGAAACCCGGCGAGCTGACCGACTGACCGCCAAATTCCACGCCAACCTGCTGATCGCAATGAGCAAGGTCGAAAGCCCACGCATTGTGCGTGTCGCCGGCCAGGCTGACGAGATTGGCATCGGCGGCAAGCGCGGCCTCGTAGAGGCGCTCGCGCGCGGCTGGATAGCCGTCCCACGCATCCATGTTCAGCGGCAATCCGGCGCGTGAAGCGATGGCGCCCGCCACAATGCGGCGCATGATGAAATCGGGAAGTCCATCGGGCAGGCTGTCGGTAAGCGAAGTTGCCGAGGCCGTTTTGCCCATCAACACCTGCTGGACAAGCACCTGCCACGTCGTTCCGCCCTTGCTGGACCGCATAAGCCCGTCAGCCAGCCAGGCCTGCTGGTCTTGGCCCAGCACTTCGCGAGAGGGGTCGCGGTATGTCTCTTCGCGGAACGCGGTCAGCGCTGCGACACCCTGTTCGGGGGAAGTCATCCCGCGCAGCAGCTTGCCGTAATCGAATTGCTCGGAGCGGGCCGACAGCCGCGTTTCCAGGCGGAACAGGGTGGCCAGATCGCCGACTTCATAAGCGGCCCAGGGCGCGTCCGAAACGGGCATCCATTCGCGGTAGGCGCGGATTGCCGCGGCCTTGCGCACACTCCATTCGCCTTCGCTATCGGGCTGATGGTTCTGCGCGCCGTCCTTCCAGCTGTCGTTCGCGCTTTCGTGATCGTCCCAGCCGCAGATCATCGGATAGACCTGGTGGAGACGCCTCAGGTCCGGATCGCTGCGATACTGGGCATAGCGCGCCCGGTAATCGGCCAGCGCAATGATCTCTGACGCCGGGTCGAGCGAGGCACGGTCGCCCAGCCATTCTCCTTCCGACGGATAGGTGCCGGGACCATATTCGTAGAAATAGTCGCCGAGGTGCAGGGCGCAGTCGAACTCGTTCGTACCGGCGGCATGAGCATATGCGTTGAACCAGCCGAACCCGATGTTCGAACAGGAAAACACCGCCATGCGCCAGCGCGAGGTCGGGCCTTCCGGCAAGGTGCGGGTGCGTCCGATGTCGGAAACTTCCCCGCCGGGTGCGACGAAGCGATAGTAATACCAGCGCCCCGGTTTGAGGTCTTCTACCCACGGTTTCACACAGCCATCATTTGCCGGGCTCGCCACAGTTTCGCCCGCCGCATGAGGGGACGCAAACGACGTGGTCTCGCTGATTTCCCACACGAGACGGGTTTCCCGGTCGGCCGCAAAGCGCGTCCACAGCAGCACCCGCTCCCGTCCCGGCTCTCCGCTCGCCACACCGTGGGTGAAACCACCCTTGCTGACTGTGGCCGAAAGTGGCGTTGCCGCCAGACCCAAACCGAGCGCCCCGCCCTTGAGCAGGTTCCGCCGGTCGAGCGGCAGTATCGGTGAAATTGCAGGCGGCTGGGTTTGGGTCATGCGGCAAGTCCTCTCTCTCACGCCATGACTGCGCCGGATGGCAGGAGAATGACAAGTCTCTCGATAAATTATGACAAGCACCCGCTCCACTTTGGAAAGCTCACTTGACATCTAAGAATTGATATGACAAATGTCCTTTACACCAAGAAAAGGAGACTTGTCATGAAACAGATCCACGCAAGCCTGTTGCTCGCAGCATCGATCATTGGAATTGCGCTGCTGGCCGTGGCCGGCATCGTTCCACAGGAGGCAGCGCAAATTGCGCCCTTTCTCCTCCTCGCCCTGTTCCCCGGTGCTTGGCTGCATCGTGATCGTTCCTGCAGTCTTCTGAAGCGGGTGCGGCCATGAATGCGCAGCAGAAAGCCGGTTTCACGAAATCGGTCCCGTTCTGGACCGGCCTGACCTTCGCGGCATTTGGCGCGGTCATGGGCCTGGCGCTGACCGACGCGATCAATACATCGACTACGCTGATTTTGATGATTGTCCCGGCTGCCCTGTTCTTTCAGGCGATGCGGGTTGCAGGAAACAAATCAGCGTGCGGGGCGAAGGGCGAGGCGCAGCGCCGCTATATCAAGCGCGTCGCGATCTTCAGCTCGGCATATCTGCTGGTCTTCGCGTTTCAGGTCATGGTGCTGAAGGATACCGATCCGCCCATCGCCATGCGCGCCGGACTGGCGGTGCTGCCGGGACTGGCGCTGATCGGCATCTTCTGGGCAATTGGCCGCCTCATCATCGAGGAGACCGATGAATTCATGCGCATGCTGATCGTCCGGCAGGCACTGATTGCCACTGCCCTGGCGCTGAGCTTCGCCACGATCTGGGGTTTTCTCGAGGCATCCAACGTGGTGCCGCATATCGATGCCTACTGGTTCGCGGTATCCTGGTTCTTCGGCCAATTCGTGGGCGCGGCATCCAACAAGATCAGTTACGGTTCGTGGGGCGCACTGTGAAGAACCGCCTCAAGATCCTCCGCGCCGAACGCGACTGGAGCCAGCAACATCTCGCCGACCTGCTCGAAGTCAGCCGCCAGTCGGTCAATGCAATCGAAACCGGCCGGTATGATCCTTCCCTACCGTTGGCGTTTCGAATCGCCGATGTCTTCGAGACACAAATAGAAGAGATATTCCTACGCGGCTGATACCCGCGCTTGACTTGTGACCTCCCCGCTTTGAAGAATGCGAATTCGACGGGTGTTCAATTCAATTATTTAAGGACCGGGGGGTCGCAACCTTAATATGGAACAGACTGATATCGAGGCGGAAAGCGCCTTCGGTTTCGATGGCACGTGGCAGGAATTCGCGAAGATCGCATTTCCCAACCTCTTGCTGACCATCGTGACGTTGGGAATTTACCGTTTCTGGGCAACCACGCGCGAACGGCAATATCTGTGGGCGCACAGCCGCTTCGTCGATGAACGGCTTGAATGGACCGGCACCGGCAAAGAGCTGTTTATCGGTTTCCTGCTGGTCCTCGTTCTCTTCGTCTTGCCGCTGTCGATGTTCAGCTTTGTCCAGCAAGCACTGATCGCGCGCGGCTACGAAGCCGTTGCGGCTGCCTCCACATTTGCCCTGTTTATCGGCATCCTGTTCCTGACCGGCCTCGCCCGGTTCCGTGCGCTTCGCTACCGCCTTTCGCGCACCCGGTGGCGCGGGATCCGCGGGGGGAGCAATGATCAGGGCTTCGGTTATGGCTTTTCATACTCCTGGAAGACCATTGTCAGTTATCTGACGATTGGCCTGCTTTTTCCGTGGTCGATGACCAGCCTGTGGAACGAGCGCATGAGAAAGATGAGCTTCGGCCCGCACGAATTCGATGCGAATGCGGAAAGCGCCAATGTGTTTGCGCGCTTCCTGCTGTTCTACCTGTCGCCGTTCATCTTCTTCATCGGCGCACTGGTCGCCGGCGCGACCGGCGCCTTGGCGGGCTATGGAATTGGCGGAGAAGATGGCGCGGCGATTGGCGGAATTGCGATGATTGTCGGCCTGGTGCTGTTCTTCTACCTCGGCCTGGGACTGATCGCCGTTGCATTCTACGCCAAATTCTACCGCGAAGTCGTCGGCGCAACGAGCTGGGGCGATTTGCGGTTCAGCTTCGAAGCATCGACGATGGACTGGGTGAAGCTGCTTATCGGCGATGTCCTGCTCGTAGTGTTCACACTGGGCATCGGCTTCATCTTCCTGAGCTATCGTCACTGGAAATTCTTCATGACGCACATGGAAGCCGGCGGCGAAATCCTGCTCGACGATCTGACGCAGTCGACCACGGCGACCGCCAAGCACGGCGAAGGTCTCCTCGACGCATTCGATATCGGCGCCATCTGACATGCATGACGATGCCTTCCAACTCGCTGCGCAGTGGTACGATGGCCACAATGCGGTCCGCCACGAGGGCGTGGCCGTGTGGGATGGAGGGCAATCTCTCAGTCTCACCTCGCCGACCAGTGTCATGGACGTGCCTTTCGGCGACTTGACCTGGGGCGAGGAGCGGGGCGGAGAGAAGGTCTATCGCAGGACGAGCGAACCGGATTTCCGGCTCATCCTTCCGTCCGACATTCCGCCCGGTATCGCGGCGCACCTGCCTGCCAAGGCCACCTACGGCGCCTGGGTGGACAAGCTGGGCCTCGGCAAGGCGGCGGCGGCCTTTGCAGCCGTCAGCATTGCCGCGGTTGCCCTGTTCATGACGGCACCCGAATGGCTCGGCCCCCGCGTGCCCGTCAGTTGGGAGCGCAATCTGGGCGATGCCATGATCGGCGATTTCGGCGGGCGCATGTGCAGCACGCCTGCCGGAGATGCGGCGATGGCCAAATTGCTCGACGCGGTTGATCCGGCAGAAGAACAGGTCCGCGCAAACGTAGCCAATATCGACATGGTCAATGCGGTCGCCGTCCCGGGAGGGCGGGTGATGCTGTTCGACGGGCTCGTCCAGCAAGCAGAAACACCGGAAGAGCTCGCGGGCGTCCTGGGCCATGAAGTCGGCCATGTCCGCGAACGTCACGTGATGACCGCTTTGCTGCGCCAGTTTGGCCTCTCGATCCTGCTGTCAGGCGCGAATTCGGGTGTCGGCGACACTGTCTTCGGCCTCGCCTCGATGGGCTATTCCCGCGATGCCGAGCGCGAGGCGGATATATATTCGCGCGCCCGGATGGCGGAAAGCGACGTCTCGCCGTTGGGCGCGGCGGCATTCTTCGAACGGCTCGGCGGGAAAAGCAGCAGCGATGACGACGAAGATGGCGACGACGCAGATGCCGAGGACAGCGTGGTCGGCTGGATCGCCAGCCATCCGGGCCCCGGTGAACGTGCCCGCGCCTATCGCAAGGCCGCTGAGGGCAAGAGCTTCAAGCCGGTCCTGACCAATGAGGAATTCGAAGCGATCAAGTCGATGTGCGCCGAAGACCCGGACGTTGAAGAGTTCGAATTCTTCTAGGCTTGCATTGAAGGGCGCGCGGCGCGACAGCATTGCACCATGAGCCAGACGCAGTTCCACGCAATGCCCGACGGGCGCAAGATCGCCTACCGCTTCTCCGAAGGGAGCGGGCCGACGCTGGTATTCCTTCCGGGCTATATGTCCGACATGGAGGGCGGCAAAGCGACCGCGCTGTTCGATTGGAGTGAGGGTCAGGGCCGCGCCTGCCTGCTGCTCGACTATTCCGGATGCGGCGCAAGCGAAGGCGACTTTGCCGACGGCACCCTCTCCCGCTGGCGTGACGAGGTGATTGCCCTGATCGAGGCCAGGACCAAGGGCGAGATCGTCGTTATCGGCTCGTCGATGGGCGGCTGGCTGATGTTGCTGGTCGGCCTTGCGCTGGGAGACAGGCTGGCGGGCATCGTCGGCATCGCGTCTGCGCCTGACTTCACGGACTGGGGGCGAACGGCCGAAGACAAGGCAAGACTGTCAGAAGGCGAAACTGTCCTAGACGAAAATCCATATGGACCAGAGCCTACGCCCATGCATTCCGGTTTCTGGATCGACGGCCAGGACCAGCGGCTGCTGGCCGGCGAAATTGCGATCGATGCACCCGTCCGCCTCCTTCACGGCAAGAAGGATGCCGATGTGCCTTGGGAAATCAGCGAGAAGCTGGCGGCAGCGCTACGTTCGGATGCCGTTCAACTCACTTATATCAAGGATGGCGATCACCGCCTTTCGCGGCCGCAGGATATTGCACTGCTGCTGCGGACAGTTGGCGGCCTGCTCGAAGATCTGGATAGCCAATGACTTTGCTCACCGCCTCTCTTGCCCTGCTCTTGATGCAGGTCGGACCCAATCCCAGTACCGGCGCCATGCCGGGAATTCCCGAGGAACTGGCCGACCGCCCGCCGCGCGAAGGCGCTGCCGATCCGGTCGCGCCAGCGCGTCTCGGCTCATGCCTCAGGCAGGCAGCGAACACGCCGCAGGCTGCGCTCGATTATGCGCAGGCGTGGCGCGAGACTGCATCGACTGATCTCGAAATGGCGCAGTCCTCCCACTGCCTCGGACTCGCGCTGGTCCAGTTGGGACGGCTGAGCGAGGCCCGCGAGATCTTTGAACTCGCAAGCGCTGAGGCTCCTGTCGATAATCTCGCCTATTCGGCGCGCCTGACAGCAATGGCAGGCAATGCGGCGTTATCGCAGCAAGATCTCGACAGCGCGCTGGACCTGCTCGACCGGGCAGGCGGGAAAGCGCTGGCGGCTGGTGACGGTGCGCTGGCCGCCGACCTGCGCGTCGACCTTGCCCGCGTCCTTGTCCGGCTTGATCGCCCTGAAGATGCAGCCGCTGCCCTGACCGAAGCGCGAGAGGCCGATGGTGATGATCCCCAGGCCTGGCTGCTTTCCGCAACGCTATCGCGCCGCCTGTCGCGTCTGGGCGAGGCGGAGGAACAGATTGAACGTGCCGCCCTGCTGTCTCCGCGAAGCGCGCAGGTCGGGCTGGAAGCGGGAGTGATTGCAGCACTGTCAGGCCGCGAATTCGATGCGCGTGGCAGCTTCAATTCAGTGCTCGAAGTTGCACCGGACAGCCCGCAAGCCGAACAGGCGCGCACGTACCTCAGCCAGCTAGACGCAAGCGAATGACCGCTTATTCCGTCCTCGATCTGGTTCCTGTCCGCGAAGGCGGGACGCTGCCCGAAGCCTTCTCTGCCGCCGCCGCGTTGGCCCAGGCAGCCGAACGAGCAGGCTGCAATCGCTATTGGGTCGCAGAGCATCACGCGATGGAAGGTGTAGCCGGCGGCGCCGTTTCGGTCGTGCTGGCCCATATTGGCAACGCAACCAGCACGATCCGGATCGGATCGGGCGGGATCATGCTGCCCAACCACACTCCCTTCCAGATCGCCGAACAGTTCGGCACTCTCGATGCGCTGTTCCCCGGTAGGGTGGATCTTGGCCTTGGGCGAGCGCCGGGGGCCGGGCCGGAACTACAGCGAGCGCTGCGCAAGGATCTCCACCGCGCGGCGGAAATGTTTCCGCAGGATGTCGCCGAATTGCAGGCCTTCATGGCAGGGGGGACCTCCATCCACCCTACTCCGGGGCTGGGGGCAAAGCCGGAATTCTGGATGCTGGGCTCGAGCCTGTTCGGCGCGCAGCTGGCGGCCCGGCTGGGCATGGCATACGCCTTCGCCAGCCATTTTGCACCGGACCATCTCGATAGCGCGCTGGAAGTTTATCGCCGTAATTTCCAGCCGTCCGAGGCGCTGGAAAAACCATATGTGATGGCGGCGATGAACCTATTTTGTGCAGACAGCGAAACCGAGGCGGAAACTCTGGCGACATCGCAAATGCAAGCCTTCGTGGCGCTGCGCACGGGCACCCCGTCGAAGTTGAAACCACCAATCGCGGGATACCGTGACCAACTGCCCCCGGCGGCGCAGGCCATGCTTGCGCACATCGGCCAGGCCAGTGCCATCGGCACCCCTGCTCAATGCGCATCGACGATCCGCGCTTTCACCGAACGGACAGGTGCCGACGAGATCATTTTCGCGGGACCCACGTACGATCCGCAAGCGCGCATAGCCTCGCTCGAAAGCGTGATGTCCGCGCTGGCTTAAAAACCCTTCTTGGACGCTACGGCACCTAAGCGCGCATACGTTTGCAAAATTCCTTTTCGCGAGCCTTGCGGGGGCGCTTCAACAGGCCTAATCGCGCTGCGAACGGGTAACGCCCGAAGATGCAATATTACTCGGCTGCGAAATGATCGCACGCCTTAAGCGAGAGACGTTCATGGGTTCGAGCAGCAGCAAGTCCATCAAAACCCACGCAAAAGCGCTGGCGCAGCATATGCGCGATTCGCTACTGCCGGGCGATACTCCCTTCGACGAGCATTATCTCGAAGAGGCCGCCAGCTTTCTTGCGGAAACCGCTGTTCAGCGCCGTCTTGGTGAACCGGCGATCGCGATCGAATCGATCAGCGACGACCGCCGCTATACCCGCATCGCGATCATCAATGACGATATGCCCTTCCTCGTGGATTCGACCGCAGCAGCAGTGGCAGCGATGGGGCTTGCCATCGACCGGCTGATCCACCCTGTCGTCCCGGTCGAGCGCAGCGCAGATGGCGCGCTCAAGGAAATCCGCGAAGGCGAACCGGACGAAGCGTTCTGGGAATCGATGATCTATCTCGAGGCACCGCGCGTCGATGCCAAGCGCCGCCAGGCGATCGAGGAAACACTGCGCGAGACACTTGTCGATGTGCGGGCCGCCGTATGCGATTGGCCCAAGCTGCAAGAAGCAATGGCCGCCGACATCAAGCGAATTGATGACGAAGAGGGCGCGGCCCTGCTCGAATGGCTCAATTCCGGAATGCTGACGCAGCTCGGCCATGTCGTTCGCAACAAGGATGGTTCGCAACAGGATCAGCAGGGTATCTGCCGGACCTCGTCGAGCGAGTTGCTGGTCGACGCCAGTTACGACCGCGCTTTCGCCTGGTTCGAGGGCAAGGGCGAGGCGCGCACACCGCTGATCATCAAGGCCAACCATGTCTCGCGCGTGCATCGCCACGTCCCGCTCGACCTGTTCATCGTGCCGCTGCGCGATGGTAAAAAGGTCACTGCGTTGTCAGTTCATGCCGGCGTCTGGACCAGCGCCGCGCTTGCTTCGCCCCCGCGCAGCGTTCCGATCTTGCGCACCCGTCTCGACAGTATTCGCGACAATCTGAAATTCGACGAAACCGGCCATGCGGGCAAGGCGCTGGTGCATGCATTGACCGCGCTACCCCATGACCTCGTGATCGGGTTCTCGGAATCCGACACGGCGCGCGTTTCGACCACGATGATGAGCCTGGTCGACCGCCCGCGCCCGCGCCTGGCATTGGTCGAAGCCCCGCTGGCCCGCCACCTGTTCGCCTTCGTCTGGCTTCCGCGCGACATGCTGTCCACGCAGGTCCGCATGCAAATCGTTTCGCTGCTGGAAGACAGCGCCAAGGCAAAGCTGCTCGACTGGAGCCTCGAGGTCGAAGGCGGCAATCTCGCCATGTTGCGGTTCGTGCTCGACATTCGTGAAG
The DNA here is from genome assembly GCF_019711355.1 of Qipengyuania psychrotolerans. Taxonomy (NCBI): domain Bacteria; kingdom Pseudomonadati; phylum Pseudomonadota; class Alphaproteobacteria; order Sphingomonadales; family Erythrobacteraceae; genus Qipengyuania; species Qipengyuania psychrotolerans. The sequence goes on from NZ_CP081297.1 coordinate 2,525,318, forward strand.
GCGCGCAGTCTCCTGATGAAGAAGCGCTCGAACAGCAATTGCAGACACTGCTGCGCGGCTGGGGCGAGGCGGTCGAGAACGAACTGCTGTCGTTTGAGGAAAAAGGCCGCGCCGCTGCGCTTGCCATGCGCTTCGCCGATGCCTTCCCCCCCGCCTACCGCGCCCGCTTCGGCCCCCGCGAAGCCGCTGAAGACATTGCCAGCCTGCGCGCGCTCGGCATTCATTCCGACAACGAAGAAGAAGCACCGCACCGCGGCGCGCGGCTTTACCTGTGCGAGCGCGACAACGAACGATGCCTGCGCCTCAAACTGTATCAGGCAGAAGGCAGCCTGCCACTGTCCGATGCGGTCCCCGCACTCGAAAACTTCGGCTTTCACGTCCGCTCCGAAATGCCCACCGTATTGGAAGAGGGGCGCCTCGGCACGATCCATGACTTTGCGCTGCAGCTTGCGCCGGGGATCGATGCAGAAGACCTGGTCGAACGCTCTGCCGGAATCGAAACGGCAATCAGCGCGGTCCTTAATGGTCACGCCGAGAATGACGTATTCAACCGGCTCGTGGTCGAAGCGGGCCTCGATGCGAGCGAAACCGATTGGCTGCGCGCTTTCTACCGCTACCTGCGGCAGGTTGGCATGGGTTTCACGATCTATACCGTCGTCGATGCGCTGGCCAAGTCGGCCGAAATTACCCGCGCACTGATCGACCTGTTCACCGCTCGTCACGACCCCGAATTCGGCAATGGCCGCGATGAGGCGGTGAACAATGCGCGTGAGACCATCCGGCGCGCATTGTCGCGGGTCAAGGCGATCAACGACGACCGCCTGCTGCGCCTGTACAACTCGCTGATCGACGCCATCCTGCGCACCAATGTGTTCGCTCCGGCGGCAAACGAGGCGCTGGCGTTCAAGATTGACAGTTCGCTGGTGCCCGGCCTGCCGAAGCCCGTGCCATGGCGCGAAATCTTCGTGTATTCGCGGCGCGTCGAAGGCATCCATTTGCGCTCCGGTCCGGTCGCTCGCGGCGGCCTGCGCTGGTCCGACCGACGAGACGACTTCCGCACCGAAATCCTCGGCCTGATGAAAGCGCAGCGCGTGAAGAACGCGGTGATCGTTCCTGCCGGTGCGAAGGGCGGCTTTTATCCCAAGCAGTTGCCCGACCCGTCGATCGATCGCGATGCATGGGCTGCCGAAGGGCAGGAAAGCTACGAAGTCTTCATTCGCACCCTGCTTTCGGTCACCGACAACATCGTGGATGACAAGGTTGTGCATCCTGAAGGTGTCGTGATCACAGATGGCGACGATCCCTATTTCGTGGTCGCCGCCGACAAGGGCACGGCGCGCTTTTCCGACGTGGCCAATGCCATTGCCGAAGACCGCGATTTCTGGCTCGACGATGCGTTCGCGTCCGGCGGCTCGAAGGGCTACGACCACAAGGCGATGGGGATCACCGCCAAGGGCGGCTGGGTCAGTGTCCAGCGCCACTTCCTCGAGATGGGCGTCGACGTCCAGACCGATCCCATCGAGGTGGTCGGCTGCGGCGATATGTCGGGCGATGTCTTCGGCAACGGGATGCTGCTGTCGAAAGCGATCGAGCTGGTCGCAGCATTCGACCACCGGCACATCTTCCTCGATCCCAACCCCGATCCGGCCAAGAGCTGGAAAGAGCGCAAGCGTCTGTTCGATCTGCCGCGGTCAAGCTGGGCGGACTACGATGAAGACCTGATCTCACGCGGCGGCGGGGTGTTCGCCCGCGATGCCAAGACGATCAAGCTGTCTAAAACGATGCAGGGCGTGCTCGGCATCGATCAGGACGACATCGAGCCCGAAGCGCTGATCTCCGCGATCATGAAGGCGCCGGTCGACCTGATCTGGTTCGGCGGCATCGGTACCTACATCAAGGCCAGCAGCGAGAATAACGTCCAGGTCGGCGACCCTTCGAACGATGTTCTGCGCGTCGACGGAAACGAACTGCGCGCCAAGGTCATCGGCGAAGGCGCCAATCTTGGAGTGACACAGGCGGGCCGGATCGAGTTCGCCCTGAACGGTGGGCGCTGCAACACCGACTTCATCGACAATTCGGCAGGGGTCGATTGCTCAGATAACGAAGTCAACATCAAGATCGCGCTGGCTGCTGCCAAGCGCGCAGGACGCTTGTCCGAGCCCAAGCGTGTCGAGTTGCTGGAATCCATGACCGACGAGGTTTCGGACCTCGTCCTGGAAGACAATCGCCTGCAGGCGCTGGCACTGTCGATTGCGAAGATCGGCGGCGCCCGGGCAATGGCCTCGCAATTGCACCTGATCGATACGCTCGAAGACAGCGGAGATCTCGATCGCCGGACCGAAGGGCTGGCTGATAACCAGACCCTGCAGCGCCGCGCTGCCGACGGGACCGGGCTTACCCGGCCTGAACTCGCCGTACTGTTGTCGACCACCAAGCTGGTGCTGCAGGACGCGATCGAGAACAGCGACCTGCCCGATGATCCAATCCTGGAAGACCTGCTGATCCGCAGCTTCCCCGAACCGATGCGCGGAAAATTCCGCAGCCAGATCGAGAACCACCGCCTGCGGCGCGAGATTATCGCGACAAAGCTGGCCAATGCGATGGTCAACCGGCTCGGCATTATCCATCCGTTCGAATTGGCCGAAGAAGAGGGCGTCCAACTCTCCGAGGTTGCCAGTGCATTCGTTGCCGTTGCGCACCTGTTCGATTTGCGCACCTTCTGGGCCGAGCTTGAAACGGCCAAGATGGAAGAATCCGCCCGGCTTCTGTTGTTCGACCGTCTCGCGGCGGCGAGCGCCAACCTGATGTCCGACGTGCTGCGCACCGGCGCCGGGCGGGTCCAACCCTCCAAGATGGTCGAAGAGCTTGGCACGAACGTGGAATTGCTGGTCGAGTCGACCGACCGTTTGCTCGGCAACGAACTGAAATCGCAGTCGCACCGCCTGCATCAGACCTTCACCGATGCCGGGGCACCCGATGCCATGGCATCGCGCATCACCCATGTGTTCGACCTGGACGGTTCGGTCGGCCTTGCCAAGCTGGCTGCCGATACCGAAATCGATCCGGAGCCGCTGACCAAGGGCTTCTCGGACCTCGGCGCTAGCCTGGGCATTGACTGGGCTCAGGGCACTGCCGCCGTGATGAACCCGTCGGACGTGTGGGAACGCCTCCTGGTTTCGGGCATCGCCCGCGATTTCCAGCAGATGCGGCTCGAACTGCTTCGCCGGCTGTCCCGGCGCAAAGGGGCGAAGGAAGATATGCCCGCAGTGGTGGCAGCATGGGAAGCTGATCACGCTACGGCCGTGCGGCAATTCCGTTCGATGGTGGACCGCGCCCAGTCACAGACACCGGTTGCTCCGGCTATGCTCGCCCAGATTGCCAGCATGGCCCGCAATCTGCTGGCGCGCTGAGCAAGGCGTTGATGGCTGCGCGATTTGCTTGACCAAACCGCCGTTTAACGCCAGCCCTGCACCCCATGGACCATTACGACATCGTAATTGTTGGGACAGGCCACGGGGGCGCGCAGGCGGCCATCGCACTGCGTCAGGCCGGGCATGAGGACAGCATCCTCATGGTCAGCCGCGACCGTAATCCGCCCTACGAACGCCCGCCCTTGTCGAAGGATTATCTCGCGGGAGAAAAGCCGTTCGAGAAGATCCTTATCCGACCGGAGAAGTTCTGGACGGACCGCGGCATTACGTTGCGACTTGGTGCAAATGCGAACGAGGTTGATCCGCAGACCCACACTATCTCGCTGTCGGACGGCACCAGGGTCACTTATCGCAAGCTCATCTGGGCCGCCGGGGGCGATGCGCGCCGCTTGTCCTGCCCCGGCGCTGACCTTGCCGGAGTGCATACGATACGCGGACGCCGCGATACCGATGCCTTGAAGGAGGACATCGGATCCGGCGGGAAGCGCGCGGTCATCGTTGGCGCAGGCTATATCGGCCTTGAAGCTGCGGCCGTGCTGCGCAAGTTGGACTGTCAGGTTACCGTTGTCGAAATGCTCGACCGTGTGCTGAAGCGGGTTGCGGGCGAAGAGCTTTCAGATTTCTACGCTGCCGAACACCGCGCGCACGGTGTCGACCTGCGGCTCAAAACCGGTGTTGAACGCATCGAAGGCGACGGCGAGCGTGTGACCGGCGTGACGCTGAGCAGCGGCGAAACGATCGCATGCGACGTCGTCATTGCAGGCATCGGCATCGTGCCTTCGGTCGGCCCCCTGATCGCGGCAGGTGCGGCAGGCAGCAACGGCGTCGATGTCGACACATTCGGGCGCACTTCGCTCGACGATATCTATGCGATCGGCGACTGCGCGGCGCATGCGAACCCCTATGCCGACAATGCAGTCATCCGGCTGGAGTCGGTGCAGAATGCCAATGACATGGCGACCGTCGCAGCCAAGGCGATCATGGGCGACAAGCAGGATTACGACGCCGTGCCGTGGTTCTGGTCGAATCAGTACGATTTGCGCCTCCAGACCGTCGGCATTTCAGCCGGTCATGATGCCTGCGTCCTGCGCGGCGATCCGGCGGACCGGAAATTCAGCCTCATCTACCTGAAGGAAGGCTGCGTGATCGCGCTGGATTGCGTCAACAACACCCGCGATTACGCGCAAGGACGCAAGCTGGTGGAAGCACGGGCAGAAATTGCTCCGGACCTGCTGGCGGACACCGAAACCCCGCTCAAAGAGATGCTCTGAGCCGCTCCAGCGCCCACGACGCGGCCTCGGCGACAACCGGATCGGTGTCTGCTGTCAGCGCTTCGACCTGGCCCAGCAATGCAGCGTTTCCGCTATTGCCAGCCGCATACAGGCAGTTGCGAACGAACCGGTCCCGCCCGATCCGCTTGATCGGAGATCCCGAGAAGAACTGGCGGAAACCGGCATCGTCGAATTCAAGAAACTCGCCCAGCTGCGGCGCGATCAGGCTTGCGCGCGGGGCCAGTTTCATATGCCGGTGCGCAGTGTCGGCAAACTTGTTCCACGGGCAGACCGCAAGGCAATCGTCACAGCCATAAATCCGGTTGCCCAGCGCCTCGCGAAATTCCTCCGGGATCGGACCTTTGTGTTCGATCGTGAGATAGGAAATGCAGCGGCCCGCATCGAGGCGATAAGGCTGCGGGAAAGCATCGGTCGGGCACGCGTCCTGACACGCCCGGCATGATCCGCAGCGATCCTGTGAGGGCACATCGGGAGCAAATTCGAGGGTCGAATAGATCGCGCCGAGGAACAGCCAGCTCCCATGTTCACGGCTGACCAGATTGGTATGCTTGCCTTGCCAGCCGATGCCAGCGGCTTCGCCAAGCGGCTTTTCCATGACCGGCGCCGTATCCACAAACACCTTGAGCTGGCTTTCCGGCTCGCGCGCGATCATCCAGCGGGCCAGTGCTTTCAGGGCCTTTTTCACGACATCATGGTAATCGCGGCCTTGCGCATAGACGGACACGCGGGCCTTTTCCGGATCGCCTTCCAGGGCCAGCGGATCGACGTCTGGCGCATAGCTCATGCCCAGTGCAATCACGCTCCTGGCTTCGGGCCACAATCCTTGCGGCGAAGCGCGCTGCTGCTTTCGGGCTTCCATCCATTCCATCGAGGCATGGCGCCCCTCGCCAAGCCATTCTTCCAGGCGAGCGGTGCGCGAAGGCTCCTCGGCCGCAGTGGTAAAGCCGCACGCTGCAAAGCCAAGCGCCCGCGCTTCGTCGCGCAATTCGCGTTGCAACGCCGCCAATGAGGATTCCTTAACCAAACTTACTGTTGCTCCCGTTCACTTGACGCGGTTAACGCTGGGATATGCTTACCGAGCCAGACGCCATGCCGCGACCCCTGACAGGGACTTCGCCCCCACTTGCGATCGAGGCTCATGGCCTCGTCAAGCGGTTCGACGATACACTTGCGGTGGACGGGGTCGATATTTCTGTGCCCGAGGGCGCGATCTACGGGATCCTGGGTCCCAACGGTGCGGGCAAGACGACGACCTTGCGGATGCTGCTTGGCATTATCGACCCCGACGAAGGGGTGCGCCGGATTTTCGGCCACGATCGTCCGCACGAAATCGCCCGGCTGATCGGATATCTTCCCGAAGAACGCGGACTTTATCCGGCGATGAAGTGCGATGAGGCCATTGGTTTCATGGGCGCGCTGCGCGGTCTGCCGATGGACGAAGGACGCAGGCGGGGCCGCGAATTGCTCGAGAACCACGGACTTGGCCATGCGGTCGACCGGCAGATCCGCCAACTCTCCAAGGGTATGGCGCAGACGGTCCAGCTTCTCGGCACGCTGGTTCACAAGCCGAAACTGGTCGTGCTTGATGAGCCGTTCAGCGGGCTGGACGCGATCAACCAGGGCAAACTCGAAGTCATGATCCGCGACCTTGCTAACGCCGGGACCACGGTGATCTTCTCCACCCACGTCATACATCACGCCGAACGCCTGTGCGACGATGTTGCGATCATTGCGGGCGGCCGTGTGCCCTACGCCGGATCGGTAGATGTCGCGCGGGACCGCATTCCGGCCCAGGTGCGGCTCGAAACAGCCAATGGTGACGGTGACTGGCGCAGCGCTTTGCCCGCCGATGCCGGACACGACAAGAAAACGCATGGCGGCCATTTCTGGACATTCCCGGTCCCCGATAGCGGGATCGAAGTCTTGCTGAAGCGGCTTATCGATGGCGGAGCGGGCATCCTCTCGCTGTCTATCGAACGCGCAGGCTTGCACGATGCGTTTGTTGAAATTGCAGGCGAGGCCGCGGCGCGTGCGCTGGACGAAGATGCTGCCGGGGAGACCGTGTGATGGACAATGCAAGCCGTTTGCCGCTCTGGCGTGCAGCCCTCGTCATTGCACGGCGCGATTTTACCGCGATTCTGTTTTCCAAGGCGTTCCTGTTCTTCCTGCTCGGCCCGATCTTCTTCGGCGCAATCAGCATCGGGGCGGGCGCATTAGGTGCGAAAGCCGCCGATAGTGCTGATCCGCCAAGGCTCGCGGTCGCCTTGAGCGAAGTGGAAAGTGCTGCGTTTGCCGATGCGCATTCACGCCTCGATGACGCCGTCCGGCTTCCCGCAATCGCGATCATCACTGCTGACGAACCGCGCGAACCCGACGTGTTGCTGGCAGATACCTCGCGCAATTTCGGCGCTGTACTTTCTGGTTCGCTGGCGCAGCCGAAGCTCAGCGGCACCCAGGAACGCCTTGAAAGCTGGCAGGGCGAAGTCGCGTTGCTGGCATCGCAGGCAGCTGGCGGAGACGTGAGCGACTTACCCGAAATCTCGCTCCAGCCGACCGCGACCAGCGTGGCGACTACGCGCAGCGTGCAGACTGCGACGGCGACGGGCGCGATCACATTGCTGTTCCTGCTCACCATGCTGCTGGCCGGGATGGTGCTGTCCAATCTGGTCGAGGAAAAGGCGAACAAGATTATCGAGATACTTGCGGCTGCCATTCCTATGGAAGCGGTGTTCTACGGCAAGCTTTTCGCCATGCTCGGAGTGAGCTTTGTCGGTATTGCCGTATGGGGCGGGATCGCAGGAATAATCCTGTCGCTGGGCAGTGCCGCGATGGGTCCGATCCCTGTACCGGCGGTTGGCTGGCCCTTGTTCGTGGCGCTGTTCGTGACCTATTTCGCGATGGCTTACCTGCTGATCGGGGCGGTATTCCTGACCATCGGTTCGATGGCGCCGACGGTGCGCGATGTGCAGACCCTGTCGATGCCTGCGACCATCCTGCAGCTCGCCGTGTTCTTCCTTGCCACCTACGCACTCAGCGATCCGGGTTCCGGGGTCGAGCTGTTTGCCGTGCTGTTCCCGGTCTCGTCACCCTATGCGATGGTCGCCCGTGCCGCACAGTCGCCAGTCTTGTGGACCCACGCCGCCGCGATTGCCTGGCAATTGCTGTGGGTCGCGATCTTTGTGCGCATCGGCTCCAGCATGTTCCGCAAACTCGTCATGAAATCCGGAGCCGGAGGGCGCGCGATCAAGGGCCGGGTTGGCAACTCCAAGTCAGCGAAAGCCTGAACGCAGTCGCTTTGGTCCAATCCGCCGAGGCGCCCAGCACTTAGGTTCGGATTTGCAACGCACTATTGACACAGGTGTCAGTTAGGGCAGGATGTGAGCGAGAGGAAGGCGGCTCCGCGCAAGAGTCGCCCGCTGCAAGGAGAGAAACATGGCAACTGCCGCTGTAACCCGCCCGGAATGCCGGACTTCGCCCACCGCCTATGGGGCGTTAACGCAGCATTTTGCCGAACATCCCGAAGAGCGGCCTGAACACCCTCATAAGTGGGACGTCAGTCGTAGCGATATCTACGCCAATAACACCTGGCACCCGATCTTCCGCGAGATGCGCGAAGCAGGGCCGCTGCACTACATCCCCGAAAGTCCGTTCGGCCCCTATTGGGCGGTCGTCCAGCACAAGGCGATCCAGCACATTGAGGCGCTGCCCGAGATTTTCTCGTCCAGCTGGGAACATGGCGGCATCACCATCCTCAACCGGCTGAGCGAAGAAGAGCTGGCCGAAACCGGCGTGGATCGGCGCGAACTGCCCATGTTCATCGCGATGGACCGCCCGCAGCACACCGGCCAGCGCCGCACGGTCGCACCCAAGTTCACTCCAAGCGGCATGGCCGAAATGGAAGTCGAAATCCGGCAGCGCACTGGCGAGCTGCTGGATAGCCTGCCGCGCGGCGAAGTCTTCGATTGGGTCGATAAGGTGTCGATCGAACTGACCACCGGCATGCTGGCAATCCTGTTCGGCTTCCCCTGGGAAGACCGCCGCCTGCTTACATTCTGGTCCGACTGGGCCGGCGACACCGAACTCGCCACCGTCCGCGCACTAGACGAGCAGCGCTGGGGCTTCCTCCACGAAATGGCGGCCTATTTCCAGTCGCTCTGGGTGGAACGTACGCACGACAAGGAACCGGGTGACGATCTCATTTCGATGATGATCCATTCGGAAGCGATGAACCAGATGCGCCCGGAAGAATTCATGGGCAATCTGGTGCTGCTGATCGTTGGCGGCAACGACACGACCCGCAATACGATGAGCGGAATCATCCATTCGTTCGACAAGTTCCCCGACCAGCGCAAGCTGTTCGAACAGGACCCGTCGCTGATCCCGAACGCGGTGCAGGAATGCCTCCGCATGCAGACCCCGCTGGCGCATATGCGCCGCACCTGCACCGAAGATACCGAAGTGTTCGGTCAGCAGATCAAGAAGGGCGACAAGGTCGTCTTGTGGTATCTCTCGGCCAATCGCGACGAGCAGGTCTTTGAGGACCCGGACAAGCTCGACATCACGCGCGAGAACGCCCGCCGCCATATCGCTTTCGGCTACGGCATTCATCGCTGTGTCGGCGCCCGTCTTGCCGAATTGCAGCTGCGCGTACTGCTGGAAGAAATGCACAAGCGCCGGATGCGGGTGCACGTGGCCGGTGATGTGGAGCGTGTGCGGGCAAACTTCGTCCACGGGTTCCGCAAGATGGAAGTAGAAATCACCGAGTTCTGATTTACGCCGGACCGTAACTTTTTGGCGGTTCCAAGCGTAAGTTCAGGTGCGGCCGTCCATAACCGCGCCATGATTCGGAATGACGACATGATAGACAAACCATCGCGCCGCAGCTTTCTCGGCTGGGCAGGCGCATCCGCCAGTTTCGTGGCCCTGACCGCCTGCGGCTCAGGACCGGCAGAGGCGAAGAGCTACCCCATATCGCTATCCGAAGCGCAGTGGCGCGAGAAATTGTCCAAGAGCGAGTTCTACGTGCTGAGGCAGGCAGGGACCGAACGCCCCTATTCCTCTCCGCTCGACAAGGAAAAGCGCGCCGGGACCTTCGTTTGCGCCGGATGCGGGAACGCTCTCTACAGTTCCAAGACCAAGTTCGATTCGCGCACTGGCTGGCCCAGTTTCTGGGCGCCGATCGACAAGGGCGCAGTGGGCACCAGCACGGACTACAAGATCGGATACCCTCGCACCGAAGTGCACTGCGCCGATTGCGGCGGCCATCTGGGGCATATCTTCAACGATGGTCCGCGCCCTACCGGCAAGCGTCATTGCATCAATGGTGCCGCGATGGACTTTCGCCCCGCCTGATCCCGGCGCACGCGCCAGACCTTGAAAGCTTCCGGCGTACCAAGATCAACCTCTTCGAGCCATTCGGGCGGATTATCCGCGAGGAGTCTTGCAGCGAAGCTGCCCTCGCCGCCCGCTTTAGCAAGAACATGCGGCTCGGCAATTTCAGTGCAAATCGCGACATAACCAGCCCCGTGACGGTCGATGATCGCGAGCGCCTCTGCCGGTGTTCCGATAAACCCTGCGATGGTGTCGCGGATGGCGAGATTGGCCCGGTGATGCCCTGTCGCGACGACCGAATGCGGAGTATTGAGCAGCACGAACGGGCCGACATCCAGAAGTGCGAAAAAGGTCGCTGGCTTAAGCGAGTTGAGCCCCATCGTGCTTCGCGCCAGATCGCAGGACGAATCGCGCACCGGGACGAGCACCTTTCCGTCCGAAGACTGTCCCACACGCTCACTTCCTCCGCCCAGCAAGCCAAGTGCTGCGCCTGCAACACTTCCCGGCATGATAACGACATAGAGGAGGATGGGCGCCACGATCTTGTGCGCAAGCGTCTCCCCTTCGCGCAGGAGCTGTAAAGCACGACTGGCCAACCAGGCGGTGGGAATGGCGCCGATGACCGCTACGAAGTAGAGCGAGCGAAAAGTTGCGGCGGCAGCCAGACACGCGATCACGATGAGTACCGTGTACTCGGCCCACCATTGCCTCAGCCAATCGCGTTGGCGCAGCATGATGGCGATAGAACCGATGCAGGCAATCAGCATGTGAAGGCCAGCGGGAATGTAATCCGTGGGAGCCAGCCTCCAGATCGGCATGCCTTCCTTCACATTGGAGTACCAGAATTTGTGCACCAGGGGATCGAGCACGCCGAAAGGTGCCGTGAAGCACTGAGGCGCGGAAAGTGCGATAAATCCGGCACCAATGGCCCCCGTCAGGATGAAGAGCGCGCCCAAGGTAATCAGGGGTAACCGCTGCCGCGATGCGATCACGCTGGTACCAAGAGCGGCAATCACGAAAAAACCGATATGCGGCAGAGTGACAGCATCACAATATGTAGACAGCGCCGAGCCGCTTTTTGTCAGGACGAAAACCACCGCAAGGGTCATCGCCAGTGCCTGCATGTAAGCGGTAAGCCACACGCGATCGCGGTGATCCAGCGCCCAGCGGATCGCCAGGACGATGCCGAACCCTGCGACAAGCGGCAGGAGTTCGAGGGAGATCATGGTACCCAGGCCCATTGCCGTACCTGCGACCGCGCCGCCGCGGATAGGCTGGCGCCACGAGATCGCCCACAGGGCCACGGCGACGCTCAGGATCTGCCAGGCATGATGGTCAATCCTGAGCGGCTGCATCTGGACGAGAAAGCCGGACCATAGCGCCAGCACAATCGCCGAAAAAATCGCTGTCTGGCGATCGGCAAGGCGCCAGGCCAGCCGCGCGACAATCTGCATGACGGCAAGCAGGATCAGCGGAGGCAGGATCAGCGCGGCGACCCATTCCGCCTGTTCCATGCCCAAGAAGGGTTCAAGCGCCAGAATCAACAGGGCGAGCGGTATATCGACCAGTCTGGACCAGTGCATCATCACGCCTTCGGGCGGATTGATGCGATACTGGTGGAGGTCGAACCAGCCTTGGCCCCCAATTAGATCCCGCACCTGGATAAGGCGCAAGACGTCGTCTGGATCCGGAAAGCGTCGCTCTGCAATCAGCGACCAGGCAAGCGCGGAAATAAACAGCGTCGCGCCGGCCCACACCAGCAGGACTGCAAAGCCCGGCCGAGGGTCATCCCGCAGTCGCCGGTCCGTATTCACGGGCGCTCTGCCGGACTGAAAACGATGACCTTGCGCAAGAGATAGGTCACTGCAAAGCTCACCGCGACAGCTGCTACTTTGGCGATGCGCGGGTCCAGGCCGGCATAATCGCCGCCGCCCACGATTAACGTGGTCAGGCCGAGGCCAATCAGCGCAGATACCACGAACAGAAGCTTCTGCTTGCTCCGGGCAGTGCCGCGCTCGGCAACGCTATCATGGAAGACGGTGCGGCTGGACAGCAGCCAATGCACGATGATGCCGAGGGAATAACCGGTTGCCGCCGCGGCGAAAGATGCAACACCGATCGAGAGCAGGAGCAGAAAACTGCCCAGGTCGACGGCCAATGCACCCACACTCGCCAGAATGTAGCGAACGAGGCGAACATCTCGCAACCGGGTCAGGAAATCGCGCAAACTTACTCTCTCACAAGACTTACCGCGCACGCGCAGCTCAATTCAGCATGCACCTTGGCAAAACATGGTAAACAAACTGCAAAGGACAGCGATCGAGGCGTGAGGCACCGGGTGACGAAAAGTGCTTATGTCCGGCGGAAAACCACCAACAGGCGGACCAACCAGACGCACAGGAAGCTGAGTGCCATCGCCGCCAGCTTGCCCAGACGCGGATCGATACCTGCCGCCTGCGTTGTCGATATCACGCCAGCAGTAATGCCGAGGCCAAGCGCGGCAGATGCGGCAAACAGCACCTGCTGCCCGCCCCGCGCAAGGCCAGGACCGGCGAGGCGGTCAGCAAAAACGAAGCGGCTCGAAATGAACCAGTGCAGGATCATGCCAAGCAGATATCCGCTGATACCGGCGGCGACCGGGGCCGCTCCGGCAGCCAGCAGGATCAGAAAACTTCCAAGGTCGACCACGGTGCCCGATGCACTGGCCACCATGTAACGCGCGAGCCGCCAGTGAAGAAGTTTGCCGATCAAGCCTGACACGATGCGCTCAAGCGGATTTTCTCACCCGTTCGGGCACGTCGCGGACCGATGCGAGCGCGGCAGCCTGGTCTTGGGTGACGCTGCGGCTTGGCAGAACCTTTTCGGCACCTTCATCGCCCGCTTCGTGATATTCGGCATCCTCGTTTACGCACCAGGTGTCGTAGATTCGCTCGCCGGCAAGGATGTTCTCTACCGTCAGCATCGCGGTCATCATCGCGTGATCCTGATTGTTATAGCGGTGCATGCCGTTACGCCCGACGAGGTGCAGGGTCGGATGCTTTTCTTCCAGCTCGGCGCGCATCGTTTCGACGTTTGCGGCATAATCGCCATCATACACGGGGTAGGCTTTTTCCTGCCGGACCACCGCGCCGCCGAACACATCCTGCGGATCGCAGAGGCCCAGAATGTTCATTTCCTTCTTGGCGAGTTCGATCAGATCGTCATCAGCCATCGACCACAGGCCATCGCCTTCGAAACAGAAATATTCGAGGCCGACACAGGCCACATCTTCGTCCGGCACCATTTCAGGCGACCACGAACGGAAATTCTGCACGCGGCCGACCTTCACCTTGCTGTCGTGGATGTAGATCCAGTTGTCCGGAAAAAGATCGTCCGAACGGATCTTGAGCGCCACGGTCAGGAAGTCGCGGTATTTGAGATCGCTCGCTTGGATGGTGCTTTCAGGTAGCGGATGCATGCGCCTGGCAAGCTCGCGCATCGGGGCCGAACTGATCGCATGGTCTGCCTCAATGATGATGTCGCCTTGCGGTCCCTTGGCGCTCATCCGCCAGCCGGTCTTGCCGTCGCTGGCCAGCTGCGAAAGGGCATGGCCCATGAACAACTGCCCGCGGCCGCTGGCGAGCACCTTGTCGCGAGCTGCATCCCACATCATGCCGGGACCAAGTCGCGGATAGCGGAATGTTTCGAGCAGTGTCTTGGTGGCCATGCCATCGTTAGGGCGCTTGTTAAGTCCCAGACTACGCTTGAGCCCGTCGATCACAGCGCTCCACAGCGAGAGGCCTTTGATGCGCTGCGCTGCCCAATCTGCGCTCATCTCGTCGCAAGGCATGCCCCACACCTTCTCGGTATAGGTTTTGAAGAAGATGGAATAGAGACGCTTGCCGAACTGGTTCGTGGTCCAGTCCTCGAAGCTTTTGACTTCCTTGATCGGGAACAGCTTGTAGCGAAGATAGGACAGCATGCACGCCGTCGAGCGCAGGATGCCGAGGTTGGACAACGCCTCGAAAGCGCGCAGCGGGTAGCTGTAGAATTTGCCCTCGTAGTAGATGCGGCTCATGCGCGGGCGCTGGATGAAATCGTCTTCGCCGAGGATCTCGTTCCACATGTCGACGACCTGCGCGCTCTTCGAGAAGAAACGATGTCCGCCAATGTCGAAACGATAGCCTTCATGTTCGACCGTGCGGCTGATCCCGCCAACGTAGGTCGGGTCTTTCTCGAGGATGGCCACGGACTTGCCTTGCTTTGTTAGCAGGTAGGCCGCCGTGAGGCCGGCAGGGCCCGCACCGATGATGGCAACATCGACTTTGAGCGGCTGATTGGTCGTAGTCATGAATTCCCCCGGCTGTCTTCAAAGCCGGGAGTGAATGAAAATGGTTAGCGTAAGGTTAAACCGCCCGCGTTCGCAGGGCCGGCTTGGCCTAACGCTAACTACCTTCCAGCATCATGGGGCATTGCACAGCGGCAGCCATGATTGCGAATTCACGCAGCGAAAAGGTGTTCTCGAAGACGAGGCCGTAATTCGAATCTCGGCGCCAGCGGACCTTTGCCCTGGTTTCGGGGAAGGCCGGTCCCGAGACGGTGACCGATTGATCGACAGCAAACACGCTATCGCATTCCACGCGTGCGCCCTGCTGCGAGATGTTGAGCGTTACCGCTTCAGCACTCTGGGTCAGGGTAGACAGGGTGAGCGGAATGGTCAGGTTGAGCCTGAGCTGGCGCTTGGGATAATTCCAGGTCTCGTGGATCAGGCGCTCGACCGCCACCGGTTTTTCAAACCGGTAGCTTCCTTCGTTGTCGCCCGCGCGGGTCTGCCTGATCTCGTATCGCTCTGCGTTTTGCAGTTCGAGCGCCAAGGTCGGATCTGTCGGCAGGGCATGAAATGTCCTGAGCGAAATTCCGGTCGATGATACGTCCCTGACGACGCACAGGAATTCGCCCTGTCCGCATATCAGCTTGGCCGATCTGATGAGCGAGGTGTACCGCGGCGCACCGCGCTGTTCGCTGTTGACGTAGGCAGACTGGGCCTCGGACCCCATACCTGACGAATAATCCATGTCCCAATTGTCTCCCAAGAATCCGGCTTTTGCTGACCGGTTGAAGTCTTGGCTTAGCGCCCCTTTGAGCGCCTCTATTAGGCAGCTAGGTATTAACACCTGTATAAAGGTGTTTCACCAGCAGTAACGGCGGCCCCAATCGGGGGATATTCGCCGGTCTCGAAAATGGTACGGGTGGCGGGACTCGAACCCGCACGAGCAAAGCTCAGGGGATTTTAAGTCCCCGGCGTCTACCATTCCGCCACACCCGCCTGTCAGGGACGCGTGCCTAGAGTGAAGCGGCGCTGCCCGCAATCTTGAACGTTGGGAAAGTAGCGCGCGACCTTAGTGCTGGTTGAGCTTGTCGCGCATATCCTTGCCAGGCTTGAAATACGGCACACGCTTGGCCGGCACATCGACGACTTCGCCGGTGCGCGGATTGCGTCCCTGGCGTGCCTGACGCTCCCGAGTCGAAAAAGCACCGAATCCGCGCAGTTCAACCCGGCCGCCATCGGAAAGCCTCTGGGCCAGTTCCTCGAAGAAGATATCGACCACCTGTTCGACCTCTTCGGGGCGCAGATCGGGGTTGTCTTCCGCAATCGCGGCAAGAAGTTCGGATCGGATCATATTCAGGCTCCCTCGATCGCGCTGTTCCGCACGATCCCTGTTGGTTGGCGTGACCCATGCCGCACTCAAGCTCCCCCTGCGGCAAGATTTAACTTTGCCAGAAGCTCTTTAAGATAGCAATTGTTAATGTCGCCCGCGACTTACGTGGCGAATAGGGGTTCAAGCGCCAGCCAGAAGCTCTTCCGGCTCGATGCCGAGACGTTTCATCCGCGAGGTGATTTCGGGCCATTCTTCTTTCAGGAAAGCCGCGCGTTCACGCTTGCGCAGCGTTTCTGCGGCGCCGCGCGCGACATACATGCCCACTCCGCGCTGCACCTCGACCAGCCCATCGGCCTGAAACTGCTGGTAAGCCTTGGCAACCGTGAGTGGGTTTGCGCCCTGTTCGGCAGCGAGCGCCCGAACCGAGGGGAGCATCTGCTCCTCGCGGTAGCGTCCGTCGATGATGGCCGCCGCGATCATGTCGCGCAGCTTGAGATAGACGGGTTTGCTTTGGTTGCTCATGGCCGTGTCCCGATTTTCCGAATAGTGCATCAGTGCCATAATACAGCGCGGCGCGCAAGGTTCCCGCAAAACCCGCATTCATTGCATGGCAAGCTGGTCACTGTTGTAACTAAGGCTTCACATTGGCGCGCGGGCCGCTAGGGTGCGCGCTTTCTACGGCCCGAGAGAACGGCCGAAATGTTGATTACGGGGATCGATTTCACATGAAAGAATTCGCACTTTGGGCAGAGGCGGACTGGATCGCTGCTATCGCAGCTACCGTGCTCGGGTTGTTTCTCGTCGGCGGTGCCTACGCGGTCACACGCAAGGAGCCGGAATTTGGCGGTCACCCCAAGGGTCTTTACATGCTCTTCTTCGCCGAAATGTGGGAGCGCTTTTCCTATTACGGCATGCGCGCGCTGCTGATTTTCTACCTGACGCAGCACTGGTTGTTCAACAACACAGCATCAAACGTTATTTACGGCGCCTATATCAGCCTCGTCTACATTACGCCGGTCCTTGGCGGGTGGCTTGCGGATAGGTACATCGGCCAGCGCAAAGCGGTGCTGTTCGGCGCGATCCTGCTGACCTTCGGGCACTTCCTGATGGCGTTCGAAGGCACCGGCGGTCAGAACGATCCGACGATCAACGTCTTCTGGTTGGCGCTCGCGTTTATCATTGTCGGTTCCGGCTTCCTGAAAGCCAACATTTCGGTGCTTGTCGGCCAGCTTTATCCCCGCACCGATGTGCGCCGCGATGGCGCTTACACCATCTTCTACATGGGCATTAACGTCGGGGCAGCGGTTGGCGCGATCCTCGCTGGCTATCTCGGCTTTACGCTGGGTTGGGAGTACGGCTTCGGCGCAGCTGGCATAGGCATGCTGCTCGGCCTCGTTGTCTTCGTAGTCGGCAAGCCACTACTTCTGGGCAAGGGGGAACCGGCACAGCCGCTGGCGAAAAACACGGAATTGCTCGTGTACGGCATTGGTATCGTTGGCGTAGCGGTGATGTGGGTGCTGATCCAGTACCAGTCGCTTGTTGGCGGTATCATGCTAATTGCCGGTGCGCTGTTGCTCGGTTATGTGCTGATCGAGGCGTTCAAACTCGAAAAGCACCCGCGCGAACGCATCTTTGCTGCCCTTTTCCTGATAGCCTTGCAGCCCTTGTTCTGGGGCCTTTTCGAACAGGGTGGCGGCTCGCTCAACCTGTTCACCAACGAGTTCATCGACCTGCAAGGCGTTCCTGCCCCAATTTTTCAATCGATCAACCCGATCTACATCATCCTGCTCGCACCGCTCTTTGCAGGCTTGTGGACCTGGCTCGGTCGGAAGGGCCTTGAACCGTCCACGCCTGCAAAATTTGGCCTTGGCCTCGTTCAGCTCGGATTTGGTTTTCTCGTGCTGGTCTGGGGTGCGGCAACCGTAGGTATTGATGCGAAGATACCTGTGATCTTCCTATTCGGCATTTACCTTTTCCATACCACAGGTGAACTTTGCCTCAGTCCTGTCGGCCTGTCGGCTATGAATCGCCTTTCGCCTAAACACCTTGCGAGCTTGATCATGGGCGCATGGTTCTTTGCGACCGCAGGCGGCGGGTTTGTCGCTGGGGTCATCGGTGCAGCGACCGGCGGCGAAGATGGAGACATGACGCGCGAAGCTGCTCTCGACGTCTACTGGACCATCGGCCTCGTTTCCATCGTCGTCGGCATCATCGTGGTGCTGATCGCGCGGTTCGTCGCAAAGTATATGCACCTCGACACTCTAGCTGACGACAATGTCGGCGACGACCTCGAAGGTCAGGGCGAATTCCCCGGCGAACCGCAGGCCGCCGGCATCCACCCGACCACCCGCAACGAGGGCTGATCGGTCAATCCAAGTGTAACGAAGAGGGGCGCGGAGCAATCTGCGCCCCTTTTCTTTGGATTGCGTATTTGCATTGAGGCCGGTTGACGGCATGAAGAGAGCTATGAACACAACCATCAAGACAATCGCCGCCAGCGCGCTGGCCATCACGCTGGCCGCCTGTACGACAACCGGAACCGCGGACAAGCAGAGCGCCAGCGCAGCTCAGGCTACGAGCGACACGCCCTTTCCCTCAACCTACAAGCCATATCCAGGCGCACCGACCGCACTGGTCGGCGCGACCATTTTCGATGGCAAGGGCGGGCGGATTGATAACGGCACCGTGTTCTTCAGCGGCGGCAAGATCGTCTCGATCGGCGGCCCCGACACTCCGGTGCCGGCAGATATCGCGGTCTTTGACGGCACGGGCAAATTCGTGACTCCAGGCGTC
The DNA here is from genome assembly GCF_019711355.1 of Qipengyuania psychrotolerans. Taxonomy (NCBI): domain Bacteria; kingdom Pseudomonadati; phylum Pseudomonadota; class Alphaproteobacteria; order Sphingomonadales; family Erythrobacteraceae; genus Qipengyuania; species Qipengyuania psychrotolerans. The sequence goes on from NZ_CP081297.1 coordinate 2,543,804, forward strand.
ATCGACATCCACTCGCACCTTGGCGACTACCCGACCCCATCGGTTCAGGCGCATTCGGACGGCAACGAAGCGACCAGTCCGACCACGCCCGAAGTCTGGGCCGAGCATTCCGTCTGGCCGCAAGATCCGGGCTTCTCCCGCGCGCTCGCCAATGGCGGCGTTACTAGCCTCCAGATTCTTCCCGGTTCCGCGAACCTTATGGGCGGACGCTCTGCAACGCTCAAGAACGTGCCAGCTCGCACAGTTCAAGGGATGAAGTTTCCCGGCGCGCCTTATGGCTTCAAGATGGCCTGCGGCGAGAACCCCAAGCGCGTTTACGGCGGCCGCAATCGCATGCCTTCCACCCGCATGGGCAACTTCGCAGTCAATCGCCAGACCTGGCTCGATGCCAAGGCCTATGACGGCAAGAAACGCGATCTGGCCAAGGAAACGCTAAAGGGCGTTCTTGACGGCGAAATCCTCGTCCACAACCATTGTTACCGCGCCGACGAGATGGCCCTCGTGATGGATATGGCGGACGAGATGGGGTACAAGGTCAGCGCCTTCCACCATGCGGTCGAAGCTTACAAGATCGGCGACCTGCTGCGCGAAAAAGGCGTGTGCAGCGCGATCTGGGCCGATTGGTACGGCTTCAAGATGGAAAGCTATGACGGCATTCTCGAAAACGCCGCGTTCCTTCAACGCGAAGATGCCTGCGTGGTCATCCATTCGGACGACGCAAACGGCATCCAGCGACTCAATCAGGAAGCCGCCAAGGCGCAGGCCGCGGGCCGGCGCGTGGGCATCGAAATCGATGATGCCACCGTCATTGGCTGGTTCACGCTCAACCCGGCAAAGGCGATGGGCATCGACGATATGACAGGCAGCCTGGAACCCGGCAAAATGGCCGATGTCGTGTTGTGGAACGGCGACCCGCTGTCAGTCTATTCGCGGCCCGAGAAGGTGTGGGTCGATGGCGCATTGTTGTTCGATGCGACTGACCGCAAACGCCGCCCGGTTAGCGATTTCGAGCTTGGGCAGCCAGGTGAAGGAGACGTGAAATGAAGCGCGCCCTGACCCTCGCCGCCAGCGCATTGGCGCTGATTTCCGCTCCTGCAACAGCGCAGGATTTCGTGATCGTCAACGCGACGCTCGCCACCGGCGACGGTAGCGAGCCGATCGAAGACGGCGTTGTCATCGTTGACGATGGTGCAGTGACATTCGCCGGACCCCGCTCTGGTGCGTCGTCTTTCGAGGCGGACGAAGTCGTCGACGTGGGCGGTGCATGGGTAACGCCGGGCCTCTTCGCGACCGTTACATCGTTGGGCCTTTGGGATGTCGGAGCGGTGAGCGAATCCAATGACACGCGCGCCAGCGGATCGCCTTTCAGCGCCGCGCTCGACGTTTCGCCGATCGTCAATCCGGCCTCTCAGCATATCCTGATCCACCGCGCCGCGGGCATCACCCGCGCTGCCACGGTCGGATCGGCGTCCGGATCAATCTTTGCCGGACAGGGAGCGATCATCGACCTGGGATCCGATCCCACGGCCGTTACCCGTTCCCGCGCGTTCCAGATGGTGGAACTTGGCGAAGGTGGTGCACGGCTTTCCGGAGGGAGCCGCGCATCGGCGCAGGCATTGTTCCGCAATGCCTTGCTCGAAGCCACCGAATTCGAGCGGGGCGGCACGCTCCGCAGCCCGGGAGGCGGGCGCGGGACGACCATGCAGGGCGATGACATCGGCATCGACAGCCGGATGGCACGCACCAGCAATGATCGTGCATCCGATGTCCTGCTGACCCGCTTCGATGCAGCAGCTCTCGTGCCCGTAGTGCGCGGCGAACAGCCGCTCTACATCGCAGTGGAACGTGCAGCGGACATCCGCAGCGTGCTGGCGCTCAAGAATGAATTCCCGAGGCTCGACATGGTTCTGGTCGGCGTCAGCGAGGGCTGGCTTGTCGCATCTGAGATCGCCGCGGCGGGCGTGCCCGTAATCGCCGATGGACTGGATGACCTGCCGCAAGGCTTCGACCAGCTGGCCAGCACGCAGTCGAACGTCGGCCGCATGGTCAAGGCCGGCGTCAAGGTCGCGATCAATGCTGCCGCGATGGAGAACCCGCGCAATCTCAATCAATACGCCGGCAACCTTGTCGCACTCACACGCATTCCAGGTGCGGATGGGCTCAGCTGGGGGCAGGCATTTGCGGCCATCAGTTCGGTCCCGGCCCAAATCAGCGGGATGCAGGGCCGCGCCGGTATCCTTTCACCCGGGGCAAAGGCTGATGTCGTGATCTGGGACGGCGATCCGCTGGAAGTGGGGTCGGTCCCGACCAGGGTCTTCATCGACGGGGTGGATCAGCCGCTCGACAATCACCAGAGCCGCCTGCGCGAACGCTACCGCGATCTCGACGAAAGCGCCCTGCCCGAGGCGTACGACTGGTGAGCATGCCTGCGGAAATGCGCGGCGCATTGATTGCGCTTGCCGCAGCATTCGCTGCGGTGGGGACCTACACTGCCGTCGCGCAGGATAGCCCGCCCGACTATTCACAGGACATCGCCTGGATGAATGCGCAGCAGGCGTACATTGCCTCGCTGTCGCCCGAGGACGGGTGGCGGTACATGGATGGCGGGCTGCACTGGCGCTATCTCGAATACGCCGGCAGCGATGAAAAGCCTACGCTCGCCGACCGGGTGAAGGTGCACTATGCCGGCACGTTCATCGACGGCGAGACTTTCGATTCCAGTTACGAACGCGGCGAACCGGTGACGTTCCCGCTCGGCCGGTTGGTGAAAGCATGGCAGATGGCGATCCCCGAGATGGGCGTTGGCGATACGATCGAAATCGTCGCCCCTGCCGATCTGGCCTACGGCCCGCTGGGCAAAGGTCCGATCCCGGGCGGCGCGACGCTGGTCTTCAAGGTCGAGCTTCTCGGAATCGAAAAGCAGTAGAATTGCCAACTAGGTTTTGAATTGATACCTACCTTGCACTGTCTTGGGAGGATGAAATGGAAACCGGCCTCGTTTCGCTGATCGCAGCCTCAACGGCATTCGTGGGAACGCACTTCGCCTTGTCCCACCCCTTGCGCGGTCCGCTTGTCCGGATGCTGGGCGAAGGCCGGTTCATGGCGTTCTACAGCGTGGTCGCCGCCGCCTGCATGGTATGGATGTATTTCGCTTTCGGTGCGGCGCAGGCTGGCGGGCTCCCGGGAAGCGGCGAGCTGGGCTGGATCATCGCATCGCTGATCACGCTGCCTGCGCTCGTCCTGTTTCTCGGCTCCTTCAAGAGCAATCCGGCGCTGCCTTCGCCGGGCGCCAAGGAGTTCGCAGCCCATGAGCCGGCCGGCGTATTCACCGTAACCCGTCATCCGATGATGTGGAGCTTTGCGCTTTGGGCTGTGAGCCACATCATCTTGTGGTGGAGTTGGCGGACGAATGTCGTGGCGCTCGCGGTGCTGATCCTCGCACTCGTCGGTGCACGGATGCAGGACCGCAAGAAAGAGACACTGATGGGCGGCGCCTGGCAGGGCTGGGAAGCGCGAACGAGCTTCTGGCCGCGTTGGAGCAGGCTGCCCGGTGCCGGGGCCTTCTTGTGGCTCGCCGCCCTGGGCGCATGGCTGCTGATAACGTGGAGCCACATTCATGCGGGCGGAGTTCCGGCCGGTATCTGGCGGTGGATCGGCTGAGCTAGCTGCCCGTGAAACGTGGCGCGCGTTTTTCCAGCAGCGCGTCGACACCCTCCTCATGGTCGCCGGTAAGATGCATCAAGGCCTGCGCATTGGCCGCCATTTCCAGTGCCGTGTCATAGGAAACGGATCGCCCCTGCCGCATCAGGTTCTTGGCTTGACGTAAGGCATGAGGCGGCATGGCCGCGACCTTTGCTGCGAGGGCGCGTGCCTCTTCCATCAGTGCCTCAGGCTCCACAACGCGGCTGACCAGTCCCCAATCGAGAGCGGTCTGCGCGTCGATGACATCGCCTGTGTAGAACAGCTCGGCCGCCCGGGCTTCGCCGATGATGCGCGGCAGGATCCACGTCCCGCCATCACCCGGAATAATGCCCAGCTTGAGGAAGGTCACACCGAACTTGGCCTTGCTGGACGCAATGCGAATATCGCCGAGGCAGGCAAGGTCGCAGCCCAGCCCGATCGCAGGTCCGTTGACCGCCGCGATCAAGGGCACGCGGATTGCATAGAGCGCGCGCAGGATCTTGTGGATGTTGTTGCGGTATCCGTCGGCGATCTCGGGAGCGGTGCCGCCGAAATTGCCGGTCTTCTCCTTCATCGCCTTAATATCGCCGCCGGCGCTGAAAGCGCGCCCCGCGCCGGTCAGGATGACGCAGCGAATATCCATATCCGCGTTGATCGCATCGCAGGCCGCAGCGAATGCATCGCCGTCACCGGCTGCACCCAGCGGGTTCATGCTGTCGGGCCGGTTCAGCGTGAGGGTTGTGACGTGGTCGGAGGTGTCGGTCTGGAGAAGGCTCATGCCGCGACGCTAGGAGTTCGTGACGCCCTCGTCGAGTAGCCATGCGCCCGCCGCTTTTGATCCCCCGCAAGAGGGTAAGCCCTCACCCCTTCCCACTCGGTACTTTTACGTATGACGGAGCGCCTCGGGGCTGCGCAAACTGGATGTGCGAAATGCCGCAATGGTTGGCCATGGCGGCGACATTGGAAAGGACCGAACATGACCCAACATCGTAACCCGTTAGTGTCCCTGGTGATCGGCGCAGTTGTTCTGGCTTTAGCGAATCCGGCAAGCGCGCAGGACAGCGACATCGTCGTTACGGGCAAGGGCAAGGCACCAGCTGGCGCGGAACTCGTCACGAGAAAGGTGAGCGTTGGAGATCTTGATCTCGCCACGCCAGAAGGTGAGCAGGAAATGGAGCAAAGGGTGGATGCTGCCGTGAAGCAAATCTGCTGGTCCCACCCCAAACCTGCGCGATGGCAGGTCAGGCAAAGGGAGGCCTGCAGCAAATTTGCCTGGGATGGTGCGCGGCCCCAGATGAACAGCCTGCTGGAACGGGCGCGCGGCAACTGACGCCAGCATCCCAGCGCAAGTTTGCAGCACGAGGGCCGGTTTTCCGCCCCCTCATGGCGTGAAAATCAGGCCCGCGCCTCTTCAACGCCGGCGCTGTTGTGACGTAGCGCGCTGAGAACCTTGTCGACGATCTGCGGAGCATTGAGGCCAGCTTCGTCATATTGCTTCATCGGATCGTCATGGTCCTGGAAGACGTCGGGAAGGCGCATGGTGCGAACCTTCAAGCCGCCATCAGTAAGGCCCTCGTCGCTCGCGAAGGTGAGGACATGAGCGCCGAGGCCGCCAATCGCGCCCTCTTCGACCGTCACTACCACTTCGTGGCTACGCATCAGCTTTTCGATCAGATCGGTGTCGAGCGGCTTGGCAAAACGCATATCGGCGACCGTGGTCGAAAGGCCCTTGGCTTCCAGCTGATCGGCAGCCTTCTTCGCTTCTTCGAGGCGTGCGCCCAATGACAGGATCGCAACCTTTGAGCCTTCGCGCACAATGCGGCCCTTGCCGATTTCGAGCTTCTCCAGCTGTTCCGGAATTTCTACGCCGGTGCCGCTTCCGCGCGGATAGCGGAACGCGATCGGGCCATCGTCATATTCGGCAGCCGTGTACGTCATATGGGCCAGCTCCGCCTCGTCGGCGGCGGCCATCACGACCATATTCGGCAAGGTCGCGAGATAGGTGATGTCGAAGCTGCCGGCATGGGTGCAGCCATCCGCGCCCACCAGTCCGGCACGGTCGATGGCAAAGCGTACGGGCAGGTTCTGGATCGCTACATCGTGAACGACCTGGTCATAGGCGCGCTGCAGGAAAGTCGAATAAATCGCTGCGAACGGGCGCATGCCTTCTGCGGCCAGACCGGCAGCGAAAGTAACCCCGTGCTGTTCGGCGATGCCGACATCGAATGCCTTGTCAGGGTGCGCCTTGGCAAATTTGTCGACGCCCGTGCCGCTCGGCATGGCGGCGGTGATGGCGCAAATGCGCGGATCGCTGTCCGCCAGCTTGGCCAGCGTTTCGCCAAAGACGTTCTGATAGGCGGGCGGACCGCCAGAGCTTTTCTTCTGTTCGCCAGTGACGACGTCGAACTTGGCCACACCGTGGTACTTGTCGGCGCTGTTTTCGGCGGGCGCGTAGCCTTTGCCCTTTTGCGTGACGACATGGATCAGGACAGGGCCCTGTTCGCTGTCACGCACGTTTTCCAGCACTGGTATCAGGTGGTCGAGATTGTGGCCGTCGATCGGGCCGACATAATAAAAGCCGAGTTCTTCGAACAGCGTGCCGCCGGTGACCATGCCGCGGGTATATTCCTCGGCCTTTTCCAATCCGCCCCAGACGCGGCGGCCCAGTTTCTTTGCCAGCCTGGACGCCATCGACCGCAGGCCCAGATACTCGCTGCTCGACACCATGCGGGCCAGGTAAGCGGAAAGTCCGCCGACCGGAGGCGCAATCGACATGTCGTTGTCGTTCAGGATCACGACCAGGCGATTTCCAGCCTGTTCGGCGTTGTTCATCGCCTCGTAGGCCATCCCGGCGCTCATCGCGCCGTCGCCGATCACCGCGATGCCGCGGCCCTTGCGGCCCTGCATCTTGTTGGCCATCGCAAAGCCGAGTGCAGCGCTGATCGAAGTCGAGGAATGCGCTGCGCCGAACGGGTCGTATTCGCTTTCGGCACGCTTGGTGAAGCCTGACAAGCCGCCGCCCTGGCGGAGCGTGCGGATACGCTCGCGCCGACCAGTGAGGATCTTGTGTGGATAGCATTGATGCCCGACGTCCCACACCAGCTTGTCTTCAGGCGTGTTGAATACGTAATGGATGGCCGCTGTCAGCTCGACCACACCGAGGCCAGAGCCAAGGTGGCCGCCCGTTGTGCCCACGGCATCGATCATTTCCGCGCGAAGCTCGTCAGAGAGCTGGCGGAGCTGCGATTGCTCAAGCTTGCGAAGGTCAGCCGGAACGTTGACCGTGTCCAGCAGCGGCGTATCGGGGCGCGTCGTCATGCCAGAGTCTTACACGCGGTTTCCGAAACTGTCGATGAACGCCTCATCGCAAATCCAGAACGCTTCACCGGCATGCTGTCAGGCGGCGCAATCATCGCACAGGCCGCGCAGTTCGACGACCGGCCGCACATCGACAAATCCGGCGTCTTTACCCGCTTCGCGCAGCGCGCCGGTGACGCGGTCATCGTCCACATGGATGGCCTTCCCGCAATCATCGCAGATCAGGAAAATACAGTCGTGGCGGCAGCCCGGATGAGTGTTGACCAGATAGGCGTTCGCGCTCTCGATCCGGTTCGCCAGATTGGTCCGCACGAACAGGTCGAGGATGCGGTAGACGCTGTTAGGCGCCACACGCTTGCCGCGCGCAGCTGAAAGATTGTCCGCAATGTCATAAGCGCTGGCCGGCTTTTCATGCCGGGCAAGTTCTTCGAAGACAGACTGCCGCATGCCGGTCCACTGTTCACCGGAATCGGTCAATGCGCTGCGGGCGGCATCGACCAGGTCGTCGCCGGAATGTTCTTTGTGGGCGTGTGCGTGCTGGGCCATGCGGGAGAGGTAAGCTGCCGCCCGCCAAGGTGCAAGTTAGTTGCGGCGGAACTCGGCCCGATAGAGCGAGGGATAGAGGCGTTTCAGCGCCGAAACCTTGGGCGCGTCCCAGCGCTGGATGTAGGGATGGCGCGGGTTCTTCACCGCGAAATCCTGGTGATAGGTTTCAGCCGGGTAGAACTTGCGGGCCGGTTCAACGCTGGTGACGATGGGCTGAGACCACAGTCCGCTTTTCTTCATTTGCGCGAGGTAGGCCGAGGCAACTGCGCGCTGTTCGCTCGACAGGGGCACGAGTTCGGCGTTGTAATGCGCCCCGCGATCAGGGCCCTGGCGGTTCTTCAATGTGGGATCGGCAACGACCGAGAAGAAGATCCGCAGCAGTTGATCGTAGCGCACGACGGAAGGGTCATAGACAACCTTCACGGCTTCGACGTGATCGGTCACGCCGGACGATACCAGCTTGTAATCCGCCTGCCGCGCGGTTCCGCCATGATAGCCGGAAACGGCGCTGGTCACGCCCTTGGTATGGCTGAACACAGCCTCCACGCCCCAGAAGCAGCCACCTGCGAAAATGGCTGTCTTGAGGCCGCTGCCTTCCTTAGCCGTGCGCTGGGCCGCGGGTGCTTCGACGATCCTCTCCGCGGCAATGGCCGGCTGCTGGCAGGCAGAACCTGCAAACAGTGCAGCAGCAGCAAGAGTGGCCGCGAAGCGCCGCATTACAGCAGCGCCGGAATGGCGGAGAGCAGGGCCTCGCCGTTCGAGAGCGCAACGACCAAGGCTCCGGCGAAAAAGCCGATGCCGAAGTTGCGATAAAGGTCTGGTGTAAAAAGTGTCATGAGTGGTCTTTCGGGATGCTTGACCACTTGGTTACAGGCACACCGATTGCAACGCAGTTAATGCGATGGTTGTAATTCGTTCATCCGATCAATGCGCCGAATTAATGAATTAGCCCGTTCAGGTCAGTGCCGGAAATGCCGCATTCCCGTGAAGACCATCGCCAAACCCTTTTCATCTGCTGCCGCGATCACTTCCTCGTCGCGGATCGACCCGCCCGGTTGGATGATCGCCGTAGCACCCGCTTCGGCGGCAGCCAGAAGGCCATCGGCGAAGGGGAAGAATGCGTCAGACGCAACAGCGCTGCCTACTGTGCGGGCGGCATCCCAACCATACTTCTCGGCCGCTTCCGCGGCTTTCATTGCCGCAATGCGCGAAGAATCGCGGCGGTTCATCTGGCCTGCGCCAATGCCGGCAGTCGCGCCGTCCTTGGCATAGACAATTGCGTTCGATTTCACGTGACGCGCGACAGTCCAGGCGAAGAAGCAGTCTTTCAATTCCTGTTCGGTGGGTGCGCGCTTGGTCACGACTTTCAGATCGGCCTCGCTGATGGCACCATTGTCGCGGGTTTGTACCAGCAGACCGCCGGTGATCGGCTTGACCTGCAATCCTCCGCGCCGCGGATTGGGCAAATCGCCCGTGATTAGCAGGCGCAGGTTCTTCTTTTTGGCGAAAGCCTCGCGTGCCTCGTCGCTGACGGAGGGTGCGATCACGACCTCGGTGAAAATCTCGCAGATCGCCGCGGCAGTCTCGCCATCAAGCTCGGTATTGACCGCGACGATGCCGCCGAACGCCGAAACGCTGTCGCAGGCCAGAGCGTCGTTCCACGCATCGATGAGCGAGGCCGCCTGTGCCACGCCGCATGGGTTAGCATGCTTGACAATGACGACCGCGGGATCGCCGTCTGCAAATTCGGCGCACAATTCCAGCGCTGCATCCGCGTCGTTGTAATTGTTGTAGCTGAGTTCCTTGCCCTGCAACTGCTCCGCCTGTGCGATACCCTTCGCGTGGGGACCGACCGGAGTATAGAGCGCCGCTTTCTGGTGCGGGTTTTCGCCGTAGCGCAGTTCAACCGGCGCCTTGCCATTGACCGCGAGCATTCCGGGGAATGTCTCGCCCTGGTCTGCGAACGCGAACCACTGGCTGATCATGCTGTCATAGGCAGCGGTTGCGGCGAATGCCTTGGCCGCGCATTTGCGGCGGAAATCGAGCGAGGTTGCGCCGGTGGCCGACAATTCGCCAATCAGCGTGTCATAATCAGCCGGGTCCGTCACGATCGTCACGAACTGGTGGTTCTTGGCGGCACTGCGGACCATGCTCGGCCCGCCGATGTCGATATTCTCGATGATCTCGTCGCGATCCGCGCCCTTGGCGACAGTTGCTTCGAAGGGATAGAGATTGACCACCACCAGATCGATTGCGCCGATTGAATGCGCATCCATCGCGGCAGCGTGTTCAGGATTGTCGCGCACAGCCAGAAGGCCGCCGTGCACCATCGGGTGGAGTGTCTTCACCCGGCCATCCATCATTTCCGGAAAACCGGTGAGGTCCGACACGTCGCGCACCTCGAGGCCCGCATCACGCAGCGCCTTGGCCGTTCCGCCGGTCGACACCAGCTCGACACCCTTGGCGCCCAGCGCCTTGCCGAGTTCTACCAATCCGCTCTTGTCAGACACCGACAGCAGTGCCCGCTTGATCGCCACTTCGCTCACGTGAAAATTACCCCATTCGTTTGAGCAGCCAGGGGAACCGTCCCCCGCTGCGCGCAGTCAGTCCGTCGACCACGATTTGCTGAGTAGCATGAGGACGCCCCTGGCCATCGACCCAGATGCTGTCTTCGACGCTGCAATTGGCATCGCCGATATCGCCCCCGAGCCGGAATTGCCAGTAGCTGGCGTCGGGCAGAGCGATGTGTACGCCGCGCCCGTCTTCGGTGGGCTGCGCTTCGGCACCGAGCCCGAGATGGAAGCGCATGGCGAACCCGATCTTGCCGCGCTTACCCTTGCGGCCCGACGGCTCCAGCACGTCTTCTCCGCGCAGTTCGGTGCCTTCGTCTGACAGCATTAGGATGCGACGGTGAACAAGACCGAAGCGTGCTGCATAGCCATTATGCGCGGCTTCGAGACGCGCCGCGCCCTTGCTTCCCTGGGTTACGCTATCGCGCGAAAAATCGACTTCTTCGACACCCTTGCCGATCTGGCCGTGGAGCAGGATGGCAGTGGAATTGGCATCGTCGAGCACCAGCGTGGAATGCGCCGAAGTGCCGCGCAAGCCTTGCTCGATCCGGGCCGGAACCTGCGCTCCGGCCAACGCGGAACCGCCGCAATTCACGATGATCCGGTGTGGGCCGTGCGAATATTCGAACGCCAGGGTCGATGCACAGGCGTGGCGCGCATGGCGCGGCTTGGGAGGCGGGGCGGCGTCGAAAACGAGCACGGCATCGCCGGTGCGAATGCGCTGGTAACCCCATTGATCCGCCTCGACCAAGGGCCGCGTGCGCACACCGCTGGCTGCGATCAGGGCATCAAGCTCGGCTTCGCCCATTGCGGACGAACCTTGCCAGCTCCCCAGTCCGCGGTCGCCCATTCGCAGACCCAGCAAAGCCGGGACAAGCAGCGCAAGCATCGTGTCGAGCGCTGCCGGCTGATCGCGGCCCGCCGCGGCATAGCAGGCGCGCAATTCGCTGAGCAGCGCGATTGCCTCTGCCTGCGCCGCCGGACAGCGCGAAAGAACGCCGCCGTCTTCACCAACCATCTCGCCCAAAGTGCGCAGCAGGCCCGCTTCGCCGAAAAGCCGCCGCGCCTTGCCATCGGGCAAAAGCAATCCGGCAGCCACGATCCCGCACCAGCCGGCCGCCTGTGCGAACCGGTCGTCCGCACCGCCCACATGGCGGTCGAGCCAGCGGGCATTTATCTCGATCGCTTCAAGCATCTTGTGCTTGAACCGCTCGCCGTCGCCGGTCAGCACCATCGGTGCATGGACCAGCCAATTGAGCAGCCGCAGACCCGCAAGCTCCACCGTCCATGCCGGGCCTTTACCGGGCTTGGGGTTTGCTTTGAGCCACGAACTGAAGATGTCGCCAGCTGTCGAGGCGCACTGCGCCCGGGGTGCGCTCGCCGCCAGGTCGCGCATCCAGGTGAAGCCGTGGACCGCACGAATAAACGGCGGTGTGAGCTTGGACGGCGATCTGAAATCCAGCTTGTCCAGCGGCAGCTTGAGGCCGCCGACCATCATCTGCCCTGTCCTCAGCGCCATCCCTGCCCGGCGATTGCCGTCCAGTGCGCTTTTGACAGTGCCCAGCAGGCGCGGCTTGGCCGGCTTGCGCAGGGGAGAAGACAGCACCGGTCCCGGGACGCCCAATTTATAGGCCCAGCGCATTGCCGAATGAATGGGTCCGCTGCGCGGCGGGTGAAAATCCGACAGGACCAGCGCGCGAGCCGGTTCTATTTCGGCCTCGACTTCGCTTTCGGCAGACGCTTTTACGAGCGGCTCATCAGCATCGCCGAGGGGCAACGCGACCTGCTCCTCTTCCGGCGCATCTTCGCGCGCGGCGCTCAGCAGGTCGGAGTGGCCCTCGATCATCCCAGCCCCTTGAGCGCTGCGATGTTGGAGGCGTATTTGTCTGGACCCCCGCGGAATGTGGCCGAACCGGCCACCAGCACATCGGCACCCGCATCGACGCAGAGCGGCGCGGTCACCGGATCGACGCCGCCGTCGACTTGTAGCCGGATATCCTTGCCCAGCGCATCGATCCGTTTGCGGATGGCCTCCACCTTGCGGAGCTGCGAATGGATAAAACTCTGTCCGCCGAAACCGGGATTGACGCTCATCACCAGGACGAGATCGACATCTTCCAATACGTAGTCGAGCGCGTCCACGCTGGTGCCCGGGTTCAGGACAACGCCCGCTTTCTTGCCGAGACCCTTGATCGCCTGAAGGGTGCGGTGGATATGCGGGCCTGCTTCGGGATGAACCGTGATGATGTCGGCACCCGCATCCGCGAAAGCTTCCAGATACGCATCGACCGGCGCGATCATCAGGTGAACGTCAAAGGTCTTGCTTGTGTGCGGGCGCAGTGCCTTCACCACGGCGGGGCCGATGGTGATGTTGGGCACGTAATGCCCATCCATGACGTCGATATGGATCCAGTCGGCACCGGCTTCGTCGACCGCGCGCACTTCTTCACCCAGCCGGGCAAAATCGGCGGAGAGAATGGAAGGAGAAATCAGCGGAGCAGTCATATCGATATCGGGCCTGTCGCCTGGAGCGTGCTTCGCCAAATACGCGCGCGAGGCGCAAGGCCACAAGGAGCACGGCGCGCTTTTCCACCGCAGTAGAGGCTTTCGGCACCGCTTCAGGTTCGATAAGACGCCGCAAATGGCGGTATTGAAGAAGCTCAAGGACAATTTCGTCGCTACCCAGGTCGACGACGAAGTACTGATTGTCGATCTGGACGGGGGCGAACTTTTCTCACTGTCCGGGACCGGTCGTGCGGTGTGGGAAGCCATCGACGGGAAGCGCGATGCTGATGCCATCGCGGCATTGCTGGCGGCCGCCTATGATGCGGATGAAACCGTGATTGCTGGCGATGTCCGGGCGCTTATCACATCGCTAAGGGAAGCGGCGTTGATTGCCCCTGTAAAATAACGTCAAGTTTTTGACCTTGGCGCGGCGCATGGTATGCGGGTTCGTGAAAGGCCCCGTATCGATGACCAACAAACCTGCTCCTGAAATCGGAAAACGCAGCTGGACGCGTCCCGAGCTGGTGCGTCTCGGCACGATCCGTGACATCGCCCAGGGCCCAAGTCCTCTCAATCAGGCCAATAACAACAAGCGCTCCTGAAAAGCTTCCGGACCAAATTCGAATGATTGCAGGCCGACGCTGGTGGAACGGCGCTGCGAGCGATGATGCGTCGGCGCTGGCCAAAACGCTGGGCCGGTATACGCGGCAAGCGCCTCAAATCCGCTGCGATGACCGGCTGACACTCATTGCCTCGCCTCGCGACCACATCGGGAGTGCGCAGGGGGTCGTGGCAGCCTTCACCGGCTGGATCGACAATACGGCAGAGCTGCAGCAGAGGCTGGATCTGGACACCCTTGATCCAGCGCAGATTTACGCAGCATCGCTGAGCCTGTGGGGACGCGATGCAGATCGGCATATCGTGGGCTCCTACGCAGCGATCGCCCAGCTGAAAGACGGATCGCTGCATCTCGCGCGTTCGCCGTGGGATGCCCCTCCGCTCTATTATCATTGCGGCAGCGACAGGGCCGTTGCCTCGCCGCTACTGCGGGTGTTGTTCGAAGCGGGCGCGCCCCGCGAAGTCGATCACGACCGGATTGTGGATGAACTGGCCTATGACTGGCGTTCAGGCGATGACGAGGCCTGGTACAAGGGCATCTTCATGGTCCCGCTTGGTGCCAGCGTGGGGATCGCCCACGGCAAGCGGGACGTGCAGCGTTGGTACAAGCCTCCCAGTCCGGGCCGCGGCGATGACTACGACGAGGCGGCAACCGTAGCAGAAGCGCGCCGCTTGCTTGATGAAGCTGCCCGAAAAGCACTCGATTGGGCCAAGGCGCCTGCGGTCACGCTGTCGGGCGGACTGGATTCGACCCTGGTCACCGCCTCGCTTCTCGAAGCACTCAGTCAGGACGGCACACTTTCCGCGATTACCTTCGTACCCGACCGCAATTGGCAGGGGGAATGCCCACCAGGTACGATGGGCGACGAACGCGATCTGGCCGGTCTGTTCGCGCGGGGCGATCCGCGCATCGACTGGCACATTGCAAGCGACGACATCGGCCCCGCCGACCGTCACGCAAGAGCGATATTTGGTGCGAGCGAGACTTTCGCTCCCGGCCTGGCCAATGTCGGCATGTATCACGGCGTCTACGAGAAAGCGCGCGCGCTCGGCTGCGACACATTGCTGACGGCAGATTTCGGCAATTCGACTTTCAGTGAAGCGGGCCGCTACGCCTATTGCGAATTTCTGAAGCGCGGGAAATGGCAGGAACTGGCCAGACTGCTCGCTGCTCGTGCGGACGATGATCGCCCCTTGTGGCGCAGGGTCTTGGCGCTGTCGGTCCTGCCGAACCTACCGGCATCGCTGCGCGGCTTTATCCGGGGGCTTGCCCATCCTGCACGCAGGAAGATGGCCGCGCTTGTCACACCGCTTTCCGCCAAGGCGCTGGCCCGGCAGGCCAGCCGGGCAGCGAAGCGCGGCACGGCCTCCGCATGGTCCGATTTCACCTATGATCGCACCCGCGCAGAGGCGGTGCAGCGCGAATGGCGTGATGCCGACGGTCCGGGCCGCGATGTCGACCTCGCGTTCGAGCAGCTTTACGCAGTGCGCAAGCGTGACGTTGCGGCGTATCGCCCGCTTATCGAATTCTGTTGCTCGCTCCCGACCGAGGCATTTGCACGGCAGGGCGTTGAGCGCAGGCTCGCCCGAATGATGGGCGAAGGGCGCGTTCCTGACGAGATCCGGGGCAATCGCCTGCACGGCCTGCACAATGCCGATTGGCATGCGCGCATTGGCCCAGCCCGGGACGACATGCTCGAGGTCCTCGATACGGCGCGCTCCCACCCGTTTCTGGGCGAGGTCCTGGATATCGAGCGTCTTACCGCGCTGATCGAAGACTGGCCCGAGCGTCCCGGCTACGATTGGGAGCATGACTGGCCGCGGATGCTGGCACTTCCGCGCGCGATCCTTGCTGCGCGTTTCATCGGCCATGTCGAAAACCGCAATGACCTTTGATCCGGAGATTTTGACGGACGGCCATCGTGGCGCATAGAGCCGGGGCGATGGGGTGGCGTCATACTCTGGGCGAAGTGATCGCGATTGGCAGGCCGACACGGTTCATCCGGCTGGTTCTCCTGTCCCTGATTGCTGCGCTGACCGAAGGGTTGGGTTTCGTCCTGCTCGTACCGCTACTAGCGTCGCTTGGTGGCGCTGGCTTCTCGATTGGGATCGACCTCCCGCAAATCGGGCTAGAGTGGATGCTTGGCCTGTTCGTCGCGCTGGTGACCCTTCGCGCTGGCGCCGAAGTTCTCCGCCGTCTCGCGGTCCAGGATTTGCGCATGTCCGTGGTCGACGGATTGAGGATGCGCGCAGCCGACGGTTTGCTGGGCGCGCGCTGGCGCTGGCTGGCAGGGCTGCGCGAAGGCGAGGCAGAGGCGCTGCTCATCAGCGATATCGACCGCTGCGGCTTCGCCGTGGAGATGGTCGGAAGCCTCGTCCGGCTGGCCCTCGTGCTTGCCGGGCTGTTGGCTGCCGCGCTGGTGATTTCCCCGCTCGCGGCGGTTTCAGGCGCACTTGGAGGAGCAATCGCCTTCGCTCTGTTCAGCCCAGTCAGGCGGCAGGCCCATCATTTGGGCAAGGCTCTGTCATTGCGATATGACGATTTGCATGCGCAACTCTCTGCAACCTTGCGCGGCCTCAGAGTCGTCAAAAGCTTCGGCCGCGAGCACGAGCAATCGCGCAAGCTTGAGAAGGACGTCCGCGCCCTGCGCACGACGGAGCGGGCCTATGTCCGCTCTGCTGCCATCGCGCAGGCGGTCCTTCAGGTTATAGGCGCACTTATCGCAGCAGCCGCAATCTGGCTCGCCCTCGAAAAGCTTGGAATGCCTCTGGCGAGCGTGCTGGCCCTGGCGGCGCTGTTTGTGCGTGCGCTGCCGCTGTTCGGAGAAATGCAGGCCAGTGCGCAAGGCTGGGCGCACGACAGCCCCGCGCTGGACCGCACGCTGCGCCTGATCGAAGATACCTTGCAGCACGCAGAGACACTGTCGTCAGGCGAAATTCCCAAGCTGACGCAGGCGATGGTGCTCGAAAATGTCACCGTGGATCATGCCCCCCGGCGCAGCGCACTTGCTGGCGTGAGCCTCACCATTCCGGCGAACAAATTCACGGCGATTTGCGGCCCCTCGGGTGCAGGGAAGAGTACCCTTGCCGATATTTGCGCCGGTCTCACCGCTCCCGATTCCGGGTCTGTATTCATCGACGGCGCGCAGCTGGGCGAAGACAACCGCCTCGGCTGGCGCTCGAGAACCGCCTATGTGCAGCAAGACGCGGTGCTGTTTCCCGGCAGCGTGCGTGACAACCTGCTTTTCGCCAATCCGGCGGCAGACGAACGCCAGCTGGTTTCCGCCCTGGATTCTGCCAATGCGCAATTCGTGCACGATCTGCCCGGCGGGCTCGATTGCGACCTCGGCAACTGCGGACGGGCGATATCCGGCGGAGAGCGGCAACGAATCGCGCTAGCCCGCGCCCTTTTGCGCGGCCCCGATCTCATCGTGCTGGACGAGGCGACCAGCGCACTCGACGCCGAGAGCGAGCGCGCTATCGCGCAGGCTCTGCGCGCGCTGACCCCGAGCCGGACCATCATCGCCGTGGCTCACCGCGGGCTCTTGCGCGACATGGCGGACCATGTCGTCCACCTTTCCGGCGGCAAGCTCGTGGATGTCTGAATGGGCGAAAGACACGCAATTCAGGCGTAATTCAGAGCCTGATGGTAGAAGATGCCTACAAAAGTTCGGCGAGTTGCATCTGTGCGCCGCCGGGACAAATGCAATTATGACGGGGCTTTTCATGACCTTCAAACCACTGGCCATCGCCGGTACGGCAGCGATCGCACTCGCGTCGATAACCGCTGCGGCGCCTGCAGTGGCGCAAACGCGTTACGGACAGAAGATCGCGCATGACCCTGCCCGCTGTGACGGGAGCACGCCTGGTGTCTGGGTGACCATTTCCGGCATCAAGGAAAGCAAGGGCAAGCTCAGGATCCAGTCCTACCGGGCGACGGATGCTGACTGGCTCGAAAAAGGCCGCTGGCTGACCCGCATCGAGTCACCAGCGAAAGCGGGCACGATGAAATTCTGCATGCCGATTGCCGAACCGGGAACATACGGGATTGCAGTGCGCCACGACATCAACGGCAACGGCAAGACCGACATTTTCGCCGACGGCGGAGCGATGTCGAACAACCCCAGTCTCAATATCTTCAACCTTGGCAAACCAAGCTACAAGAAGGTTGGCTTCCAGGTGGGGTCCAACGTGGAATCCATCTCTATCCAGATGCGCTACCGCTGATCCCTGCCGGCCCGCCTGCGCGCACGCCATAGCTCCCAGGCGGCTCCCGGCATCGCGAGAAGCGGGTGCTTTTCCCTGAACGGAGTGACTTCCAGCTTGATGCCGGAATGGCGTTCAAGCTTCCACGCGCCATATCGCGCTGCGCCATCAAAGGTCGTAGTAGCCTTGGCGAGACGAAGGATGTTGAGCGGCTTGCCAAGGCGTTCGCGCGCTCTCCACTCGGTCAGAATAGCTTTGCGCTGCGGCCCGGACAGGCGCGGTGCAAGCACTTCGTTCTCAAGTACATATTCCAGCCCCTGCGCCGTCCACGCCAGCGGCAAGAGCCCGTCGAAATGCGCCTTGTTCACCGACAGGATGGAATCCTCGCGGCCGCTTTTCTCGACGCGGAACTCGGCGCGATATGTCGCTTGGAACAGCGCACGCCAGTAATCTTCGGCGGCACCCCCCGAAGGACCAAGCGCGGCGGCAAAGCGGGTCGCGGTTTTTGCCGCATCTTGGAGGGCTGTCAGCACATTGCCGCGAGCTTCGGTGCCCGATGCCCAAGCCAGCGTGCAGGGCTGCACAAAGCGCGTCCAGATTGTCGTATCGCGGCTTTCACCGCGTGCAGCCTCGGCAAACTTGCCTGTCGACATGGTAGCGATTTTCGCGCGCAGGGTTTCGCCTTGGTGCTCCCACTCCTCATAGCTGACCTTGGGCCAGATTCGTTCGGCCTGCGAACCGGGTAGCAAGATATAGAAATCGAGGACGCCATCCAGCGACCCGGTCCTCAGGTTCGATCCGTAGAACAGCACCGCCTCGGCCCCTGCCTGCGTGCCCAGCGAGGCTGCATAGCGGGCAACCTCGTCTCTCACCGGCCGATCCAGCGCATCGGCGATCCGCTGTTCGAGTGTCTCGCTCACGCGCTCACGAAGGTCAGCTCGGGACCTTGGTCGATCTGGTAGCTTCCCGCCGGAAAATGCTCGCCGTCGAGAATGAAGGGAGCATCGAGCTTCATGGAGAACGCTTCGGCGGAAAGATGGTGCAGCCCCGCTTCGGAAAGCCAGCCGGGGTGCCAGCCGGCAAGCACTGCCGGAAGTGCCGCAAAAATCCGCCGGCGGGGCCGGTCGAGAACCGCCAGCCGGATGGGCGCCTGACCCTTGCCGAACAACTGGATGCCCATCGGCATGCGCTGGAGGGTGGAGGCGAGCATGATGTGCCGGCGTGAAGGCTGGCCGTGCCTGGAATGCGGCATCGGTTCGCCCGACGGCGCATAGGCGAGATTCATTTCCGTCCCGCTACGCCATTGATTGGAATTGGAGCCGAACAGAACCTGCGCAATACCCCATGCCGCGGTTGCGCCCACTGCCAGGGAATCGAAAAAGCCGATCCGGTGCGCATCCTGTCCAGCCTCGATGCCCAGCGTAAACGCGCCAGCACCAATGATGAAGCCGAGCATTGCAGGCTCGTCACGGTCTTTCGCGGTAACCATCAAGGCCCTGCGTTTGACGCACCTGCCTTCCTCATAAGCCGCGATCACATCTGACAGGCTCCAGTCCGGCGGTCCGCCCAGATCCACGTTCAGCGCGTTTGTCTTGCCCCGCGGCAGGACCGACAGAACCGGCCAATCGTTTCCGAACACGGCCTGTCCCATTGTGAGCACGTCGCGCACGGTTCCATCGCCGCCATTGATAATGAGCAGGTCGATACCGTCGGCATGAAGCGCAGACAGCGCCCGGGCGAGATCGTCTTTCGTGGAGGGCTGCACCACGTCAATCTCGACGCCATCGACGTGCTCCATCGACTGGCCCTTGTTCCGGTGCGAGCGCGAATTGTAGACCATCGCAATGCGCGGAGCGCCAGAGGCAGGCAGGTGCCCGGCCTCCCCTGCGCTACCGGCGCTATCTCGCACAGATCGGTGGTCGTGAATATTACGCTCCGTTGCGGTTCACGAAAAAATCCGGACCTCGATAGTCGAGCGGCACGCTGGCGGCAATGCGTGAGGGGCGGCCTCGATAACCGCGATAATGGTGCACCCGACAGGATTCGAACCTGTGGCCTCTGCCTTCGGAGGGCAGCGCTCTATCCAGCTGAGCTACGGGTGCCTAGGCCATCACGCATGTGACGATGGGCGCGCTTAGCAAGGGCTTTTGCACCGGGCCAGAGAAATTTCCCGCCCGGTGCGCTCAGCATTAGTAATTTGGCAAGCCGATCCCGATTACCATCGCTGCATGAACGCGCTCAGCCATGAATTCGACCTGTCACGCACCACCATGCTGCCGGCGGTGAAACGCGGCGCTGCGCGCGATGCCGACACTACCAAGCTCGCCAGCCAGTGGGATGCCGTCCACGAAGCCGCAGCCGCCATCGGCGTTCTGGCACAACTTGGCCGAGGTGATGAAGACGACGCGGTAAAGGGCCTGCCCGACCGCGCACTGCAGCTTGGCGGCTTCGAATATGAGATGGTCCTGCGCGGCGTCGATGACCTCGCCGCAGTGATGCAGCCGGGACTGCGCGCATTGCTTGCCCTGAGCGCTCAAGGCCAGGACACCACCAGCGCCGCGCTCACCCTGTGGCAGGAATTCCACAAATCGCGCGATGCCATCATCGGGTTTGCTCCGCTCAATTGATGCGGTTCGCGGCTTGACCGCGTTCCCAATTTGTTCCATTTCGGGGTCATGAGTGATTCCCCGGTTATCGAACCAAGCCCAGCCGTTTCCGGCTCAGAAACCGCCGCCCAGGTCGCGCGCGGCATCGCGCGGCTGTTTGCACGCAATGATGTCTGGTTGATGCCGGAAATCCCGCTGCGCAATGGCCGAAGGGCGGACCTGATGGGTCTGGATGTCAAAGGCCGGGTCATCATCGTCGAGATCAAGGTCCAGCGCGGCGATCTGCTGGGTGACGGGAAATGGCCCGATTATCTCGATTATTGCGACCGGTTCTACTGGGGGCTACCTCCGGCTCTTGATCGCTCACCGCTCGAAGGTGACGGGTATCGTCCCGATTGCTGCGGGATCGTGGTGGCGGATGGATATGACGGCGAAATCGTGCGTCCTGCCCCGCTCAACCCGCTCGCCGCGGCGCGCCGCAAGGTCGAGGTGGAGCGACTGGCCCGTACCGCCATGCGCCGCATGACCGTTGCAGCCGATCCACACTGCGCGCCCTGGGGCACCGCCGAATAGAATCGTAGCTGTTATCATTAAGGATCCTGCGGCATAAGCATCGCTGGGACCATGTGGTACGCCATCTTCATTTCCGCGATTGCCATGACCGGCATAATCGCCCTGCGCTACTTCGCATCAAGCGGAGCGTTTGCGCTCGCCACCAATTTCCGCAAGCCCGGCTACCACTCGAATCTCGGGCCGCAGATACGCCGGGAAATCCTCTGGTCGCTCGCGTCGGCAGCGGTCTACGGGATACCGGCAGGGATCGTCGCATGGGGCTGGCAAGAGCGCGGCTGGACGCAGATCTATACCCAGTGGGACGCGATGCCGCTGTGGTATCTGATTGCTGCGCCGCTCATCTACCTCGTCCTCCATGACACGTGGTTTTACTGGACCCACCGGCTGATGCACCGGCCAAAGTTGTTCCGGACAATGCACGCGGTCCATCATGCCAGCCGCCCGCCAACCGCCTGGGCCGCCATGAGCTTCCATCCGTGGGAAGCGCTTACCGGGGCGATTGTCGTCCCTGCGCTGGTGTTTCTTGTCCCGATCCACATCGCGTCGCTCGGACTGGTCTTGCTGGTTATGACGGTAATGGGCGTCACCAATCACATGGGCTGGGAGATGTTTCCGCGCCGTCTCGTTCATTCAAGGTTGGGAGGGTGGCTGATAACCGCCAGCCATCATCAACGTCATCATGAAGAGTACAGATGCAACTACGGCCTATATTTTCGCTTTTGGGACCGTCTGTGCGGAACCGACCGCGGCCTGAGCGAGCGCATATGAAACCGCGCCTTGCCCTTCTTCCACTGGCCGCGCTCGCGCTTGGAGCCGGGGCGCCTTTGCCGTCGGCCAAAGACGGGGCGAGCATCTCCGTTACCGTGACTGATCTGCGCAATGCCAAGGGCCTGTTACGTGCCTGCATGACAGCCGCGGAAGACGACTTCCCCGAATGCAAGCGAACCGCCAGCGTTCACACGGCCAGCGTCGACGCAGCCAAAGGCAGTGTCATTTTCACCTTCGATGATGTGGCCCCCGGCCGCTATGCAATCGCCTTGCTCCATGACGAGAACGCGAACGGCAAGGCCGATCGTGCGCTGGGCATGATCCCGAAGGAAGGTTTCGGCTTCTCCCGCGACGCCAAGGTCCGCATGGGACCGCCGAAGTTCGACGATGCCGCATTCGACCTTAAGGGTGATGACAAAGCGATGAGCATCAAGATGCGCTACCTGATCTGACAGCGCCATGGGCGGCCGGAGCCCGTATTAACCTTAACCTTATTTTTACTACGCCTGTCCCATAGCTGACCCTCAATTACGCAACTCGCACTCGGGGGCATTTAAGCGATGGACAGGCTTGGCGGCGCATTTGGCGCGCATGACGCAGAGGACCATCTCGACGATTACGTCGATGAGGCCGAAGCGGATCTCGATCCGCCGCCGTCTCCGGTAGGCCAGGATGAACGCCGCATGCAGGTGCGCGCGTACAATCATTGGGCGAGCCTGCTCGGCGATGCCGCTTTCCCGCACATCGAAGATCTCGAGCCCGAATTGCTCGACGATTTCGGCCCGTATTCCGTGTTGCTCGATTTTTCGACCGGGATCGAGAATCCGGCCGTGCGCTTTGTCGGCGATGAACTGCGCAGCGAATGCGATGCCAATGGGCCCATCAACCACCTCGATGATGTTCCTGCGCGCTCCTTGCTGAGCCGGATTACCGACCATTACATGCAGATCATCGCCAATCAGGCGCCGATCGGCTTCGAAGCGGAATTTGTGAACCAGCGCGGCCAGACCGTACTGTATCGCGGGATCCTGCTGCCCTATTCCAGCGATGACGAGACGATCGATTTCATTTTCGGCGTGATCAACTGGAAAGAACTGGCCGACGCGAAAACCGCAGACGAATTGCTGCTCCAGATCGATCAGGCACTGGGCGGCGATGCAGCTGAAGAACCCGCGCAGGAAGCTGAAATAGACGACATGCTCGAACTGACGCAGCCGGTCGAAGATCTTTCCGCCGAAACCAGCGGTGACTGGGATGAAGAGGTCGAGGCGCAGGCTGAAGTAGCGGGCGCTGCCTATGACAATGTACTGAAACTGGGCGACGCCGAAATGGTCGAAGACGAAGAGCCAAGAGAACTGCCTACACCCGTCTTTGGGCAGAATGCCTACAGTGTATCGGGCGACAAGCCTGCTCGCCGCGAACGCGGTGTCGATGCGCTGGGCAATCCGATAGGCAGCCTGTTGGCCGATGCGGACTCCGACCCGTCGGATGCCCACGACGACTTCGACAGCGCGATGAAGACCGCTGCCGATTACGGTCTGCCCGAATGGGATGAAGACGAACCTTCCGATGGCGACGTCGACGATCTCGTCGATCCGCTGGCAGATGAAGAAGTCGGCGGAAGCCTGACCTCATTGGTCAGCCGCGGCGAGCGTTCCAAGAAGACGGTCGACCTCAGTGGCGAGATGCAGGGCTCCACGCCTTTGCCAAGCCCCTCCGTTCCCAAAGCATACGAACCCGATAACGCGCAGCCCGTCGCTTTCGAGCTGGGCGCCGCATATGAGGCTCCCGCTGCGGAATTCTATCCTTCAGCTGTTTCGCAAGCAGACGAAGAGGCAGACCTTGCCGAAGAATCGGTTCCGGATGCACCAATCGCAGACGAAGCAGATGAAGAACCTGATGCGTCCGCGCTCGAGATGCCGCTGGTCGCGGAAGCCGTCGAAGACGCCGCTGTTATCGCCGCTGCTGAAGAGAAGGCGCCCGAAGGCCTCTATGACTGCCTCGCCGCTGCACGCGAACTCGCTCAGGCCGCGCAGAACACGGAAGATCGCAGCCGAAAGGCGCTCTATGCCGCTGTCGGCCTGGCCTACGATTTCAGCCTGGAAGCCGTCGAAGCACCGGAAGACTTCCATGAAATCATTTCCGACAACGGACTGACGGTCCAGGATCGCGCGCCGATGACGCCGATCGTGAAGCTGGTATTTGGTGCCGATTACGACAAGACGCGCCTGACAGAATATGCCGCCGTACTGACCCATGCACACCGCGTTGGCGTCTCTCGCGGCGAACTGGTGAACTACCTTCGCGCAGCGGAAGGCGGCCTCAAGGGCGTAGTCCAGGCAGAGCGCCGCGCCCGCAAGGAAGAGCAAGGCAAGCCGGTCGAAGACGATGGCACCGGCATTCGTCCGGCACTGGCCAAGAAATTGCGCATGGTCGAAACATCCCATGTCGCCGATATCGCCGAAGACGGTCCTGAATTTGCACTCGTCATGGTGCGCCGCACCGATGAAGGCGAACTGGTCGTAGTCGGCGAACTGGAAGAAGACCGCGTGCTGCTGGAGAAGGCCGCCCGCAAATTGCTCGGCAAATAAGCGCCTGTAATAAGTCTTTGAGACAAGCTTGAATTACATGGGCCATGCGCGCTAGCGCGTGGCCCATGCCATTTCTGCCAACCGCACCCGTTCGCATCCAGCCCTATTTCGGATACCGGAACCAGGATCGGTTGTTCATCACCGCTCGCGCGCTGCGATCGCGCGAAGGTAAATTCGTGAAATCGGGCAAGTGGCGCGCAATGCGCACAATGATGGCCCAGTTTGCCAGCCACGAAGTCGAAGGGCTGCCGGTGCAACTGGAACTTGCCGCGCCGGGCCAGGACAGTCGCCGTCATCAGTCCATCACCAACAAGGAAGGCTTCGTCCATTTCGACATCCCGCTGGATGGCGAGTGGCCCTATGCCGAGCGTCCCGAATGGGAAACCGTCAGCTTTCACTGGACGAATGGCGAAGGCGAGCACTGCCTGGACGGCCACGTCCTTGCCCCGGGCCGCACCAGCGGACTGGGGGTCATTTCCGATATCGACGACACGATCATAGAAACGGGCATTACGGGCAATTTCAGGGCTGTAATGCGCAACTGGCGGCGGGTTCTGATGGAGATGCCGGAAGAACGACTGCTAGTCCCCGGGGCGGATGTCTTTTACAGCGCGCTTGGCGGGGGCGAAGATTTCAAGGCATCTTCGGGTCACGCTGGCGACCATCAGAAGGCTTCGCTCAGGCCGTTCTTCTACGTGTCATCCAGCCCGTGGAACCTGTTTTCATACCTCGTCACCTACATGAAGGTACGGGGCCTGCCGCTCGGCCCGATCATGCTGCGTGACTGGGGTTTCAACCGCGAGACCTTCGGTTCATCCAGTCACGGAGCGCACAAGCGCGCGGCAATCGATGGTATCCTCGCCACATATCCCGACATGAAATTCGCGATGATCGGCGACGATTCGCAAGGCGACCTTACCGCATTTGCCGATGTTGCCATCAGCAATCCCGGCCGTGTCCGGGCAGTTTTCATCCGCAAAGTGGGTGAGGCAATGAGCCCGGAAGAGCTGGCTGCAAAAGCTTCGCTGGAAGCTGCCAAAATTCCGCTATGGCTGGGCGATGGCTACGACGAGGGCCATAAGTTCCTTGGCTCGATTGGCCTGCTCGACGACGACGAAGCCGCCAGCATCATCGATACGGTCGGCAAGCAACAGGATGAGGCGGTATGAGGACTTCGATGGCTATTCTTACAACTCTTCTCGGCCTCGGCCTGATCGGCGCCGGAGCGATGCTGATTGCCGTCAAGCGCAACGGTCCTGCCGTACTCGACACTGTCGACAGGCTGGCCGGCCCCTCGCATGACGTAGAACTGGTGCACCGCGCCAGTTATGGCGACAATCCGAGCCAGAAGCTGCTCGTTTACCGGAGCGGGTCTGCACAGGAACCGCAGCCGGTGTTCGTTTTCTTCCATGGCGGCGCATGGGCGCACGGCGATCCCGACGATTACGGTTTCGTGGCCCGGAACATGGCTGCACAAGGCTATGTCGTGGTGCTCGGCGGATACCGCCTCAACGAAGCCGGCCGCTATCCCGCAATGCTGCAAGACACCGCCGCGACCGTCGCCTGGGTTCATGAAAACATCGCGGGGCACGGCGGCGATCCCGGCCGGATCGTCCTGTCCGGGCATTCCGCTGGAGCCTACAATGCGGTTCAAGTCGCGTTGGAAGATCGCTGGCTCGAAGAAGCGGGCGCCCCCTCCGGCGCAGTGCGCGGAGTAGTCGGCCTCTCGGGTCCGTATGACTTCTACCCCTTTGATACCGACCGCAGCCGCGCCGCCTTCGGCAGTGTCGGCGCGGGCGCGGAAAGCCAGCCGGTTGCGCATACCAGCGCAGATGCCCCGCCCATGCTGCTGGTTCACGGGGAAGCCGATACGGTCGTGAAAATCCGCAATTCGCAGGCATTGGCCGCACAGCTGCAGGAGGCAGGAGCATCCGTCGAAACGCTCTACCTGCCCGGCAAGACTCATAACGACCCATTGCTGGCACTGACCAATCCATGGCGCCGCGATCCGCTGGTGTTTGACCGGATCGCGCAATTCCTTCGCCTCAACGCATCGCTTTCAGTTCCGGTTCAGGCCAAAAACCCCTAATGGGGTCCGGCATGCGTCTGCTCTCCCATCTTTTCGCCGCTCTGGCGCTGGCCGTACTTGCTGCGCAACCGGCGGCCGCCCAGTCGGTATTGCGCGATGCTGAGACCGAAGCATTCCTCAACGACATTGCCGATCCGCTGGTCGAGGCTTCGGGTCTTGCGCCCGGCAATGTCGAGATCGTGCTGATCAACGACCCTTCGATCAACGCTTTCGTGGCCGGCGGACAGGCGGTTTACATCCATAGCGGCTTGATCGATGCGGCAGATACCGCGAACGAAGTTCAAGGCGTAATCGCGCATGAACTTGGCCACATCACCGGCGGCCACGTGATCCGCAGCGGCGAAGGGTATTCGCAGGCCAATGGCATTTCGATCCTGTCCATGCTGGCCGGACTGGGTGCAGCATTGGCCGGGGCGGGCGACGCCGCGATGGGGATCATGATGGCCGGCCAGACCGCTGCCCTGAGTTCGATCCTGTCGTTTTCCCGCACCCAGGAAGCCGCCGCCGATGCGGCAGGCGCCGAATATCTTTCGAACGCTGGTATTTCCGGCCGCGGTTCGCTCGAGTTTTTCGGCAAGCTGCTGAATCAGGAAACTCGCCGCGGCTTCCGCCAGGATGACGAGGCCGGTTTCTGGCGCACTCACCCGCTCTCGGGGGACCGGATCAACAATCTGCGCGCGGTCTATGAAACGGATCCCGCGTGGAACGAGCCCAGCGATCCTGCGATCGAAGCCCGTTTCCAGCGCATCAAGGCCAAGCTGATGGGCTATGTCGCAAAGCCTGAATTTACCCTGCGCGACTATCCCGAGACCGACCTGTCGACCCCGGCGCTGATTGCCCGCGCCTATGCCTATCACAAGCAAGCAAAGATGGCTGAAGCGCTGGATGCCGCAGATGCACTCATCGCACGTGACCCTCAGGATCCCTATTTCCTGGAACTCAAAGGTCAGGTCCTGCTGGAATCCGGCCGCGTCGAGGAGGCTCTTGATCCACTGCGGCAAGCGACTGAATTGAGCCGCTCGGAACCGCTCATCGCCTCGCTTTTCGGCCATGCGCTGATCGCCACCGAGGACAAGGCCAATTTCGAAGAAGCCGAGCGTGTGCTTCGCTCATCGGTCGCACGCGATCGTTACAATCCGTTCGCCTGGTACCAGCTCGGCGTCGTTTATGCGCAGCGAGGTGATATGCCGCGGG
Organism: Qipengyuania psychrotolerans; assembly: GCF_019711355.1. Lineage (NCBI taxonomy): Bacteria > Pseudomonadati > Pseudomonadota > Alphaproteobacteria > Sphingomonadales > Erythrobacteraceae > Qipengyuania > Qipengyuania psychrotolerans. Next base: position 2,571,069 of record NZ_CP081297.1, read on the forward strand.
CAAGGCTCGCGACGGCGGAACAACAGGTCATGAAACGGGAATATGTCCTCGCCTTGCGTAGCGCGGCTGCCGCAGAAGCGGGCCTGCCTACAGGCTCGCCGGATTGGCTGCGGGCACAGGATATCGGCTTTCAGGCGCGTGCGCTGATCGAACAACAATGCGAGATGCGCGACAAGCGAAACTGCCAGTCGCGGCGTTAAGGGTGGGAATACAGATATGACACGGCATCTGGTTACGGCGCTCATCGCGCTCGTATTTGGGTTTGCAGGCGCAGGGATCTGGTCGCTGAGCGGCTTTGGTCATCAGCAGACCCGCAATTACCTGATTTCCAATCCCGACATCCTGCCCGAAATGGCCGATGCCTACCAGTCACAGCAATCCCAGGACCAGCTGGCGCAGGTCGCCGACGATGTCCGCGCACCTTTTCCCGGTGCCGTGCTGGGCAATCCCGAAGGTTCGCGCACGCTCGTCAAATTCACCGATTATGCCTGCGGATACTGCCGGGTCAGCGTGGCCGACGTGGAGCGGCTGATTTCCGAGGATCCTGAACTTCGAGTCGTCATTCGTGAATGGCCCATCTTCCAAGGCAGCGACGTGCCGGCCCGCATGGCGCTGGCCGCCGCAAAGCAGGGCAAATATGCCGCTTTCCATCACGCGATGTTCGAACTGGGTTCGCCAACCGCGGAAAACATCCTGATCGCTGCCGAGGAAGCCGGGCTAGATCTCGACGCGGCGCGGGAATTCGGTGCGTCCGAAGAAGCGACCGCCGAACTGGCCAAAAACCAGTCCCTTGCCCAGCAGCTCGGCTTCACCGGCACACCGAGCTGGGTGGCAGGCGACAACGTGATGGAGGGCGCCGTCGGCTACAATCGGCTTTCGAGCGCGCTCGGCAGTTAGGGCCTATTCTTCGAGCGCCTTGGCGTACATCGAGGCAAGCGGCTTCGCCATGACACGGCGCACCATCGGCTCGAAGAATTCCAGGCTTTCGCTCTCGTAATCGGGATCGAACGCGGCCTGATCATATTTTTCGCAAAATTCCGCGCACGCCTGGTAATGCGGATTGTCGCGAAAATTGTCCCGCACGTTGCGGTCCATGCCGAGATGATGGAAGTAGTAGTAACCCTGAAACGCACCGTGGTTCTGACAAATCCAGTGGATCTCTTCCGTCACGAACGGCTTGATGATCGAAGCCCCGACTTCGGGATGGTTGTAGGTGCCCAGCGTGTCGCCGATATCGTGCAGCAGCGCCATGACGACATATTGCTCGTCCCGCCCATCGCGGTGCGCGCGAGTCGCGGTCTGGAGCGAATGCTCGAGACGGCACACGGGAAAGCCGCCGAAATCGCCGTCGAGAAGCTTGAGGTGATCGAGCACGCGGTCGGGCAAGTCCTTGGCAAAAGCCATGTATTCCGACCCGATCAGGGCCCAATCTTCCTGCGTGCCTTCTTTCATCTCGCGAAACTTTGCGCGTTCCGCGATCGAATGGGTCAGGTTTTCCGGCTTGTTCATCGGTGCTCTCTCTTCCTCTGCCTTGTGCCGCGTATCCTAGCGGCTGGCGCTGCGCGCGGCAAATGGGCTAAAGGGTAGGGGCATGGCCGTATTGCCCTTCCGCCCTACACCGTTCTTCGAGAACAAGAACCAGGCGTTCTGGAACCTCCAGCTGCTGGGCTGGGGCGGCGCGACCATGCTGCGCATCATGTCGGCATTGGCGAATGACCAACCGCCCGACCGCCTGATCATCATCCTGATCGCGACCATCACCGGTTTCTCGCTCAGCCTGATCCTCTCGGTGGTCTACAATTACCTGATCACCCAGAAGCCGCTTTTCACCTGGAGCGCGACAGCAGCGATCCTCGCATTTGCGACCGGGGTTTACGCATTCATCGACAGCTGGGTCCTGGAGGTTGCGGGCACCTCGGCCTCGGGCAATTTCGTCAGCCTGTTTGTCGGCATCTACTTCTTCGACCTTACGCTGCTTGGTGCATGGTCAGCGCTATACTACGCCATCAACTTCTTCCTTCAGGTGGAAGAGCAGACGGACCGTCTCGAGCGGCTTGAAGCGCAGGCGACGAGCGCTCAGCTGGCGATGCTGCGTTACCAGCTTAATCCCCATTTCCTGTTCAACACGCTCAATTCGATCAGCACGCTGGTACTGCTGAAACAGACCGCCCCGGCAAACGCGATGCTGACGCGCCTTTCCAGCTTTCTGCGGCATACGCTGGTCACGCAGCCGGGCGGCAAGGTCAGCGTGGCCCAGGAAGTCGAGACGCTCCAGCTCTATCTCAGCATCGAGCGCATGCGGTTCGAGGAACGGCTGCAGACCGATTTCAAGGTCGAGGACTTGGCCGCCAAGGCGCAAATTCCTTCGATGCTGCTGCAACCGCTCATCGAAAACGCAGTCAAATACGGTGTCAGTCCGCAGGAAGAAGGCGCGGAGATTTCCCTTCTCGCTCAAATCGTGGGGCCGCGGTTACGGATCACCGTTTCCGATACTGGCCCAGGCGTTGATGTCGGCGGAGTGGCCGAAGACCTTCCGGTTGTGATGGCCACCCACAAGCGCCGCGATTCGACGGGCGTGGGTCTGGCCAACATTCGCGACCGGCTCGCGCAGGCATATGGCGACGATCACCGCTTCGAGATACGCTCGCCGGAAACGGGCGGATTCACCGTGCTGATCGAGATTCCTCACGAACTCGCCGACGAGGAAGAGCCGCCTGCCGCAGCGGGCGCGACAGGCGGCGGGAAACCAGCCAATGCGTTAACCGTTAATTCCCCAAGTGCCCCCCAAAAGGTAAGTACCAAGCCATGACTATCCGCACGATCCTCGTCGACGACGAGAAGCTCGCTATCCAGGGGCTGCAACTGCGCCTCGAACCCTTCGAAGATGTCGAAGTGATCGAGACTTGCCAGAACGGGCGCGAGGCCATCCGCGCAATCAAGACGCTGAAACCCGACCTCGTGTTTCTCGACATCCAGATGCCCGGCTTCGACGGCTTTTCCGTCGTCCAGGGCGTCATGGAAATCGAACCGCCGCTGTTCGTGTTCGTCACCGCATTCCAGGAACACGCCATCCGCGCGTTCGAAGCCAATGCCGTCAATTACCTGATGAAGCCGGTCGATGAAGACAAGCTCGCCGACACGATCGAACGCGTCCGCCAGCGCCTGGCCGAGAAGAAATCCACCGACGAGGCCGACCGTTTGCGCGGCGTTCTTTCCGAAGTTGCGCCCGAAGCGGTCGAAACGATGGATAGCGACGATGGCGAAGCAGCTGCGCGCTACGAGAAGCTGATCAACGTAAAGGATCGCGGCCAGATCTTCCGCGTCGAAGTCGGCACGATCGAGCACATCGAAGCAGCCGGCGACTACATGTGCATCTACACTGGCGATAATTCGCTCATTCTGCGCGAAACGATGAAGGATCTCGAGCGGCGTCTCGATCCGCGCAAGTTCCAGCGTGTGCACCGTTCGACCATCGTGAACCTCGACCAGGTGCGCCAGGTTAAACCGCACACGAATGGCGAATGCTTCCTCGTGCTGGACAGCGGGGCGGAAGTTAAGGTTTCGCGGTCCTACCGCGACGTCGTAGCGCGCTTCGTCCACTGATGGCATTTACACTCGACGGGTTCGATCTCGCCCAGTTCGTCCGCGAAACGCTTGCCGAGGATCTCGGCGAGGGACTTTCCGGCGGCGGGCATGACGTGACCAGCGAAAGCGTCATCCCCGCCGATGCGCGCTTTGCGGGCGTCATGGATACGCGCGATGCGATAAATGTCGCCGGGCTGCCGATCGCAGAAGCTTTCTTCCGCGCCCTCGACCCCGATATGAAGATCGAAGTGCTGGTCGAAGAAGGCGCGAGCGTCCCGCCCGGGACCGACCTCATGCGCCTCGAAGGCAATGCTCGCGCGATGCTGACCGCCGAACGCGCTGCGCTCAACACGGTCCAGCATCTGTCCGGCATCGCCACCATGGTCGCGGAATATGTGCGCGCGATGGACAATCCGGATTGCACGCTGCTCGATACCCGCAAGACCATTCCCGGACTGCGCCACCTGGAAAAATACGCAGTGCGCATGGGCGGCGCCGCCAACCACCGCATGGGCTTGTGGGACGCAGCCATGATCAAGGACAACCACGTACTTGTCGCCGGTAGCGTCAGCGAAGCGGTACGCCGCGCGGTCGCAGCCGGCGTGAAAGAGATTATCTGCGAGGTTGATCGCATCGACCAGATTGAACCCGCACTGGAGGCAGGCGCGACCCGCCTCCTGCTCGACAACATGGAGCCGGCAACCCTTCGCGAAGCGGTCGCACTTGTGGCAGGGCGCGTCCCGACCGAGGCAAGCGGCGGCATCAATCTGGACACGATCAAGGCCAAGGCCGCGACCGGCGTGAATTATGTTTCAGTCGGACGGTTAACCCAGAGCGCACCGGCTGCCGATGTCGGACTGGACTTTACCCCGCTGTAGTTTCGGGGCATTCCCCGGTCTTACCAATCGGGGAGTGCGAAATGAGACCTGCATCAATCAAGAAATTCGACATGCTGTATCTTGCAGCACTGATTGCGCTCGTCCTGTCGGTGGTTCTCAACCTTGATGCGATTACTGATTTGTCGGAAACGGAAGCCGCCCTCGCGGGACAGCCTTCGCTTGGCGCGGCGGGCGTCCTTATGGGCCTTGGTCTGGTAACGCTTCTGGCGCTGGTCTTCTGGTTCCTGATCTCGCGCTTGCGCATAGAAATGCTCAAATGGCTGCTTGCGCTCGTTTCGGCCTATTTGCTCATATCGGTCATCGCCGCGATGGGCAGCGTCCCGCTCGCATCGATCGGGATCGAGGTCGCAATGGCTGTGCTGCTGGCAGCTGCCACCTATTTCCTGTTCCAGAGCGATGCGAAGGAATGGTTTGCGGCAAAACGTGGTGGCGATAATTCCGAGTAAGCTGACCACTGCGCTTGGGGCCGCGCTCACGCTTACCGCCAGCGCGGCGCAGGCACAGGCCTACCAATGTAACATTCCTGCGCGCCTCGAGGCGCCCGACGTGCGCGCCGACGGCGAACGCCGCGTGCTTCCCGTCACCGGCTATACGCTGGCACTAAGCTGGTCGCCCGAGTTCTGCCGCTTCCGCGAAGACCAGCGCCGCCATGCGCGGCAGTGTTCGGGCAGGCAGGGCCGCTACGGCTTTACCGTGCACGGCCTGTGGCCCAACAGCGGGCGAACCTGGCCGCAATGGTGCGCGCAAAGCGCCGCCCGCGCCGAGGCGATCAAGCCCAATTTGTGCATGAGCCCCGACGCTTCGCTGCTGGCCCGCCAATGGCTCAAGCATGGCAGCTGCATGGCCCGCCACCCGGCAACCTATTTCCGCGTGACCCGCATCCTCTACAATGGATTGCAGTGGCCCGACTTCATCCGCATCAGCCGTGAAGACGGGCTGACCGCAGGCACAATTCGCACTCGCTTTGCCGACGCCAACGAGGGCTGGTTCGAAGAAGCAGTTGGCGTTCATCTCGACCGCAAGGGCTGGCTGGAGGAACTGCGCCTTTGCTATGATGACCGCTTCATGCCGAAAGCGTGCGATACCTACCGGTACGGGGCAAAAGACGGCACACGCGCCAAGATCTGGCGGGGGCTGTGAGACTTGCGTGAGTGTCCGGAATTGGGTGGGAACCGGACGTCGTCTAATTCTAGAATGGCGTTACTGCGTACAAGGTAGAAAACACTGTAGTCAGAAAATACTCATATTTTAATCATGACTTTGACGTCGGGCGCAACCAACATAAAACCAATGGTTGGGAGTGACGAAATGCCAAAGCATGCATGGCCAATTTGGCTGTTGGTGATAGCTGTAATATTGGGACTACCGCTGTGCAGCTTAATCTATTTTACCGCTGAAGTTGAAACATGGACAGCAACAGAGCGCATGAACGGCGACAGTCTGAGTATCCCAATCGGTACGAGCATTGTTGTCGCTTTTGTTACCGCACCGGCAATATTGGGATTGGCCTACCTTTGTCTGCGCCGGTACAATGAAGAAGCGACGATATGGGCATGGAGGAGCGATCGACCTATAAGAAGCTTCGCTGCTAGCACGGTCTTTGGCGTTGTAGCCTTGGGCTATAGTGCGGTCTCTATGATTCAAGCGGCCGATGCTCAGCGGTGGTTCGATTTCGTCTGGATAGCGTATTTGTTGGCGTGGGCCTGGTTGGTGCTCTTGTTAAGAGCAGCAATTGTAGCGCAAATTTCGCGCAAGGACTGGTTTGACTTTTGGTCGCCCGGACACAGGTGAATAGTTACCGAATTAAAGACTGATGGCCACTATCAGGTCGTTAGCAGACTGACCGCTTACCGCCGCGCCTTGAAAAACTCGCGCAGCATCTCCGCCGCCCTTGCCTCGCCAATTCCCGCATAGACTTCGGGCCGGTGAAGGCATTGCTTCTGCTCGAAGACACGCGCGCCGTGCTCCACTGCGCCGCCCTTGGGATCGCCCGCGCCGTAATACACCTTCGCCAGACGGGCGTGGACGATGGCGCCCGCACACATGGCACAGGGTTCAAGCGTCACCCATAATTCGCATTCGCCCAGCCGCTCTTGGCCAAGCGCCTCTGCCGCCTTGCGAATCGCGAGGATTTCCGCATGCGCGGTCGGGTCGCACGTTTCGCGCGGCGCGTTGTGAGCCTCGGCAATGATCTCGCCGTTCCGGGTGATGACGGCCCCAACCGGCACCTCACCCGAATCGGCGGATGCCGCGGCAAGCTCGAGCGCGCGCTGCATGGGTTGCGGGAGGGTCCAGGCGGTCATACTGCATCCTCGCTATACGCGCCCCTGTTGCAGCGCAATCTCCGCTGTGCGCGCGGCTTTGGGTGCTTGACGATTCGTACCCTCACCGCTATGCGCGCCGCTTTCCGGGAATAATGAGCCCCCGACCCGTAATTGCGGTCAAGGGAACTCGCCCGCCCATTTGAACGAGAGACACATCATGTCGCGCATTTGCGAACTCACCGGCAAGGGCCGCCAGACCGGCCACAATGTGAGCCACGCCAACAACAAGACCAAGCGGGTTTTCCTGCCGAATCTCCAGAACGTTACGCTGATCAGCGAAAAGCTTGATCGCAGCTTCAAGTTCCGCGTTTCGACGCACGGACTGCGTTCAGTTGAGCACAATGGCGGTCTCGACAACTGGCTGCTCAAGACCAAGGACGACAAGCTGTCGGCCAACGCGCTCAAGGTTAAGCGCGAGCTGAAGAAAGCTGCGGCTGAAGCCGAAGCCGCATAATTCCGGCCGCGCCCAGGCGCTGGCTATCCTGACGAAATTGCAAAGGCGCGCGGGGCTTACCTGCGCGCCTTTTGCCGTGTCCCGGGGCCGCGTTTCCAGTCCAGCTTAAGCAGGAGCGTGCGCTGGAAGCGGCTGAAATTGTCATCCGCGATGAGCCAGACCGACCAGTCGCCTCCGGCTTCCTGCGTCACCAGCACGCCCTCATAATTTTCGGATGGGAAAGGCGTATCGATCCGCGCCAGCTGGTCAAGTTTGACAACTTCTTTCTCGGCGATCTCGCCAGGATCGAATACCGCCAACTTGACCGGGAAGTGGATGGGGAAGCCCAACTCGACAGCGCGCAGGATCACGAGAATGCGTCCGTCTGGCATTTGAGTGGCGTCGGAAGGGTTATAGCCGCCCTCTCCCTCCACGGTAAATTTGATGGCCTTTCCGCCAAGCACCGGATCGCGGGCATAAAGCAGGGCGGAATGTCGCCCGTTCTCTCCTCCTGCCTCCGCTATGATAATGAACCGCCCGTCAGCAAGGCGCACCATCGATTCGGGCCCGGCATTTTCTGGCCAGTCTGCCATTTGCTTCGGCGACCGCACAACACCGCGACTGCGCTGCTTACCAAATCGCACGATGCGATTGAGCGATTCGATTGCGATCCAGAGTTGCCCGGTGCCAGGATCCCGCGCGAGCGCTTCGACATCGACCTTCATCCACTTCGCATCGCGGAATCTGCTGAACTTTTCGAGGCGAGGGGCCGCGTCGGAGCGGTCCGGCCGCGGAATCTCGAGGAGGCGCCCCGCATCGCTGGCGGCCAAGAATGTGTCGTTGTCCAGCGCGACAAGCGCGGAATATCCGCCGACATGGTCATTGAGGCTGGCAATCTGCCACACGCCGGCAAGGGACAGCGGGCCGCTGTCGGCGGGTTCGAAGCCGAGCGCCCGGATGGTGACCGGTGAGTTATAGTCGAACGTGACTTCGCTGCGGACGAACGTGCCCGGTGCAAGACCCAGCGCCACCGCCGCCAGCAGGAAGATGCGCTTCTTTCTCATGGGCAGGCAGGTCCTAAGCCAAGCCAAGCAAAAACTGCCAGGGTCAAGGCATTGGCGGCAGGAAAAGGAGCGGGTCGAGCCTCGAATTGCGCCATTTCAGGCTCCAGTGCAAATGAGGTCCAGTGGCCCTGCCCGATGATCCGATACGCCCGATGGGTTGCCCTTGTTTTACTCTCTGACCCTCGCGCACGAATAGCTCGGATGAATGCAGGAAGGCGCTATTCAGGCCCTGGCCGTGATCGATGATGAGCAGCTGCCCCTCGAGGCTGAAGTCCGGTTCCGCCAGCACAACGGTCCCGTCCGCCGGTGCAACATAAGTTGTGCCGTCACCGCCTGCGATATCGAGCCCGGAATGATAACTTCCCGGCTCTCCGCGATAGATCCGCTGCGACCCGAACCGGCCGGAAATGCGGCCGGTGACGGGCCATACGAATGTCTGCCGCCAGCCCATGCTCTGTGTCGCTTGCTGGCGGGCGTTCCAGATCGCCTCCAGCTCGGGGCGTCGGCGCTGCATGAAGCTTTCCGAAGACCGCCCCCCGCGCATGGCGACATTGACCCGTTCGATATTCCAGTCGCGCGGCGCAATCGCGAGCGGGCTTTCGATGACGCGCCCATCAGGCAGCTGCGCCGACAAGACAGCTTGCGCCCCTTCGTCGCGGTCGAATGCGGCAAAGAAGCGACCTTCCTCATCGAACGCCAGTTCGGTCTCGCCCAGTTTTGCCGTCTCGCTGCCGCCGGGAACCGTCCCTCTTATCCAGCCGCCTTGTTTCAGTTCGCCATCGAACGTGAAGAGCGCGGGGCGTGCGGGCTGCGGATCAGGTATGGCAACCATCGCAGAAGGGGGCGGTTCGGGTTCAGCGCGAATCGGCTGCACGGTTTCAGCTGCCACGACTGACGTGTCAGTTTCTGCGGCCGGCGAGGCGACACATGCGCCAGTGAGGAATAGGATGAGCGGTGCGACCCGGCCTGGATTCACGGTTTGAGGCGCTCTGTCGCAAGCTGCGGGGTTGCATAGGGCTCCTGGAACTCCACCGACCAGTAGCGTAGTTCATCGAGGGCAATCGGAACGCCCGATGAGGCGCAGAACACATGCTGACCAGCGCGCAATACGCGAAAGCCATTGGGTCCATAGTGCAGCTTGGCCTCGCCCGAAGCGCGGTCGGAATTCTTGTTCATCAGCATGGAAGTTTCCATAGCATCTGGAACCTAGCCAAACAAATCATCTTGCGTTGGCGGCGCTCCCGCCGGTTTCGACTTGGGCTTTGATCGAGGCGCTGGCGGCGCTGCCCTGGACTTGTCCGTGGTGACCGCGAGATCGCCGTCGCGGAACTTCAGCGTCAGAGCCGCCTCTTTCGACGCCTCCGTCTGGGACGTCAGCGTATGTCCATCAGGACCCAGAACCCGTGCATAGCCGCGCTGCAAGACGGCGTCCGGATCGAGCGAGCGCATGACCCGCTCAAGTGCGCCGAGGCGCGCGCGTTTCTCTGCCAAGCGGCGTTCCACCATCGAGGGCATCAGGCGTATGCTTTCAAGCGAACGAGTGGCCTCGCGAAGGCCGCGTTCGAGTATCGCCGGGGGCAATCGCAACTTGCCCAGCTTTTCGCGGCCCCGCGCTGTCCGATCGGTCAAACCACGCCGCAGACGGTCCGACAGGTCGTCGAGAGCCTGCGCCGGTGGCTGAAGCAGCGCCGCAGGGCCGGGAAGCCGCTGCACCCGCGCCTCCAGCCGCTCGCGGCCAAGCTGTACGGGCCGCAGGATCGCGCGCTCCTTGCGCGCGCCGAAGTCCGCCAGTGTCGCCGCGAGTTCGGCGCGAACCGGGACGGCCATTTCTGCGGCCGCCGTCGGCGTCGGAGCGCGGCGGTCGGCGGCAAAATCGGCCAGCGTCGTATCGGTCTCGTGACCCACAGCGCTGATCGTCGGCATCGAGCATTCGGCGATGGCGCGGACGACAGCTTCTTCGTTGAAGCTCCACAGATCCTCGATCGAGCCGCCGCCACGTGCCACGATCACCAGGTCAGGACGGTCGGGATGGCCTGCTGGCAGGCCCGAGAACCCGCGCACTGCGGCTGCCACCTGATCTGCTGCACCCTTGCCCTGCACCAGCACGGGCCACACGATTACGCGGCTCGGAAACCGGTCCGCCAACCGGTGCAAGATGTCGCGAATCACCGCGCCTGTGGGGGACGTCACCACCCCGATCGTTCGCGGCAGGAATGGCAGGGCACGCTTGCGCCCTTCGTCGAAAAGCCCTTCTGCTGTCAGCCGCGCCTTGGTCTTTTCGAGCAGAGCCAGCAGCGCACCTTCGCCTGCCAACTCCATCCGCTCGATTACGATCTGGTACTTGGAGCGCCCTGGATAGGTCGTCAGCTTGCCTGATGCGACGACCTCCAGGCCATCTTCCGGCTGGAATGGCAAGCGCTGCGTATTGCCGCGCCACATCACGCCATCGATGACAGCCTTCTCGTCCTTGAGGGCGCAATACAGGTGACCCGAGGCTGCACGTTTCACGCCGGACAACTCGCCGCGCAGGCGCACAAATCCGAACTGGTCTTCCACGGCCCGCTTCAGGAGCGAAGAAATCTCGCTGATCGAAAGCGGGGCAGCGTTGTCCCCGGCGCGGCCCTTCGCTACCAAGCTGTCTTCTTCTGGGTTTGACGGGAAATCGGCGGGCATGAATATCCTTTTGCTGGGCGGCGGCGGGCGCGAACATGCGCTGGCTTGGAAACTGGCGCAATCGCCCATGTGCGACAAGCTGTGGGCGAGCCCGGGCAATCCCGGCATGGCAGAATGCGCGGAAAGTGTCGCGCTCGACGCGTCGGACCATGCCGGCGTAGAGCAATTCTGCCGCGACAATTCGATTGGGCTGGTCGTTATCGGTCCCGAGGCGCCGCTGGTCGATGGCCTGGCAGACGATTTGCGCGCTGCGGGCTTCCCGGTGTTCGGCCCTTCGAAAGCGGCAGCGCAGCTTGAAGGCAGCAAGAGCTTCACCAAGGAATTGTGCGAGCGCGCCGATATTCCCACGGCGCGGTTCGTTCGCTGCACTTCGCTCGAGGCGGCCTGGGGTGCGCTGAAGAAATTCGACCCGCCCTTCGTGCTCAAGGCTGATGGCCTTGCTGCCGGGAAGGGTGTCGTGATCGCGGAAACGCGGGAAGAGGCGCAGCACGCCTTGTCGGAAATGTTCGACGGCAAGTTCGGCAGCGCCGGCAGCGAAGTCGTGATCGAACAGTTCCTCGTCGGTGAGGAGGCAAGTTTCTTCGCCCTGACCGATGGCAAGACAATCGTCCCCTTCGGCAGTGCACAGGACCACAAGCGCGTGGGCGAAGGCGATACCGGACCCAATACCGGCGGCATGGGCGCATATTCGCCGGCGCCAGTGCTCACTGCGCAGCTCCGCGAGCAGGTGATGCGTGAGATACTCGAACCGACGGTCAACACCATGCGCAAGGAAGGCATGCCCTATTCCGGCGTGCTCTATGCCGGCCTGATGCTGACAGCCGAGGGGCCGCAGCTGATCGAATACAATGTCCGCTTTGGTGATCCTGAATGCCAGGTGCTGATGATGCGGCTCGAAAGCGATCTCGTCGAGATCATGCTTGCTTGTGCTCAGGAGCGGCTCGGTGAAATCGAAGCGCCGCGCATGGCGGACGGATTTGCCCTCACCGTCGTGATGGCGGCTGATGGCTATCCCGGAACGCCCAAGAAGGGCGGCCTGATCGACCTTCGCGACGCCGAGGCAGAAGGCGCCAAGGTCTTTCACGCCGGGACGAAACTCGAAAACGGCAGACTGGTCGCCAGCGGCGGCCGCGTGCTGAACGTCACCGCGCGCGGAAGCAGCGCCAGTGAAGCCCAGCGCAATGCCTATGCCGCCGTCGACAAGATCGATTTCGCGGAAGGATTCTGCCGGCGCGACATCGGCCAGCGCGAGGTGCGGCGCGAACGGCACGGATAAATTCCGCGCCGGCCAGCGCCGCTTTTTCAGCCGAGCTTTTCGGCCACCAGCGCCTTCAGGTCTTTCTCGCTGCGTGCGCCGATGTGGCTGATAATCTCTGCAGCGCAGATCGCGCCCATGCGCAGACAGATCTCGAGGCTTTCGCCGCGTGCGTGGCCGGTCAGGAAACCAGCTGCAAACAAGTCGCCTGCGCCAGTCGTATCGACCACACGCTCGACCGGCTCGGCTGCGATTTCGACGCGTTCGCCGCCCGCAATACCCACAGCGCCGTTCGCGCTTCGGGTGGCGACGAGGACGGGGACGTTGTCCTTGATCATGTCGATCCCGGCATCAAAATCGTCAGTGCCCGTCAGCGTCGCCAATTCATGTTCATTGACGAACATGATGTCGATCAGGCCATCCTGGATCATGGCGCGGAAATCGTCGCCATGGCGGTCGATCACGAAGCTTTCGCTGGCCGTGAAGGCAACCTTGCGGCCAGCAGCGCGGGCCACTTCCATAGCGCGGCGCATTGCGCTGCGCGGCTCTTCGGGGTCCCACAGATACCCTTCGAGGTACAGGATGCTGGCGCTGGCGATCAGTTCGTCATCGAGCGCGGCAGACGGCAGGTACTGACTTGCACCAAGAAACGTGTTCATCGTCCGCTCTCCGTCGGGCGTGACGAAGATCAGGCAGCGGGCGGTCGGCGGATCACCGGCGCGCGGCGCGGTATCGAAATCGATGCCGACCGCACGGATATCATGGCTGAAAATCTCGCCCAGCTGGTCCTGCGCGACCTGCCCGACAAAAGCACACTGCGCGCCGAGCGAGGACATGCCCGCCAAGGTGTTCGCCGCAGAACCGCCGGAAATCTCGGTCGCCCGGCCCATCGCATCGTAGAGTTCCCGGGCGCGCGGCGTATCGACCAGCGTCATTCCGCCCTTCGCAAGGCCCAACTCCTCGATCAGTTCGTCCTTACAGGGGGCCATGACATCGACGATGGCATTACCAATCGCGATGACGTCGTAACGGGGCTTGGTCATGTATACTCCGGAGCGTGAAAAACGTTGTGTCGGGCGCCGTTAGCGTTTCGTCGGGCATTGGCCAAGGGTAGCGTTGACTTCGCGCCATCTCCTGCGCAATCCCTCGCGCCTGATGATCTCGCTCCCCCGCGCATTCTCCCTGGCATTTGGCCAATTGTACGATCCGGCCATCATGAAGGTGCTGGTGAAGAGCGTGCTTGTCACGCTGGCGATATTTGTCGCGCTGGGCGCAGTGCTCTGGTGGGCACTGGATCTGGGAATTGATCGGTGGATCAGCGATAGCCTTCCCGCCAACTACAGCGGCACAGTAGCTGGCGTCGTCGCAGTCGCAGTCGCCGTGATCGGCGGCTGGCTCCTGTTTCGCTTCGTGGCGCTGTTCGTGCTGCAATTCTTCGCTGACGAAATCGTTCGTGCGGTCGAGGCAAAGCATTACCCCCATGCCGCCAGCATCGCGGGCCTGCCGTTTCGGCAGGAGCTTGCCAACAGCGTCCGCTCGACCACACGTGCACTGCTGGTCAATCTGGCGGCACTGCCGTTCGCGATCCTGCTGCTGGTGACCGGCATTGGCACTGCGGTGTTGTTCTGGGCAGTCAATGCATGGCTGTTGGGGCGCGAACTTCAGGACATGGTCTGGCTGCGCCACCGGCAGGACGCGAACGAAATTGCGCCGATCGCGCCCGGCAGGCGCTTCCTGCTCGGCGGAGCGGTTGCGGCAATACTGCTTGTGCCTTTCGCCAATCTGCTTGCACCGATACTGGGCGCGGCGAGCGCAACCCACATGGTCCACCGCGGGAGAACGGCGAATGCGTAGGCTGGTAACCCTGACACTGGCAGCGACCAGCCTGTCTGCATGCGTCAGTGCACCTGCGCCGACCTCCACCGCGCCGCCGCGCCCGGTCATCACCGCACCGCCCCCGCAGGATCCTGTACGCGCTGCACCGTCCACCGGCGCCTTCCGTGCGCCGAAAGTAATGAACTTGCCGGGGCTCGAAGGCGTTATCGGCAAGAACGCCACCGCTCTCGCGAACATTTTCGGTCCCCCGCGGCTCGAAGTGAAGGAAGGTGACGCGATGAAGCTGCAATTCACGGGATCGGCCTGCGTCCTCGATATCTACCTTTACCCCCTGAGACCGGGAGCCGAGCCCAGTGCGACCTATGTCGCTGCCCGGCGTTCAAGCGATTCCCTTGATGTTGACCGGGCCGCTTGCGTCGCCGCCCTGCGAAGGTAGGTTCAATCGGCTGGTAAGACGAAATTAACGCCGAAATTCTAAGAAATACCGGTCCATTCAGGGGGACCAGGAATTATGAGCACGCAATTCGACAAAATTGCCGAACACGCCGCGGCTGACGGTAAAGTCGCCGCAGATGAAGTTCTCCAGCTGCGCCGCGAATGCTGGCCAGACGGAATCATCTCGAAATCCGAAGCTGAAGCGATCTTTTCGCTCAACGACAAGCTTGCCGAGCGCGGGCCGGAGTGGACCGATTTCTTTGTCGAAGCGCTCAGCGTTTTCACGGTCATGCAACTCGAACCCAAAGGGTATGTCAGCGACGAAAACGCGGAATGGCTCAAGGGCAGGATCGACCATGACGGGGTGCTGGGCTCGATGGCCGAGTGCGAGCTGGTCATGAAAATCTTCGAGCGTGCGCGCAACGTCCCGCAGAGCATGAAGGATTGGGTCATCGACCGGATGGAACACGCCGTCCTCGAAGGAACCGGCCCCACTCGCGATGGCGGGCAGCTTGAAAAAGGCAACGTCAACGCGGCCGAGGCGAACCTCCTGCGCCGCGCGATTTTCGCGCCTGCGAGCGACCGTCCGGGCGCAGTAGGCCGCAACGAGGCCGACCTGCTGTTCAGGCTCAAGGATGCAACGCTTGGTGCCGACAACGCTCCGGAATGGAAGCAATTGTTCGTTCAGGGCGTGGGGAATTATTTGCAGGGATACCATCTGCCGAACGCCCAGATCAGCCGAGAACGCGCCGCCGAGCTGGACATCTTCATGGCGGACACTTCGCGCAGCGTAGGCCGCTTTGTCGGGCGCATGGCAAAGGCCTCGCCCAATGTCTTCGGTCAGGTTTTCGGCAAGCGCGAGGCTGCTCCCGCGATGGAAGCACGGGCTCTTGATGCTCGGCGGGTCGATTCGGCTGAACAGGCCTGGCTTGACGGCAAGATCCATGCCGATGGGCAGGTCGACGAATACGAACAGGCCCTGCTGGATTTCCTCGCCGAGGGTTGAATTAGTCGAAAAGCAGTGGAGCCTCGGCACCACCCTGTTTCGGCAGCGGACCTCTGGTTGAGATCGCTGGAACGGGCAAACCCGCTTCGGGGGGCCTACGACGCCATCTGCTCGCGATGCGCTGCATGAGCCGGCGTTCCGGCCCATGCAATGCGGCAAGCAGCCTGGCTATTTCGCGCTCTTCCATGAACGTTTTATACCATGAAACTCTCGCCGCAGCCACAAGCACCCTTGGCGTTGGGGTTCTCGAAAACGAATCCGGCTGAGAAATCATCTTCCACCCAGTCCATCGTGCTTCCGATCAGATAGAGCACGCTGGCCCCGTCGATGTAGAACACACCGCCAGGCGTCTCGATCTTTTCGTCGAATTTGGTTTCTTCGGTGACATAGTCGACTGAATACGCGAGGCCCGAGCATCCGCGGCGCGGGGTCGACAATTTCACGCCGATCGCATCTTGCGGTGCCTTGGCCATCAAATCGGCAATGCGCTGCTCGGCGCCTTGGGTCAGGATAACTGCGGCCTTGGGCGCAGGACGGGTCTTGGTGTCAGCCATCACAGCATCCCCAATTCGAGGCGCGCTTCGTCGGTCATCTTTTGCGGATCCCACGGCGGGTCCCAGACAAGGATGACTTCAGCATCGCGGACGCCCGGAACGCTGGCCGCACGCAGTTCGACTTCGCCGGGCATGGTTTCGGCAACCGGACAATTCGGCGTAGTCAGCGTCATGCTGACAACAACGTCCGCTTCGTCGGAAACTTCGACGCCGTAAATCAGGCCAAGGTCGTAAATGTTCACCGGAATTTCCGGATCGTAGATTTCCTTGAGCGCGTCGATCACATCCTGCTGCAGCTCGCCGCCAACGCCTGTTGCGCTGACCGCTTCAGGCTTCTTCTGCAAGAAACCTTCGAGATAGTCGCGCTTGCGTTCCATCGTTTCGCGCGGGCTCTCGGTTGCGCCTTCGTCGGGATCGACCGCATCCGAAACACGCGCGCGCGGCGGCTTGCCCACGACCGTATCGGCGGGAGAGGGTGCGGCGATGAAGTCCTTGCCATCGCTGATATCAGTGCTGTGTTCGTTCATCCGAAGATCCTCCGGGTCCTTTCGATACCGCGCATCAGGGCGGCAATGTCGTTTTCGTCGCTATAGAGGCCAAAGCTGGCCCGGGCCGTTGCCGGGACGCCGAGATGTTCCATCAAGGGCTGTGCGCAGTGGTGACCGGCACGGATTGCGACGTTTTCTTCGTCCAATATGGTGCCGAGGTCGTGCGGATGCACCCCTTCAAGTGCAAAGGAGACGATTCCGGCGCTTTCTTCCGGGCCGAACAGCGTCACTGCGTTTGTCCGGCGCAGTTCTTCGCGCAGCTTGCGTGCCAGTTCCGCTTCATGTGCAAACAGGCGGTCAGGGCCCAGTGCGTCGACGTAATCGATCGCGGCATGCAGCGCGATGGCTTCGGTGATCATCGGCGTACCCGCCTCGAACCGCTGCGGCGGCGGGGCATAGGTCGTGCCTTGGAAACTGACCTTGTCGATCATCGCGCCGCCGCCTTGCCACGGCGGCATGGATTCCAGCAGTTCTTCGCGCGCCCACAATACGCCGATGCCGGTTGGTCCGTAGATCTTGTGGCCGGAAAAGGCATAGAAGTCGCAATCGAGAGCCGCCATGTCGAGTATCATCCGAGGGGCGGCCTGACAGCCGTCGAGCATGATCTTGGCGCCCACCGAATGGGCGAGATCGGCAGCCTTGCGCGCGTCGAGTACGCTGCCAAGCACGTTCGATACATGTGCCAGCGATACGAGGCGCGTGCGGGGGCCGATCAAGGCCTCCAGTGCACCCAGATCGATGCGGCCATCGTCCGTCAGCGGGCAAACGTCGATTTGAGCGCCGGTCCGTTCGGCCACCATCTGCCAGGGCACGATGTTCGAATGATGCTCAAGCACCGAAAGCACGATCCGGTCGC
This sequence comes from Qipengyuania psychrotolerans, assembly GCF_019711355.1. Taxonomy (NCBI): domain Bacteria; kingdom Pseudomonadati; phylum Pseudomonadota; class Alphaproteobacteria; order Sphingomonadales; family Erythrobacteraceae; genus Qipengyuania; species Qipengyuania psychrotolerans. The sequence goes on from NZ_CP081297.1 coordinate 2,588,537, forward strand.
CTGCGGAAAGGCGTGTCATGCCCCACGTAGCGGCAACCAGGTTAATCGCCTCGGTCGCGCCGCGCACGAAAACGATCTCGTCGGCCGATTTGGCGCCCATGAACCGAGCGACCCGGTCCCGGGCCGCTTCATAACCTTGGGTCATCTGGGCCGAGCGAGCGTAAACGCCGCGGTGAACCGTGGCGTAATCCTTGCCAAGTGCGCGGCTTATGGCATCGATAACCGCCTGCGGCTTTTGTGCAGTCGCTGCAGTGTCGAGGTAATGCCAAGGGGCGCCTTCCGGGGTCAAAAGACCCGGAAAATCCGCCTTCTTATCAGCGTCGGGGGAAAGAATTACCGCCTCGCTCACAGATGCTTGTCCAACTTGTCGAGCGCAGTGCGGAGCAGGCGCTCCTGCTGTTCTTCGTCATCCAGTTCCACCAACGCATCGCCAATGAACGCCTGCACCAGCAAGCGCCGTGATGCTTCGGGCGAAAGACCGCGCGCAGCCATGTAGAAGCGCGCATTTTCGTCCATTTGCCCGACGCTGGCGCCGTGTTCGCACTTCACGTCGTCGGCGTAGATTTCGAGCTGCGGCACGGCATTCACGCTCGCGCCCTTTTCCAGCAGCAGGCCCTTGAAGCTTTGCGCGGCATCGGTCTTCTGCGCGTCGCGCACCACGTCGATCCGGCCAAGGAAGTTGCCGGTGCCCCTGCCCCAGTGCACGCTGCGCACGATCTGGTTGCTTGTCGCGTTTGGTTCTTCATGGGCGACGCGGGTTACGAATTCGCGCGTAGTATCGCGCCCGCCGACCGTGATTCCACCCATCTCGAAATGCGCGCCTTCGGCCAGCATCACGACCACTTCAATACGGCCCAGCTTCGCGCTCGCGATGACGCCGAACAATTCGAACCGAGCACCCTTGCCGATCTTTACGCGCAGGCGGCGGAGTTCGACGCCGCCGGTATCCGAAGCGTCATCGGCGATGACCAGCGTTTCGCGCACGGTCTCGCCAGCAGCGACTTCGATGTCGCGCCACTTGTCGAATGTCCCGAGGTCCATGCCGGCCAGCGCATCGGTGTCCGAATAGCGCCACGCCTCGTCCTTGCGGGTCGGGAAGGCAAGGTCCTGGGTCATGCAGGCTCCGCCATCACTGCGTCATAGCCTTCGTTCTCGAGGCGAATTGCCAGTTCTGCGCCGCCAGTCTTCACGATGCGACCCTTGCTGAGGATCGAAACCTTGTCCGGCTTCACCACCTCGAGCAGGCGCTGATAGTGAGTGATCAGCAACACGCCCTTGTGCGCATCGCGCATGATGGCATTGATTCCGTCGCCAACCACACGCAGCGCGTCGATGTCGAGGCCGCTATCGGTCTCATCCAGGACAGCGAATGCAGGATCGAGAATGCCCATCTGGACCATCTCTGCACGCTTCTTCTCGCCGCCGGAGAAGCCGACGTTCACATGGCGCTTGAGCATGTCCATATCGAGCTTCAGCAGAGCGGCCTTTTCCTTGGCGAGCTTCAAGAACTCGCCGCCGCTGAGCGCTTCTTCGCCGCGCGCCTTGCGCTGCGAGTTGAGCGCTTCGCGCAGGAACTGGACGTTGGAGACACCGGGAATTTCAACCGGATACTGGAACCCGAGAAACAGGCCGGCAGCCGCGCGTTCGTGCGGTTCCAGGCCAAGCAAGTCCTGCCCGCGGAAGGTCACCGAACCCCCGGTCACTTCATAGCCCGGGCGGCCGCCCAGAACATAGGACAGCGTCGACTTGCCCGCACCGTTCGGCCCCATGATGGCGTGAATTTCGCCCGCAGCCACTTCGAGGTTCAGGCCATTGAGAATGGTCTTGCCGTCGATTTCGGCGGTCAGGTTTTCAATTTTCAGCATTGTGGTCTTTCTTCAGCATTTCGGCGAACACGGCGATGGTGATTGTCATCGGTTCCATCAGCTCCTGCGCGAGGGGCCGTTCCCGTCGCGGTCATATCTTGGCTTGGATTGACGCGGGTTTTCGGCGTTGTGACGCCGCCGCGCTTCACCCTTGTCGGCGATGCGCGCGCGCATGCCGAGTGTGATGCGTTCAAGCACGGCATCCATGTTTTCCAGGATGTCCTTGGCAGCGATGCGCATTACCCGGATGCCGACGGTCTCCAGGCTCTTGTCGCGGCGCTTGGCCAGCGCGTCGTTCTGGCCTTCCTCGTCAATAGAGATCGCCATGCCGAGCGGGTGGCAATTGAAATCGACGATCGCGCTGCCGACCACCGCATGGCGGGTGAAGCTGTAGCGGCCCATGTCGGCCTTGGCGAAACGCTCTGCCAGCGCCTTGTGCGCGTCTGACGAGAAGCGCCGCATTTCGCGCGCCTGCTCATGCAAGGCATCGAGGCGCTTGTCCGAGATTTCCCAGCCGCGGCCCTTCTTCTTGATCGAAGGGGCGTCGTCCGCCGTTTCCGAAGGGTCGGGGAGTTGAAGTGTCTTGCGGTCAGTCATTTGTACTCATCTTGCGGCTGCGCAGCAGAAGCCCAATCGTTAATGCGGAAAAAAGTGGAGGAGCCCAAATAGCAGTGAGCCATGTCCAAAATTCGCTTGGCGCCTCGGACGAATACGGCGGTATCAGAACAATGTGTCCGGCCCAAATTGCGGTGACCGCCCAAACATAGAGCGTAGTTGTAATGCCAACGAGGGCCAAACCGAACAGAGCGTACCTCACCCGACACTCCCCTCAAGCGAGATCGCCAGAAGTTTCTGCGCTTCGACGGCGAACTCCATCGGCAGTTCCTTCAGCACGTCCTTGGCGAAGCCGTTGACGATCAGCGCCACGGCCTCTTCCTCGTCCAGGCCGCGTTGCATCGCGTAGAACAGCTGGTCATCGGAAATCTTGCTGGTGGTGGCCTCGTGCTCGATCTGGGCGCTGGGGTTCTTCACCTCGATATAGGGTACGGTATGCGCGCCGCATTTATCGCCCAGTAGCAAGCTGTCGCACTGGGTAAAGTTGCGCACATTGTCGGCATTGGCTGCCACGGCCACGCGGCCGCGATAGGTGTTGTTCGACTTGCCCGCCGAAATACCCTTGGAGATGATCGTCGAACGGCTGCCCTTGCCGTTATGGATCATCTTGGTGCCGGTATCGGCCTGCTGGTAATTGTTCGTGACCGCGACCGAGTAGAACTCGCCCACGCTGTCTTCGCCATTCAGCACGCAGGACGGGTATTTCCACGTCACCGCGCTGCCGGTTTCAACCTGCGTCCAGCTAATCTTGGAGCGGGCGCCCTGGCACAGGCCGCGCTTGGTGACGAAATTGTAGATCCCGCCGACGCCTTCGGAATTGCCCGGATACCAGTTCTGGACGGTCGAATACTTGATCTCGGCGTCCTCCATCGCGACCAATTCGACCACGGCGGCGTGAAGCTGGTTTTCATCGCGCATCGGCGCGGTGCAACCTTCCAGATAGCTGACATAGCTGCCCTTTTCGGCAACGATCAGCGTGCGTTCGAACTGGCCAGTGTTTTCCGCATTGATGCGGAAATAGGTGGAAAGCTCCATCGGGCAGCGTACGCCTTCGGGCACATAGACAAAGGTGCCATCCGAAAAGACCGCGCAATTCAATGTGGCGAAGAAATTGTCCTTCTGCGGCACAACCTTGCCGAGCCACTTTTTCACCAGCTCGGGGTATTCCTTGATCGCTTCGCTGATCGACAGAAAGATGACGCCCGCCTTCTTCAGTTCTTCGCGGAATGTGGTGGCGACGCTGACGCTGTCGAACACGGCATCGACGGCAACCTTGCGCGCGCCCTTCACCCCGGCGAGCACTTCCTGCTCGCCGATGGGGATACCGAGCTTGTCGTAGACGCGCTTGATTTCGGGATCGAGATCATCGAGCGAGTCGAGTTCGATCTTCTTCTTCGGCGCGGCGTAGTAGAAGGCATCCTGATAGTCGATCTTGGGATAGCCGACCTTGGCCCAGTCGGGCTCCTCCATGGTTTGCCACAGACGGAACGCCTTCAGACGCCAGTCGAGCATCCATTCTGGCTCGCCCTTCTTGCCCGAGATAAAGCGGACGGTGTCCTCGGTAAGGCCTTTTTCCGCGAATTCCGTTTCAATGTCGGATGACCAGCCATGCTCGTACTCCGCTGCCTTGTCGGCGGCATCGCGCGCATCCTGGTCAGTCACGGGCCCACCGGTTTCGGGAAGGTCCATTTCCTTACGGTCCTGAATGTCGATTTCTTCGCTCACGCGAGTTCCTTTTCCTGCGCCAATTGCGTCAGTTTGATATCGTCCAAGGCGCCGCGAACCGCTTGGTTCACCAGCTGCCAATGAGGTTTGACCCGGCAATCATGGTCGACCGAACAACCTGTCCCTTCGACACAGGCGGTCAGCGCGATCGGTCCCTCAACCGCTTCCACTATGTCGGCAAGGCTGATCGCTGCAGCCGGGCGGGCAAGCTGCAAACCGCCGCCAGAGCCGCGCACGGAGCGCAGCAATCCAGCGCCAACAAGCTTGCTGACCAGCTTTTGCACGGTCGGGACCGGTAGGCCGGTTTCGGCCGCAAGTTCTGACGCACTGACCCTGCCCCCGCCGCAATGGCGGGCTGCCTGGCTCATCGTGACGACAGCGTAATCTGCAAGGTTCGAAAGGCGCATAATCTTAAATCGGACGAATCCGCTCCGATTAGCCACCTATGATTGCAAACCCGCAGTTTCAACGGATTTCCACTTGTTGCGAGTCGTTAGCAGAAAGTGGCGATCAGGGTTTCTTGTCCAGTTGCCGGTCCTGGCTGCCACCGAAGAGATCGACCGATGAATAGCCATCGGGACCAAGCATCTCTTTTACCGGCGTCTCCGTGTTCTTTTCAAGGCGGCGCGGGGTCCGCCCGGTAAAAGCGCGGATTTCCTTGATCATGTGCGCCTGATCATAAAACGCTTCGTGAATTTCGGCTTCCAGCTCTGGCGACAGTTCCGGAAAGGACAGCAGCGTGGCTGCCCGGACAGCGCGGTAGCGGCGGATCAAGCGAACCGGCGGCTGTCCGAAAAACCGCGTAACGAGCCGTTGAACCTGTCGTTCGGAATACGGAAGCTTATCCTGCAATTCATCGATGTCCGGCTTTAACGACGATGACAGCCATTGGAGCGTGGTGTCGATGACCTGCACGTGCCTGACAGACAGTTCGCGAAGGCTTTGCCGGACCACATCGGCCAGCGCATCCAGCGCTTCGCGTTCATCGAGATCGCCGCTGCGAATGGCAGCGGGAAGCGCCTTGAGCCTGTCCAGCTGCTCGCCTGCAAACACCTTCTCGAGCGGGACGAAGCAGTCGTGCGCTTCATTGACCGGCAGCCCCGTCAAGGCAGCCCAGCCGCGAAAGTTGAGCGAAACGCCCAGCATCAGCATTGGCCCGTGGATACGGAATTGCCGCGCCTCAAGCAGGGCGCCTTGCAGCACCACATCGCCGGTGCGGCCCGTACCGTTCTTGCCATGATCGATCGTGGCATAGCCTTCGGTCACGACCGCCAGTTGGCCAGAATAGGCAGGCAGCCAGTCTTCGACACCGTTCTTGTCGGCGCGAAAGATATAGAGCGAATTGAAGTAAGGTTTGAGGTCTGCCGGCGCTTCGATGAACTCAAAGCTATAAGGCAAGCTGGCCGCGCCGTTCGTGTTTTCCAATCAGCGTCCCCCTGAAGCCCTGAACAGGTCTCTGATCAGGATCTTAGCCGCGAGATGGCAAGCAAGCAAATATCGCAGTTACATCTCGAGCTGTCCGCATGGGAGTGATCACAGCCGAACACCCTGCAAACGCGTCAGCCTGACAAAAAAAGGGCGGCCCAATAAAGAGCCGCCCTTAAAAGTTGAGAACTCGTTGCAAAGCTGCTCCGAGCCCTTCGGGTCGCAGGAGTTAGATACAATGATTCGCGCAAAATTAGATTGTATACATGCGACACCCCCCCTGCCTCCCGCACATTTTGGCGGTTTTTTACAACGCTCTTGTTGCCTTGCTCGACAGGTGGTGCGGCCTGCTTCATAGCTCGCGGCCATGATCTTCGACCTGCTTCGCCCAGCCCTCTTCACGCTTGATCCGGAACGCGCTCACCGACTTACGGTCGCCGCCTTGAAGGCCAAGCCGGTAAGCCCGGCCCGCTCGTCAGGCCGGCTTGCGACACAGGTTGCCGGCATCGCATTCCCCAATCCCCTGGGCATGGCCGCCGGTTTCGACAAAGATGCTGAAGTGCCCGACCAACTGCTTGGGCTCGGATTTGGCTTCGCCGAAGTCGGTTCGATCACGCCGCTCCCTCAGGAAGGCAATCCCAAGCCCCGCCTGTTCCGCCTGGTTGAAGATCGCGCGGTCATCAATCGCATGGGGTTCAACAATGGTGGCGGCGAAAAAGCGCGCGCAAGATTCGAAGCGCGGAAGCATCGCGGCGGCGTGCTGGGAATCAATATCGGGGCGAACAAGGACAGCGCGGACCGCGTCGCCGATTATGCCGCGATGACGCAGATGATGGCGCCTTATGCCAGCTACCTCGCGGTGAATATTTCCAGCCCCAATACACCGGGCCTGCGTGCATTGCAGGATGAGGAGGCATTGATCGGATTGCTCGATGCAGTGCTGGAAGCGCGCGGAGATGAAGGCCCGCCGGTGTTTCTCAAGGTTGCCCCTGATCTTGAACCGGCCGACATCGATGCCATTGCACGGATCGCCGTGGATGCCGGGCTCGGCGCGCTGATCGTCTCCAATACGACAATCAGCCGCCCTCCGCTGAAATCGCGCCATGCCAGCGAGGCGGGCGGCCTTTCCGGAGCGCCCCTGCGCAGCCTCGCGCAGCAACGGATCATCGACTTCCGCAAGGCGACCGGAGGCGAGATGCCACTGGTCGGGGTCGGCGGAATTGCTAGCGCGGAAGACGCCTGGGCGCGCATCCGCGCGGGCGCCAGCCTGGTCCAGCTTTACAGCGCCATGGTCTATGAAGGCCCGGGCCTGCCGCGCCGGATCCTGCGCGGGCTGGAAAAACTGATGAAGCGCGACGGGTTTTCATCGATTGCGGAGGCGGTCGGAAGCGAATAGCGTCGCGCGCCATGAACCGACTGATTTCCATTTCGCTTGCAGCTCTTGCCCTGACCGGCTGCACCTCCACTCCCAACTCGGCCGCGCCGATCCAGAGCGCGGCGTCTGCCGATCTGACACGCGGTGGTGCGGTTAGCGCCGCCGATCCGCGCGCGCAGGAAGCCGGAGAGGCCATTCTGGCCAGAGGCGGCAGCGCGGCGGACGCGGCGATTGCGGTCATGCTCGCGCTGACCGTGGTCGAGCCGCAAAGCTCGGGTATTGGCGGCGGCGGGTTTCTGGTGCGCGGCGATGCCAGCGGCAACACGACCAGCTATGATGGCCGCGAAACCGCCCCCGCAGGCGCGACCCCGGAATGGTTTCTCAACGAAGACGGCAGCGCGCCGCCCTTCATGGAATCCGTGATCAGCGGGCTTAGCGTCGGCGTACCGGGCAATATTGCCCTCGCCGCCAAGGCCCATGCCGAACACGGCAAGCTGGCGTGGGAAGAATTGTTCGCACCGGCCATCGAACTGGCCCGCGGCGGCTTTTACGTGAACCCGCGGATGAACACTTCACTCGAACTCGCCAAGGATCGTGCGGCTTTGACCGATATGGGCCGCAAGCTGTTCTTCGATGCCGAAGGCAATCCGCATCCGGTAGGCACGCTGATCAAGAACGAGGAATTGGCGCGAACTTTCGAATCCATTGCCGCAGCTGGTCCCGAGGCGTTTTATTCCGGCCCGCGCGCAGCGGAAATCGCCACCATCGTGGCCGCGGCAACTCCGCGTGACGGCGCGATGACTGTTGGCGATATCGAGGGATACCAAGCCAGGGAGCGTGATGCGATCTGCTCGACCTACCGGGCCTACCGCGTCTGCGCGATGGGCCCGCCAACGTCCGGCGGCGTCGCAGTGCTTCAGATCATCGGCCAGCTCGAACGCTTCGATCTTGCATCCTTGGGGGCTACCAGTCCGGTCGCCTGGCACCTGTTCGTGGAATCGCAGCGCCTCGCCTATGCCGACCGCGAGCTTTACCTTGCCGATGCGGATTTTGTTTCGGTCCCGGTCGCAGGGTTGATCGACAAAAATTACCTCGCCAGCCGCAGCGCGCTGATTTCTGCGCAGGGTAGTCTGGCCTCGGTGGAAGCCGGACGTCCTAGCGGTGCGCCGCTGGCCCAGGCCGACGGGGACGAGCCGGAAGAGCATGGCACATCCCACTTCGCCGTGGTCGACGGCGACGACACGATGATTTCCTATACATCCACGATCGAAGGCGCTTTCGGGTCCGGATTGATGGCCGGCGGCTTCTACCTCAACAATGAACTGACCGATTTCAGCCGATCGCCCCAAGTGGACGGCAGGCTGGTTGCGAACCGGGTCGAAGGCGGCAAGCGGCCGCGCAGCTCCATGTCACCGGTCGTGATCTACGACCCTCAGGGCCGCCCGTTCATGGCGGTTGGCGCGGCAGGCGGCAGCACCATCCCGGTTCAGACCGCACGCAGCGTCATCGGCGTGATCGATTTCGGGCTTTCGGCGCATGATGCCATGGGCTTGCCGTTCATCATGGCCTTTGGCGAACGCGTCCTGATCGAAGAGGGAACCTGGCTCGAGACCAGTGCCGACGCATTCCGCGCGCTTGGTCATTCTGAACTGCTGACCCGGCCCGCTCCGGTTAAGGCCGGGGCAGTTCTGCGTCAGGTAGGCACCTGGACGAGTGCCCGTGATCCGCGGCTGGAAGGCCAACTCGATATGCCGTGATTGCGGTCCGGGCCGTCTTGCCGCAAGCGCGGGAGAAGCCTAAGCCCGCCCCTATCGTTGCATCAGACATCGAAGTATTACGCGAGGAGCCTGCCTGTGCTGTCGGATATCGATTCCGCGAACAATCTGGTCGAACTTTTTCTGAAACGCGCAGATGCCAAGGCGGACGAGCCGTTCCTCGGCTGGAAAGCCGACGGTAGCTGGCACACGATGACATGGGGCGAAGCAGCCAATCGTGTCTGCCTCCTCGCCGAAGCCTTGCGCGGTTTGGGCCTGAATGACGGCGACCGCGTCTGCCTCGTCTCCGAAAATCGCCCCGAATGGTGCATTGCCGATCTGGCGGTCATGGCCGCGGGCTGCGTGACGGTGCCAGCCTATGTCACCAACACCGAACGCGATCATATCCATATCCTCGACAATTCGGGATCGCGCGCGGTCATCGTGTCGACGGAAAAGCTGCTCAAGCCCCTGCACGGGGCCTTGCAGGCGTCGGGTGTGGCCGAACACGTTATCGGCATCGAAGACCTGCACCGCCAGCAATCGGGCAGCTTTACCTATCACGACTGGAACTCGATGATCGAGGGCGATGCAGTCGCCGCCCGCCAGGCAGTTGAACAGCGGATCGCCAAGATCGGGCGCGGCGATACCGCCTGCATCATTTACACCAGCGGCACTGGCGGAGCGCCGCGGGGCGTGTTGCAGCATCACGGTGCGATCCTGTGCAATTCGGCCGGTGCTGCAGAGATCCTGATCGAGGATTTCGGGCTGGGCAATGAAGAGCGGTTCCTGTCGTTCCTGCCGCTTTCACACGCATACGAACATACGGGCGGCCAATTCCTGCCCATCAGCGTGGGCGCGCAGATCTTCTATTCCGAAGGGCTGGAAAAGCTGGCCAGCAATATCGAAGAAACCCGGCCGACCATCATGGTCGTGGTCCCGCGCCTCTTCGAAGTGCTGCGTGCACGGATCATGAAGCAGGTGCAGAAGCAGGGTGGCCTGGCCGAAAAGCTGATGAATACCGCACTCGAGGTTGGCGCGCGCCGGGCGGAGGGCAAGCGCCAGTTCGGCGATGGCCTGAAGGACGCGATGGTGTCGCGCCTGCTCAAGCCCAAGATCCGCCAACGCTTTGGCGGGAGGATGAAAGCAATGGTGTCCGGAGGCGCGCCGCTCAATCCGGAAGTCGGCATATTCTTCGATTCCATGGGCCTCACCATGCTGCAGGGTTACGGCCAGACGGAGGCCGGTCCCGTCATTGCTTGCAACAGGCCGAAGGCGGGCATCGCCATGCACTCGGTCGGCCCCGCCATGCGCGGCGTCGAAGTAAAGATAGCCGAAGACGGTGAAATCCTGTGCCGCGGCGAACTGGTCATGCACGGCTATTGGCAGAACGAGGCAGAGACGACGCGCACCATCAAGGATGGCTGGCTGCATACGGGCGACATCGGCCATCTGGACGACAAGGACCGGATTGTGATCACTGATCGCAAGAAGGACATGATCGTGAACGATAAGGGCGACAACGTCGCTCCGCAGAAAATCGAAGGCATGCTGACTCTCCAGCCGGAGATCGGTCAGGCGATGGTTGCTGGCGACAAGCGCCCCTACATCGTCGGTCTGCTGGTCCCTGACGCGGAGTGGGCCGTCGAATGGTCACGCGCCAATGGCAAGCAATTCGACCTGAAGTCGTTGCAGGATGATCCGGAATTCCGCTCGGCGGTCCGCAAGGCGGTCGACCGGGTGAACAAGGACCTGTCTGTTATCGAGAAGGTCCGCCAGTTTACCTTCGCAGATGAGGCCTTCAGCATCGAGAACGAGGAAATGACCCCCTCGATGAAAATCCGCCGCCACAAGATCAAGGAACGCTACGGCGACAAGCTGGACGGGCTGTACCGGAGCTGATCATGCGAAAATTACTGATGATTGCAGCGCCCGCGATTGCGGCGGCGCTACTGGCGGGTTGCGCGACACCTTCGCTACCGGATCGGTCGCTTCCGTCAGCACTCGAAGCCGGCTGGAAGGGCGAGCGTGTCTGCAGCCTTCAGCATCTTGCGAAAACGCACCGCGTGTTGCGCTGCACCTTCCCACCGGGCGTGGGCCATGAACGGCATTTCCATCCCAAGCATTACGGGTATGCGCTGAGCGGCGGGACCGTGCAGCTAACAAGCGCTGAAGGGACCCGAACGGCCACATTGGAAACCGGTTCGGATTATTCGAGTGACGGCACCGAATGGCACGAAGTCGTAAATGTCGGTGCAACGACCGTCACTTATCTCATCGTGGAAGAACTCTAGGCCGCTACTTCCTCGATAAATTCCGGATAGAAGCTCGGCGCGCGCTCGCTCCAGCCGGGTGCGGTTGCGGCGGCTTCACTCAGGCTTTGCAGCAGCATCTTGCGGCGGTCCGGGCGGATTTGCGGCAGGGCGGCGGCGGCGCAGAAGGCGCTCGGCAACCAGGGCCGGGCATCTGCGCCCAACAGGCGCTCATACAGGAACCGGAATGCAGAGAAGCTGTCGATCCGCTCTTGAGCGAGGTCGAAAGCGGCGACGCGGGTGAGCTTGCCGATGAAACCTTCGATCTGGTCGAAGCCCGAATCGCCCGGGATCGAACCGCGCAGTGCCTTCAATTCCTGGTAGGTGACGTACTGGCTGCGAATCGCGGCATTTTCGCCCGCGTTGCGGCCCCAGATACGAAACGCATCGCAGCGTCCCAGCCCGATATCGAGGCTGCGGCGGATATAGCGCTGCTCGGCGGCAGTGAAGCTGGCAAATTCGCGCATTTCAGCGATGGTCATCGCGGCACTATTGGTAATGGCCATGATCGGCACTCCCCGGTTTCAAGGGAGAGTGTCCGCGAATATGGTTAACGTTCGGTAAGCGGACGCCGCCCTTCAGAGTTCGACGACATCCAGCCATTCTTCGTGGCGCTGCGCCTGCGCCTTGAAGAAAGGACACAGGGGAATGATCTTCTCGCCCTTGCTGCGCGCGTCGGCGACCACATATTCCGCCAGCTTCACCCCGACACCCTGGCCGCGCATACTGTCCGGAACGCCGGTGTGGTCGACGATGATGCGCTGGGGGCTAACGCGTGAGAATGTAATCTCTGCCTGCTCGCCATTCACGCCGCGCGGCGTGAAATACCGTCCCTTGCTGCCGGTTTCCTCGAACTGGATGCTTAGGTCGGACATGCAGCCTCCTGATGTTTACTAGATCAATCCTGCCAGCGGACTGCTGGGATCGGCGTATTTACGCGTAGCCATGCGACCTGAAAGATATGCATCGCGGCCCGCCTCTACGGCCAGCTTCATCGCCCGGGCCATGCGGATGGGATCCTTTGCCTCGGCGATCGCAGTATTCATGAGGACACCGTCGCAGCCCAGCTCCATCGCGACGGCGGCATCGCTCGCCGTTCCGACGCCTGCATCCACCAGCACAGGCACATTCGCGCCTTCTTTGATGAGCCGGATCGTGACGCGGTTCTGGATGCCGAGGCCTGAGCCAATCGGCGCGCCGAGCGGCATGACGGCCACTGCGCCAGCATCTTCCAATTGCTTTGCCGCAATGGGATCATCGACGCAGTAAACCATGGGGAGAAAGCCTTCCTTGGCCAGCGTTTCCGTGGCGGTCAGCGTTTCGCGCATGTTGGGATAGAGCGTGCGCGCTTCGCCCAGCACCTCCAGCTTGACCAAGTCCCAGCCGCCAGCTTCGCGAGCGAGGCGCAAAGTGCGGATCGCATCTTCGCCGGTGAAGCACCCTGCGGTGTTGGGGAGATACGTGACTTTTTTCGGGTCGATATAGTCCGTCAGCATCGGCGCTTTTGGGTCGCTGACATTTACGCGGCGCACGGCGACGGTGACGATCTCTGCTCCTGAAGCCTCCAGCGCAGCGGCGTTTTGCTCGAAATCCTTGTATTTGCCGGTCCCGACAATCAGGCGGCTCTTGAATGTCCGTCCGGCAACGGTCCAGCTGTCGTCATCCTGCCCTCCGCCGACAAAATGCACAATTTCCAGCACGTCGCCTTCGGCAATCGCGTGGCTGGCCAATTCGCTGCGCGGCGCAATCGTGCCGTTGTGCTCGACCGCCACTTTCGCAGGGTCGAGATCAAGCTCGCGCACGAGTTCAGCGATGGTGGGGGCGGAGGTACGGCGGGTTTCGCCATTCACGGTGAGCGCAATCATGCGCCCCGACTTAGTCCCCGCAGCGTTCCTTGCAAGCCGCAGAGTGGCAATGGCGCATATTCAGGATGTGACCGAGCGAAACCAGCGCCACGCCGATAATGGTCAGAACCGCTTCCTTGTACCCGTGCGGCACGGCCAGGGCGCCGCCCATGAAGGTCAGGCCGGTCATGGCGATCACAAAGGGTGCGGCCATCCGGTGACGCAACGCGCCCCAGCCAATCGCAACCGCTGCTACCAATGTGGCGACAGCTAACCCGTAACGGTGGATTTCGGGAGCAAGGAAGAATTCGCCGCCAATGCCAAGTCCCGACACGAGTACGATCGAAAGCAGGCAGTGAATCGCGCACAGACCGGAAATGCCGATACCGACGCGGTCTAGGCGTCGGCGAATCGGAGAGATGGCGCGTTGCAACATTACATGGGAGATATGTGATAGTATCACGTGTTACAAGGCCAAGTTGCTACGCGCCACTCACTTTTACCAGTTGCAGTGGCTAATACGCCGATTGCACGATTCGCACTTGCCTTGAGCGCTCCGGACGTCAAACAGGCGGACATGGTTTCCAAGGTCGCCAATGCCCGCCCGATCGCGCTTGCGAACTGGCTTTTCTTCGTCGCTGCGATGGTTATCGTCATGGTCGCGGTCGGGGGTATTACCCGCCTCACCGAAAGCGGCCTGTCGATCACCAGGTGGCAGCCGATTACCGGCGCGATACCGCCCTTGTCGCAGGCTGCGTGGCAGGCGGAGTTCGATCTCTACAAGGCAACTGGCGAATATATTAACGTGACCGGCCCGGCCGGAATGGACCTTGCCGCGTTCAAGTTCATCTATTTCTGGGAGTGGTTCCACCGCCTTTGGGGCCGCCTGATCGGTCTCGCCTTCGCCTTGCCGCTGGCATGGTACTGGGTACGCGGTGCCATTCCGCACGGATACAAGGCCCGGCTGGTGGGCCTGCTGTGTCTTGGCGGGCTTCAGGGCGTGTTCGGCTGGTTCATGGTTCGCAGCGGCCTAAACGAGACCATGACCGACGTGAGCCACTTCATGCTCTCGCTGCACTTCCTGACGGCGATGCTGACACTCGGCGCGCTGGTCTGGGTCGCGCTGGACCTGCGGCGCCTGGCGGCAGGCCACGAAAGAAAAGCGCTGTGGACCGCGACTGCCAGCTGGGTCTGCGCCATCCTCTTCATCCAGCTCTTGCTCGGTGCGTGGGTGGCGGGGCTCAATGCCGGTCTCGCCAGCGACAGCTGGCCCTTGATGCAGGGGCGGCTGGTGCCTGAATTCGACGGCTCTCGCGGACTGTTTTACGCAGTGAGCCACGATCCCTTCCTGGTGCACTGGTCGCACCGTTGGTGGGCCTGGGTCGCCGTCGCTGCACTCATTGTAATGGCGCGGAAATTGAAACCACTCGAGCGGCGCGCCTCGGTTGCCATCCACGCCACATTCGGCACCCAGATACTTCTCGGCATTGCAACCGTCATGACCGGCGTTGCGCTGTGGGTCGCCGTTGCTCACCAAATTGTCGGCGCCCTTCTGGTTGCCGTGTTTGCTTGGGGTGCGCATGTGCTGGGCCGCCGGCAGTGACAGCTTTGATCTATTGCCCGTTCCCCGATGCCGAGGCCGCAGGCTCCGCCGGCCAGGCCCTGCTTGAAGAGAAATTGATTGGCTGCATCAACATTGGCGGTGCCATTCATTCGATGTTTTGCTGGAATGGCGCGGCCGGATCGGGCGATGAAGTCCCTGCCCTCCTGAAAACAGACGCCTCGCTGCTGGAGCAGGCGATTGCACGCCTGGAAGATTTGCATCCCTACGAAGCGCCCGCAATCCTTGGCTGGCCATGTGTTGGCGGAGCAGCGACAAACCGATGGCTGGGCGAGCTTGGAAAGGGCGCACAGAATGGCTGACAGCGGCCGGCGAAGCGTGATTCAGGCATTCGGGGCACTCGCCGCGATGCCGCTGCTTTCATTTTCGACCGCGGCCTCAGCAGCAGTGCGGCCCATCCGTTTTCCAACCGGGCTGGTCGATCTGACACGTGTGCTCGAACGCGATCTTGCCGATGGTGCCACCATTCGGGTCGTGCGCCGCTGGGAGTGCGAATTCGGATCTTTCGGTGCCGGCGCTAGAGTGAATGCCCGTTAGATTGCCAGCAAGGTCGAGGCACCCGCTGCACTTGCCGCATTCGCGCGACTAGAAGAGCAACGCGAAGTCACCGGCCTGTTCCCGGTCGAGCTCGACAGGTATGGCATCATGGTAGGTTGGACAGACGGGCAGCCTGACAGCATTAAGGGCGCGATCGACCGCGCAATCGGTGCGATTGAAGCTGCGGTCCCGCCGGCTGAAGAGTTGAGCAGTGCACGCGAATTCCTGAGCAGCCTAGGCGCTGCTGCCGCTTCGGTGGTCAGTCAGGTGCCCCGCGACCTGTTCTTCCCCGAGCCGGGCGAGCGTGCGGAAACCCGTCCGATGACACTGCCCGGCGGTGTCCCGGCCAGTTACGAAGTCGCAATCGAAAGCGCTGCGAGCCCGGTTTCAGGCCTGCTCGAACACACCGAAAGGCGCGTGGTCACTCACATTGGCGAAAGCAGGCGAACAACGCTGGAGCGCTGGGAAATCGGCGCAAGGGGCAGTTGACCTACTATTTTACCTCCGCTGAATGCCGCGGAATTGCTTGACGAAACGAGCATTGCACGTCAATTGGCGCGCGCTCAGCGGGTTTGGCCATCCAGATTCGCTACGGTAATTTCGTGTCGCTCCGCGGCGCGTTGAACTCAAGAAAACGGACACATAGCCATGAAGGCTCTCACAAAGATCACCCGGTCGATCAAGCCGGCAGAGGTCGAAAAGGAATGGCACATCATCGACGCCGACGGTCTCGTTGTAGGCCGCCTCGCTGCGATCATCGCCAACATCCTGCGCGGCAAGCACAAGCCGACCTACACTCCGCACGTCGATTGCGGCGATCATGTCATTGTCATCAATGCCGACAAGGTGAAGTTCACCGGCAAGAAGATGACCGACAAGATCTATTACAAGCACACCGGTCACCCGGGCGGCATCAAGGAAACGACGCCGGCCAAGGTACTGGAAGGTCGCTTCCCCGAGCGCGTGCTCGAAAAGGCTGTGCAGCGCATGATCCCGCGCGGACCCCTGGGCCGTGACCAGATGCGTGCACTCCACCTCTACAACGGCACCGAGCATCCGCATGACGGCCAGAAGCCCTCGACGCTCGACGTTGCCTCGATGAACCGCAAGAACAAGGCTGTCGCGTAATGGCTGACGAAACCAAGACTGAAACCGTTTCGGATCTCGCAGATCTGAAGGACATCGCCGGTGACGCACCTGAGGGTGATTCTGCCGAAATCGCTGCCAAGGCCGACGTTCCCCTGCGTGAGCAGGAACTCGACAGCCAGGGCCGCGCTTATGCGACCGGTCGCCGCAAGGATGCCAAGGCACGCGTTTGGCTTAAGCCAGGCACCGGCAAGATCATCGTGAACGGCCGCGAACAGGAGGTGTATTTCGCACGTCCTACGCTGCGTCTCGTGCTCGATCAGCCGTTCGCCATCACCGAGCGTCAGGGCCAGTACGACATCGTTGCTACCGTAAAGGGTGGCGGTCTTTCGGGTCAGGCCGGTGCGGTCAAGCACGGCATCAGCCAGGCTCTCGCCAAGTACGAGCCGGCGCTGCGTTCGACGGTCAAGGCGGCTGGCTTCCTCACCCGCGACAGCCGCGTGGTCGAGCGTAAGAAGTACGGCCGCGCCAAGGCACGTCGTAGCTTCCAGTTCAGTAAGCGTTGATTTTGGGGCGTTAATTCGCTTCCATTCGATCTTCACGATCACCGAGAAGGGGCGGTTCCGCATGGAGCCGCCCTTTTTCTTTGCGCAGCCTCAGCGCTGCAGCATCATGATGCCCCATGCCAGCCCGGTCCCGGCAAAGAAGAGCGGCCAGCTCCACCAGAATTCATACTGATAGATTTCAGCACGGAAGATCGACAGGAATCCGCCGCGCGAACCCTGCGATCCTACGATCAATGCGACCACGAAGGTGAGAATGCTGCCAAGCGGCACCGCCTTGAAAAATTCCATTGCGACTTTCCCTTTTGTCGGCCGCCAATCTGCCCGATTGAGGTTAAAAAGCGCTTACGCAGAATCTCTCAGGATCAATGAACCGGCGGATCGACCCGTGGGACTTGCCGCACGGGCGCCACAGGTTCGCCAGGATGGCGGGGCGGCTTGGCATTTTCGGGCACATCGTCAATCTGCATGTCGCACGTCTCGACATCGTCCAGATTGCGTACCGTCACTGCCAGCCTTTCTCCATCCCATTCGATCTCGTTGAAACTGGGCGGCGTTGACCGGGTGCGCTTGGAAAGCGTGCCCGCCCCGATCATCCGGACCGGGCCTTCCGGTGTATTTTCGAGAATGTCGAAAGCGTCGTGCACGTGGCCGGACAGGACAGCGGCAACCGGGCGTTTCGCGAGTTCACGCAGCGCCCGTTCGCCGTTTTTCGTCAGTGCGGTGCCTTGGGTGCCCACTTCGCGTAATGGGTGGTGCACAGCCACGAGAGCCTTCGTGCCTTGCGGAAGAGCATCGATTGCGCGGAGACATTTTTCCAGCGCAGCGCCGGTGACCCAGCCCTTCGACCAATTGAGCCGGGGCTGGGCGCGAACCGCAGTTTTGAGGGGAACGACCGCCAGGCTACCAAGATCCAATTCGCGCTCCACCTTTTCCCGCATTCCGCGAAACCGGCGATACGGAGCAAAGAAGCGCTCGATCGGGTTGAAATACGGCATGTCATGATTGCCGACTTCAACCGTCACCGGCGCATCGAGCGAATTGATCCATGCCGTCGCCGCAGCAAATTCGCGGTGCCGGGCCCGCATGGTGAGATCGCCGGTAATCGCTACCGCATCGGGTTTCTTCTTGGAAATTTCCTGATCCACCCAGTCCAGCGCCCGATTGTTTTCGAGGCCGAAATGGATGTCGGAAAGATGAAATATGCGCCGCGCGTCATTGGTCATTGCGTGTCGCTAGCAGATGGACCTTGCTTGCAGCCACCACGAATATCACCATCGGTGCCCGATTATATCCTGCCGGTAAGCACCAACCATCCGGTGCCGAAATTCAGCACACTGTAAATGGCATAAGCGGTAACCGCCCCCGGCCAGCCATTTCCGGCAAGCAGCATCGCGACAAGCAGCACGGCGAACTCGAAGCCAAGCGAGATGCGCCCCCGGCCGCTGCGGTAAAAAGACGGCAGGGCATCAAGCATGGGGTGGCCACTTTCCAGAACAGCCTTGTGAACCGCGAAATTCGCAACACCAAGCACGAAGAGGATCAATAACAACATCATTGGAAAAGATAGGGTTGCCGTTCGCAGATTGCCAATCGCGTTTCGTCGGCCATTTCACGCACATCGTCCAAACGAACTTCGCGCCGGTCGATCAGCGGTGGCGACTACAGTTGTAAATAGGCAATACAGTTCGTGCGGCGGGCCCACTACTCCAGTCCCCCTAGACACTCGGGTCCGCCGCAAATTGGAGAAATGCCATGAAGACCCCCCTACTCATCCTCGCCGCGGTCGGCCTCGCAATTCCTTCTGCCGCAATCGCCAAGACAACTGAAACAAGCTCGGTCACGGTAAACTACCGCGACCTCAATCTCGCGACCGCCGAAGGTCAGGACGTGCTCGCAGACCGCATCGAAATCGCTGCACGCCAGGTGTGCGGATACAACCGCCAGCTCACCGGTTCGCGGATGCGCGATCGTGACGCCGAGCGCTGCGTTTCCGAAACCACCAAGAACATGAATGCCCAGTTCGCTGCTGTCATAGAACAGAGCGCAAAAGGCGGCTGATACCCCAGTCCGCTTTACCTCCTGGATCCCGGCCGGAATGCAGTCCCCCGGTCGGGGTCCTCCTTTTCCAGCATCCTGAATTTTAACTTGCGGCGCTTTATCCGGCCCGAGTTTACCGGCCAGCCATCGCCTTTACCTTGGGCAGGTAAGTGCGGCCGATCCGCAGTGCCTCGCCATCATCCATTTCCACCGACCATACGCCAAGACCGTCGTGCCTTAGGCCCTTGATGTGTTCCTTCTTGAGGATCGTGGAGCGGTGAATGCGGATGAACTTTGCCGGATCGAGCCGCTGTTCGAGACCGGCGATAGTCTGCAAGAGCAGGTATGAACGGTCACCGACATGCAGGCGCACATAATCGCGTTCGGCATCGATACGGCTGACTTCATCGGTTTCGATACGGATCAGTTCGCTGCGATGCGGAATCCATAGCTCTTCGAGCCATTTGCTCTGGCTGCGTTCATTGTCCGAGCGACGCGACAGGGCGCGCTGGATCGCACGTTCTAGGCGCTCAGGCTTGACGGGCTTCAGGACGTAATCAACCGCGTCGAGGTCAAAGGCTTCGACGGCATAATTATCGTGGGCCGTGACAAACACGACCGCCGGGCGCTCATCGTGACTTGCCAGCTCACGCGCGACCGATAGGCCATCGACTTCGGGCATGGTCATGTCGAGCAGTATCAGATCAGGTGCCAGCGCCTCGATCAGACGCAGCGCCTGCGCGCCGTCGCTGGCAGTTCCCACCACGTTAAGGTCATCGATCTTGGAGCAGATCACCTGCATCCGTTCCACCGCCAACGGTTCGTCATCGACGATCAGGGTGCGCAGTGTGTTGCCGTTTTCCTCAGCCATGCTTCACCATCGGTAACCTGAGTTCGGTTTCATAACCATCGATCGATGTCCCGGAGCTGATTGATGCCTCGCGGCCGAACCTTGCCTCGATCCGGTCGCGCACATTGGCAAGGCCTATGCCAAAGCCGCCCTTGTGCCCGGCAGGTACGCCCGGCCCATTATCGCTGACGCGGAGTACCAGGCGTCCATATTCCTCGCGCGCAACGATACTGATCGTCACGGGCTTGTTGCTGGCAGAGACACCGTACTTCACCGAGTTTTCGACCAGGGGCTGGAGGATCATTCCGGGAACCTTGAGATTTGCAAGTTCACGCGGGAGATCGACGCTCACCTTGAGCCGGTCCGGAAAACGCACCGACTCGATTTCGAGATAGTGTTCCTGCAGATCGATCTCGTCCTCGAGGCTGACATCACCGGTCGAATCGTCAGCCAGCGAGTGCCGGTAAAAGCGCGAGAGCGACTGGATCATCTGTTCGGCCCGGTCGTCCTTGCCCGTCATCACCAGAGCGCTGAGCGAATTGAGCGTGTTGAACAGGAAGTGCGGATTGACCTGATACCGCAGGCTGCGCAGTTCCGCGGCCTTCGCGGCGCTACGGAAGCGCTCGCCGCGCCTTTCGGCAGCCTTGGCCCTGACGCCGGCCAATAGTGCAAGATAGAGCGCTGCCCAGGCCAGCAGGAGGAAGTAGCGGTCGAGACCCATCTCGACGAGCTGCAGCAGCCGATCAGTATCGCGGTCGTCCGGCAACACGACCTGCGCGGTGCTGGCTGCTGGCGTCGGGGTGCCCAGCGGCGCGGTCATTTGCGGCTCTACCGGTGAGGGGCCTTCAATGATGAGATTGCCATTATCATCCCGCCGCAGCGAAATGCCCCGTTCTTCGGCAATCTTGGCCTCGTAACGTTCCTGGATCGAGGCAAAGACCCATTGCTGGGACTGAGCAATGAGCAATGCCGCTGGAAGCGCGAAAACGAGCGCGCCGCAGATCTGTGCAGTAAGCGACCGCTTGTCGAACAGGCGCAAGATCAGCCAGAGCACGAATGTCACTGCCATCGCCGCAACCGTAACTGCGACACGCCGCCAGACCAGGTCGAATTCGAAGTCGAGACCGATGAGCCAGCCACGAGCGGTGATCAGAAGAAAATACGCGCACCACAGGCCCACGATTGACGCGATCACGGTCCTGAGAGGGACGTGGAAGGTTTCCGAATTCATCTGGCGTTCAGTGTTCAAAGCACGCTTTATGTGCCCGTTCGGCCCCGTTCTGGAAAGCCCAGCGGTCGAACGGGCCATGCCGTTTGTCGAAGATCGAAGTTATTCGGCTGGTTCCAGGTCGTTTTCCGCGATCCGGCGACGCCATTCGGCCGGGGCGAGCGTGTGGACGTTATTGCCCTCGCTATCCACGGCAACGGTCACAGGCATGTCCTGCACTTCGAATTCGTAGATCGCCTCCATGCCGAGATCCTCGAACGCCACCACTTCGGCGCCTTTGATCGCGCGGCTGACGAGGTAGGCCGCTCCGCCGGTCGCCATCAGATAGGCAACCTTGAAGCGGCTGATGACTTCGACAGCGTCGTGACCACGCTCCGCCTTGCCGATCATCACCAAAAGCCCAAGGTCGAGCATCATTTCGGTAAAGCGGTCCATGCGGGTCGCCGTGGTCGGGCCTGCCGGGCCCACAACCTCGCCCAGCACCGGATCGACTGGCCCGACATAATAAATCGCACGGTTCCTGAACTCGACGGGAAGTTCCTCACCCCGGTCCAGCATGTCCTGAATGCGCTTGTGCGCGGCATCGCGCCCGGTGAGCATCTTGCCTGACAGCAGGATGCGGTCGCCGTGCTTCCAGCTCGCAACTTCTTCCTTGGTGAGCGCATCGAGATTGACCCTGCGCGCAGCCGAATCGGGTTTCCACGTGACCTGCGGATATTCGTCCAGGTTGGGCGGATCGAGATAGGCAGGGCCAGAGCCATCAAGCGTGAAATGCGCATGGCGGGTGGCGGCGCAGTTGGGGATCATGCCCACCGGCTTGCCCGCAGCATGACACGGGGCGTCCATGATCTTTACGTCGAGCACGGTGGAGAGGCCGCCCAGGCCCTGCGCGCCGATGCCTTGAGCGTTCACGGCATCGAAGATGTCGATCCTCAGCTGCTCGATATCGGTCTGCGCGCCGCGCTGTTTCAGCTGGCCCATGTCGATCGGGTCCATCAGCGATAGCTTGGCGAGCTTCATGCAATGTTCGGCCGTACCGCCGATCCCGATGCCGAGCATTCCCGGAGGGCACCAG
The DNA here is from genome assembly GCF_019711355.1 of Qipengyuania psychrotolerans. NCBI lineage: Bacteria > Pseudomonadati > Pseudomonadota > Alphaproteobacteria > Sphingomonadales > Erythrobacteraceae > Qipengyuania > Qipengyuania psychrotolerans. Next base: position 2,610,452 of record NZ_CP081297.1, read on the forward strand.
CCGGCCCCCATCGACGGGAGCTGCTCGACAACCCAGTCGACGATATTGTCCGACGGATTCATCATCTTGAACTTGGATTTGTTCTCGCTGCCACCGCCTTTGGCCGCAACATCGATTTCGACTGTGTCGCCCAGAACCATTTCGACCGACAGCACGCTGGGAGTATTGTCCCGCGTATTGCGGCGCGTGAACGCCGGGTCGGCGAGAATTGATGCGCGCAGCTTGTTGTCGGCGTGATTGTAAGCCTGACGGACGCCCTCATCGACGACCTCCTGCAGCGAACGCTTGCTGTCGAGGCGGCATTTCATGCCCCACTTCACGAATACGTTGACGATGCCCGTATCCTGGCAAATCGGCCGATGGCCTTCGGCACACATCCGGCTGTTGGTCAGGATTTGCGCGATTGCATCCTTTGCCGCCGGACCCTTCTCGGCTTCATAGGCTTCGCCGAGGGCGCGGATATAGTCCATCGGGTGATAGTAGGAGATATACTGGAGCGCATCGGCCACGCTCTCGATCAGGTCTTCTTCCTTGATGGTCGTCATGTCGCTCATCGCCGCGCGTTCCCATGTTGCAGATTTGCGCTCCCCGATAGGCGTGATTGAGGCCATCGGTCAAAGCGCTTGGCCGCAACAGGTCTTGCGCCTAAGGCAACGGGAGCTTGCATAAGCGTGTTATAACTGTAATACAGCTCGCGGATAGCCATGACAACCAACACACAATCTCGCCCCGAATTCTCTGTCGCCCGCAAGGCGATGATCGATTGCCAATTGCGCCCCAGCGGCGTGAACGAGCCATTCGTCATCGAACGCATGGGTGTCGTCCCGCGTGAGGAGTTCGTTCCCGAAAGCGCCAGGGGCACAGCTTACATGGACCGTGCGATTCGTCTCGGCGATGGCGGGTTCCTTCCCGCGCCGCTGTTTCACGGCGCCATGCTGGGCGAAGCTCGCCCGGTAACCGGTGACCGCGTACTGATCATCGATGCAGGTAGCGGGTATTTGCCCGCACTGGTCGAACCGCTGGTCGGCTCGCTCGATGTGATCAGCCCGGTCGAGGCGGCAAACGCCAAGAAGAAGGGCGATTATACTCTCGTCCTCGTCGACGGCGCTATCGAACATGTACCCGCGAACCTTGCCAAGCAGGTTGCAGAAGATGGCCGCATCGTGACCGGCCTGGTCGATCGCGGCGTCACCCGCCTCGCCACCGGACGCAAATCCGGCAAGGCGCTGGCACTTCTGCCGCTCGCTGAAATGGGCATCCCGCGCCTCGGCGCATTTGATAAACCGGCAAGCTGGAGTTTCTGAATGGCATTGGGAGGGGTTCGCGCAGGACTGGCACTTTCGGCGAGCATCGCCGCAATGGCTTTTCCCCAGGGTGCGGCGCATGCCGACACGCTGCAGGAAGCGTTGACCGACGCCTATCTCACCAATCCTACGCTTGAAGCTGCGCGGGCCAATTTGCGCGCGACCGACGAAGGCGTGCCCATCCAGCGAGCGCAGGGCCTGCCGTCGGTAACGGCGACCGGCAATTACATCGAGTTCCTCAAGACCTCGCCAAACAGTTTCACGGCACCAGAGCGCCGATTGCAGATTGGTCCTGATCTGAACGTCCCGATTTACTCGGGAGGCGCGGTCAAGAACGGGATTCGCGCTGCCAAAGAAAGAGTGCAGGCCGGCAGAGCCGATTTGCGCGCAACAGAAAGCGCGATCTTCAGCCGAGTCGTGGCCGCGTACATGGACGTGCTGCGCGGTCAGGCGCTCGTGGGTCTATCGGCCAATCAGGTCGATGTCCTTACGGTCAATCTTCAGGCGACCAGTGACAGGTTCGAAATTGGCGATCTGACCCGCACCGACGTTGCACAATCTCAATCGCGCCTCGCCGTGGCCCAGAGCGACCTGCAAACTTCGCAGGCGACGCTGATCCAGGCGCGCGAAAACTATATCGCTCTCGTGGGCGACGCGCCGACCAATTTGCAGCCCCCACCCCCCCTGCCCGGCCTTCCCGACGATTCGCTGACAGCCGTCGAGCAAGCGCTGGAGTATAATCCCGATCTGATTGCCGCGCGCGAACGTGCGAAGGCGGCGGGATACGACAGCGAAGTGGCCGGTGCCGGCCGCTTGCCGACACTCTCGCTCTTTGCGGGCAGCGATTACACCGACTATTTCGGCACGCTTGCTGGCGGCGCTGGCGGCGTTTCTCAGTCGGAGACGACTGCAAATGCGGGCGTCCAGTTGAGCATTCCGATTTTTCAGGGCGGCCTTCCGGCAGCTCGTCAGCGCCAGGCGCAAGCCCGCGAGAGCGCTGCGCTGGAGACCGTGATTGCGACCGAGCGTGACGTCATCTCGCAAGTACGGGCATCGTGGTCGAGCTGGCAAGCCAGTCTCGCCATTATCGAAAGCTCGCAGGCTGCAGTGGCCGCCGCCGAACTCAGCCTCGAGGGCGTACGGGCAGAAAATTCGATCGGTAATCGCACCATCCTCGACGTCCTGAATGCCGAGCAGGAACTCCTGCAAAGCCGGGTCCAGCTCGTGACAGCTCGCCGCAATGCCTATGTGGCCGGCTTCAGCCTGCTGGCAGCAATGGGCCGCGCCGAAGCGCGCGATCTTGGTTTGGCGGACGAAGGCGTGCTGTACGATCCGGTCGCCAATTACGACCGTGTGCGCGGCAATATCTGGGACTGGGACCGTGACCCCGATCCCGCAACAAAGTCGCCGCGGACCGTCGATGTGCCTGCCGCAACAGCAGAAATTCCGGAAACTGCTGACACTGGCGGCTAGGCTGGGTAATACTCAAAGTCCCGATTCGGGATATGTGTAAGTCAGCAGGGACTATCATGGGACAGCAAGGCGAACCTTCGGTCGAAGAAATCCTCGACTCGATCAAGAAAGTCATCGCGCGCGACAGCGAAGAGCGTAGCGAAATGATCGCCGACCGCCGCAAGCGCAGCGGCCTTGTCGCAAGCACTGCAGAACCTGCCGATGCCGAAGAAGCGGAAGAAGTTCTCGAGCTGGGCAATGAACTGGGCGAAGAACTGATCGTCGGCAGCGATGATACCAGCCGCCCTGCCAATCACGACGAGCAGGTCTCTGATGACGAAGACGAGCATGCGCTGACCAAGGGCCACACCCACCAGGCCATGCGCGACAACTTCGCCGCTCTTGCCATGCTTTCGCAGCCGGGCAAGCAGCCGCAGATCGTGCGCCAGGGCGAAACTTCACTCGAAGGTCTCGTGCGCGAAATGCTGCGCCCGATGCTGGCGGAATGGCTTGATCAGAACCTGCCGGAAATGGTCGAGGAACTGGTCAAGGCAGAGATTGCGCGCATCGCCGGGAAGAAGGGCTAAAGCCCTCTACCCTTGGCCTGAATGCCGCGCTACATACCGCGGCCATGACATCACCTATCCGGGCCGCACTCCCGCTCGCCAGCGCATTTGCGCTACTCTCCACGCCGCTTGCCGCGCAGACAGAACGCGCGCCAATGAGCGCGCAGGATCTCGTCACCATGCCGCGCCTCGGCAGCCCGGCGGTCAATCCCGAAGGCACTGCTGCGGTCTACTCGGTAACTTTCACGGACCCTGAAAGTTACGAGCGCAGCAGCAAGATGTACCTGCGATCGCTCGACGATATCGAAAGCGCTCCAATCACGCTTGATCTGGAGGGATCATCGGCCAGCTTCGGAGGTGACGGCTGGCTCTACTTCCTCGCTGATGGTGAAGGCGAAGATGCGCAAAGCCAGGTCTGGCGCGCGCGCATTGGCGGTGATGGTTCGGTATCCGGGAAATCGCAGGTTACCGCCCTTCCCCGCGCAGTCCATGGTTTCAGCGTAGCGCGCGGCGGCGGCAGCATCGCAATCTGGACCGACATTGCGCGCAGTTGCATTCGCATCGATTGTGACGACAGCGCGAAAGCCTATCTGCCGGGACCGGGCGACGGACGCCTCTACGAAGGCGACGCAGGCCTCTACCGCCACTGGGACACTTGGGAGACGCCCGGCACGCTGAGCCGCGTTTTCACCTTTCCCATCGAAAACGGCATCGCCTCCGGCAATGGAACACCTGTCGATGGCCCGCTGAGTGCTGGCGGCCCGAATGGCGATACGCCGACCATGCCGTTCGGCGGGGGCGAGGATGTCGCTTGGGCACCCGACGGAAGCGGGGTCTATTTCACGGCGCGCGAAGCCGGACCGAGCGAGCCTTACTCGACCAACCTCGACATCTGGTTCTCGGACCTTTCGGGCAAAGCGCCGGTCAACCTGACGGCAGGCAATGAAGCGCTGGATGCACTTCCGACCCCGTCGCCCGATGGCCAGTATCTCGCTTATGTCGCGATGGCCCGCCCGACTTTCGAAGCAGACCGCCAGGTGGTTATGCTGAGGGATCTGACGTCCGGCGTGACGACTGCCCTGACATCGGAGTTCGATCGCAGCTTCAGCAGCCTCCAGTGGACGCCCGATTCGCGCTGGCTGGTGGCGGGCGCGCAGGACGTGCTCGACACCCCGCTATTTCGCATTGATCCGCGCAACGGGAATGTCGAACGGTTGGACCTCATGGCCGGCAACGAAGCCAATATCGGGGGCGTCACGGCGCTGCATGATGGCGGCCTGGTGTTCACGCGCAATTCCATCGGCGCACCGTCGGAAATGTATCTCGCACGCGATTGGGGCCAGGCAAAACCGCTCACGCAAGTCGCCGCGCAGCACATGGGCAAGCTCGCGCCCGTTGTAGTGGAGAGGTTCAGCTTCGAAGGAGCGGACGGAGATACCGTCTGGGGGCAGATCACCAAGCTGGATGGTCAGACCGGCCCCATGCCAGCCATTCTCTATGTCCACGGCGGCCCGCAAGGTTCATTTAATGATGGTTGGTCCAGCCGCTGGAACCCCCGTGTTGTCGCCAGCCAGGGCTATGCCGTGATCTCGGTCGATTTTCATGGATCGACGGGATACGGGCAAGAGTTCACCGACAGTATCCGCAACGACTGGGGCGGCAAGCCGCTGGTCGATCTGCAACTCGGCCTGGAAGCCGCGCTTGCACGCGACAGCCAGATTGATGGCACCCGGACTTGTGCAATGGGTGCAAGCTACGGCGGCTACATGATGAACTGGATCGCCGGGCAGTGGCCTGACCGCTTCGATTGCCTGGTGCAGCATGACGGCCTGTTCGACATGCGCAGCTTCTATTACACGACCGAGGAGCTGTGGTTTCCCAAGTGGGAATTCGGGGGCAGCTATGCCGAGAACAGCGCCGCTTACGAACGCTGGAATCCGGTGAATCATGTCGACAAGTGGCAGGCACCCATGCTGGTGATCACTGGTGAAAAGGACTTCCGCGTCCCCTATACGCAAGGCCTCGCCAGCTTCACCGCGCTGCAGGAACGTCAGATCCCCAGCCAGCTGCTCGTCTTCCCCGAAGAGAACCACTGGGTGCTCAACCCGAAAAACTCGCTGCAGTGGCATAACACGGTTTTTGCGTGGCTCGACCGCTGGCTCAAGCCGGAAGCGCCGGGTGAGTAAGCCGGAGAAGGAACTCGAAAAGGCGCGCAAGGCGTTTGCCAAGATTGGCGCCGGTTCGGTTGAACGCCAGATCTTCCTTTGCGCAGTCAGCGAGAAACAGAAATGTTGCTCCCGCGACGAAGGCAAGGCGGCCTGGAATTACCTCAAGAAGAGGATGAAGGAACTCGGCCTCGTCGGGCGCGAGGCAAAGGTCCAGCGCAGCAAGGCGGATTGCCTGCAAATCTGCGCGAAGGGCCCCATCGCAGTCGTGTGGCCCGAAAACGTCTGGTATCACTCATGCAATGAGGAAGTTCTGGAGGCCATCATTCAGCGGCATCTGATTGGCGGCGTTCCGGTCGAAGAATACCGGCTGAGCGCGCCAGAGGACGCGATCTAGCTTCCGTCCTTGTCGCGCCAGCTGTCGCCGGTCGGGTCTTCGACCGATTCGTCATGACCCGTTCCCGATGACAGGAACACCAGGCCCATCAATGCGCCGGCCAGCAGCATGACGAAACCTATGCCAAGCGCGGTCGCGATATAATAATGGATCGAAGCGGCAATGCCCTGCTTGTAAAGCAGTGCCATCGCGATCGCGACGATGCCCACTGTAAGCAGGAACAGAAATCGCATTATTCGCCGGAACCGAGCCCACGCAAAGGCGGCTTGTTCTGGATCGTCGAGTGGCGATTTTTTGGTCATGACGCCCTCATTGGCGATTGCGCGGTGGCTATTCAACGGACCATTTCACCACCGACTCGCATTTCTGCGCGAAAAATGGCATCCTGACGTCAGTTTTTCGAGGAGACGCGCGTGAATATCGGCACACTCATCCAAAACCGGGCCAGTTCGGACATCATCTCGGTCGATGGGGATCTGAACGTACGCGATGCAGTAAGGCTGCTTGCGGACAAGCGGATCGGTGCCATGCCCGTGATGCAGCATGGCCGTGTCGTGGGGATCTTTTCCGAGCGCGACGTGATCCACCGCTTGGCCGAGGAGGGGCAAAGTTGCCTCAACCACACGATCAGCGAAGTGATGACCTCACCTGCTATCACGGTGGAGCGCTCGACATTGGTTGATGATGCCCTCGAACTGATGACGCGGCGGCGCATTCGCCATCTTCCAGTCGTCGAGAACGACGCCATGTGCGGCTTCGTTTCCATCGGTGACCTCGTCAAATCGTGTCTCGACGAAGTGCAGCACGAAGCAGAAGCGCTGCGCGAATACATCACGCACGCTTGAGCCTCGGGGCCGGGCTCACTACATAAGGCTCATGGCCGAAATGCTCACCCTCACCCCGTCCGCTGCCGCACGCGTGGCTGCGATTGCTGCAAAGCAGGCCAAGCCAGCAGTTCTACGGCTTTCCGTCGAAGGGGGCGGGTGCTCTGGCTTCCAGTACAAATTCGATCTGGCAGATGGGCCCGAGGCCGACGACAGCGTCAGCGAAACGGATGGTGTGAGCCTGGTGGTCGATCCGATCAGCCTCGATCTGGTTGCCGGTAGCAAGGTTGATTTCGTGGAATCGCTTGGCGGTGCTGCGTTCAAGGTGGAAAATCCGCAAGCTGCCGCTGGATGCGGATGCGGTTCAAGCTTCGGCATTTAGGTTAGACCCGCGCACCTGTTTCGGGCATCAGTCAGCCCATGCGTATCGCCAGCTTCAACATCAACGGTATCAAAGCCCGCCTTCCCCGCCTCAAGGAGTGGCTCGAGGAAACCCGTCCAACCGTCGCCTGCCTGCAGGAAATCAAGACGATGGACGAAGGCTTTCCCGCCGAAGAGCTGGAGGAAATCGGCTACCACTCGATCTGGCACGGGCAGAAGAGCTTCAATGGCGTCGCGATCCTGGCTGACGGGGTGAAACCTGTCGAAATTCAGCGCGGCCTCGGTATCGATGGCCCCAAGGAAGGCGAGGGCGAACAGTCCCGCTATCTGGAAGCAGACGTGAACGGCGTGCGGATCTGCAATCTCTACCTGCCGAACGGCAATCCGCACCCCGGGCCCAAGTTTGATTACAAGCTGGCGTGGATGGCGAAGCTGCGCGACCGGATGCGCACAGTGTGGGAAGAAGAGGTTCCCGCGGTCGTTCTTGGCGATTTCAACGTCATTCCGGAAGACAAGGATGTCTGGTCGCCCAAAGCCATGGCTTCGGACGCGCTCATGCAGCCCGAATCGCGTGATGCGTACAAGCGGATGCTGGGTGATGGCTGGACCGACGCCATCGATACGCTCAATCCGCGTGGCGGAGTGTGGACATATTGGGATTACCAGGCCGGCGCGTGGCAGCGTGATCACGGCTTCAGGATCGATCACCTCCTGTTGTCGCCCGAATTGGCCGATCGCATGGAAGCCGCCGGGGTCGACAAGGAATATCGCGGCCGGGAGAAAGCCAGCGACCATTCGCCGGTCTGGGTCCAAGTTCGCGATTAACCCGGAAATGAAAAAGGGCCGCCACGCGTGATGCGCGGCAGCCCTTCCCTAAATCTCTGGAAGCCGGCGCTCAGCGATAAAAGATGTGAGTCTTGATCGTTGCGCGGGCAGTCTTGCGTTTGGCCCAGCTGGGGCGAACGTAATTGGCGTGGAAGTACAGCGAATCGTCAGCTTCGCTTTCCCACATGCCCTGGTGGGCAATGCGGGCGATCGACTTCGCGCGTTTCCATGCAGCCGAGCCTTGCTTGATCTGCGGCATGGAGCCGCCGCGAACGAAGCTGAACTGGGCACGCTGGTAAACAACACCGCAGTAGCTCGAGGGGAACTGGCGCGATTCGCTGCGATTGATGACCACTTGCGCAACCGCGAGCTGGCCTTCGAGCGGCTCGCCGCGGGCTTCGAAATAGATGGCACCGGCGAGGCAGCGCATTTCCTCTGACAGTTTACCTGACGAAGGGACGGATTGGACGAGCTGGTGCAGGGTTTCCGCCTGCGGAGCATCGACGAGAATTTCTTGATCGGATTCCGGCTCGGCCGGAACTTCCTGAACCACTTCGCCTTCGACGAAAACCGGCACGACCTCATCGGTCAGGGCGGTTTCGGAGACGATGGATTCTGCGTTCGCTTCGGCAGCGAAGGCAGTGGCGCCGGTTTCTTCTAAACCGGCAAAGCTTGCAACAAGCATCACGGCAGCTGCCGCGGTGGCAATATAAGTCTTTCGCATTTTTCCGAGTGACTAAGCGGTGAGCTCACTGTCGCAGGTCGGTATCCGTGGTGCATTACCTGCACCGTAACTATGGATCGTTTGCGTACCTGCCGCTTGCTCCCCGTCTGCGTGCTAGCTTGCTGACCCCATTGTCATCCAAAGCCGCCTACGCATCGAAGCTGAGGGGCCAGATAGTCACATTTGAAACCTTGTCAAGTTAACGGGGAACCATTTCGACGAAGCGTTCCATTTCGGGGCCATCCAGTTCCAAAATCCAAAGATCAGGGTCCTGTTCGCCTCTCCGGCGCACATAATCATCGAATTCGTGTTTTTTTTCAGGGTCTTGCATCCTGGTGCAGACGAAGCGGCGACTGCCGTCCAACTGGGGCATTCGCTCCCAGAGCATTGTATTTTTGCCACTTTGCGTGGTTAATACGGCCAAGGTTCCAGCGTCGCGTTCCCCCTTGTGCAACACGGTTGCGAACCCGCCTGCGGCCTGGACAATGCGGATCAGGCCGGAAACTTCGAGGTGGGTGGGGAGCCGCGCGTCTTCCATATCGCTGTTCAGCCTGAATATCCGTCCAGGCCTGAAAGGGGGATGTGCGACTTCATGAAGGTGCCCGTTCCGCGGCCGATTTCGTCGCCTTCCTCGTCAATCAATCGGGATTCGGCGACGAACACCCGCCGCTTGCCGCTGACCCAGCGCCCCTCGGCGACGACCTTGCCCTCACGTACGGGCTTGGTGAAGTGGAGGTTGAATGAGGTGGTCAGCAGGAAGCGGTCGGTCACAAGCGTATTCGCCGCGTAAAATGCCGCATCGTCGAGCATCTTGAAATAAATCGTTCCGTGCGCCGCCCCCGCAGCATGGTACACCGATTCGGTCACATCGAAAGTGATCCGCGAACGCCCCTCGCCGGTTATCTCAAGCTTCGATGCAAACACTGCGTTTATCGGAGCGCTCGCATATAACCCCTCCAGCGCGTGCCAATGCCGCCGCTGGCCGCTATCCGACGAATCTGCCATTTTCTTCCCAGCCTAGCGCGGCTCGACCCAGCCGATCGAACCGTCAGGGCGGCGATAGACCATATTGTGCACTTCGGTCGCACCGTTCTTGAACAGCAGGGCGGTGGTGTTCTGCAGATCCAGCAGCATGACCGCATCTGCGACCGAGCATTCCGGGATCATGGCGCTGGTTTCCGCGATTACCGGCGGGCTATCTTCGGTGATTTCTTCTTCGGTGTCCGGCTCTGGCGCGGCGAAAATGGTGTAGGCCGCTTCCTCTTCGCGCATGGCGTGCTGGGCTTGTTCGTGACGGTCCTTGATCCGCCGCTTGTAGCGCCGCAACTGCTTCTCGATCTTGCCAGCTGCCTGGTCGAACGCCTGGTGCACATCATGCGCCTCGGCGTGTCCCTTCAGGATGAGTCCCTGCATGACATGGGTCACGATATCCGAGGAGAACGCCCCACCCGCCGCCTTTCCGAAAGTGATATGCGAGGAGATCGCGCGACTGAAATGTTTGTCGACGATGCCCTGCATGCGGTCTTCGACATGCGACTGCAGCGCAGCCCCGGTGTCGATCTGATGGCCTGAGACGCGGATATCCATATGCTTATTCTCCTTTATCGCACCCAGACGATCCCTGATCCGGCCCCGTCCGCCGGACTTGACGTTGACCTATCCCCAAAGAGGGTTTTCGATCCCGGTCATGAATTTCCTGTGCCGCGCAAGTTCGTCCTCGCTCGGCGCATGATGGCGCGGCTCCCGCCGGGGGCGGTCCGGTGCCTGGCGCACCGCAACCACGTCCTCCTGCGCCGCCTTCGCGCGTTCTGCCGCAAGTTCGAGACCGATCTGGCGGCCGCCCTTGAGTTCGACATATACCTGCGCGAGCAATTCGGCGTCGAGCAGGGCACCGTGCTTTACCCGGTGGCTGCGGTCGATCCCGTAGCGCGAGCAAAGTGCATCGAGCGACAGTTTCGCGCCGGGGTGCCTTTTCTTGGCAAGGGCGACGGTATCGACCATTCTGCTGGTGCAAATCGCTTCACGTTCGCAAATGGCGAGCTCGGCATTGAGAAAGCCGAAGTCGAAGCCTGCGTTGTGCGCGACAAGGGGCGAATCGCCGATAAAATCCAGCAGTTCGTGCGCTGTATTACGGAACAGTGGCTTGTCAGAAAGAAACGCTGCTGAAAGGCCGTGCACCGCTTCTGCGCCGGCAGGCATGTCTCTTTCCGGATTGTAGTAAGCGTGGAACACCTCTCCTGTAGGGACGAGGTTGAACATTTCGACGCAGCCTATTTCAACCATCCGGTCACCCTTCTTGGGGTCCAGTCCGGTTGTTTCGGTATCAAAAACGATCTCACGCATTGAGCGGAGTATCGGACTCGTGCTGGCGGATTACAAGCGATTTAGCTGCGGCCCTGATCACGGAGGTGGTCAATCAGAGTACGAACCGATGCTTCCGTCTCGGCGAGGGGAGTGCCGGTATCGATTACGTAATCGGCCCGTTCGCGCTTTTCCGCATCGGGAACCTGCAGCGTGAGGATGTGGGCGAATTTGTCTGGAGTCATACCCGGACGGGCGAGCACGCGCTCACGCTGGGTTTGTGCTGGTGCCGACACCACGACGACCACATCGACCGCTTCGTGGCCGCCCTTTTCGAACAGTAGCGGAATGTCGAACACCACCATGTCCTGGCCTGCATGCTCGATCAGGAATGCACCGCGCCGCTTGGCGACTGCAGGGTGAACAATGGCCTCGAGCCGGCCGAGAGCTTCCGGGTCGCCGAACACTTGCTGCCCCAACGCATCGCGAAGGACGCCTTCATCGCCGGTACTGCCCGGAAATTCAGCTTCGATGGCCGGCACCAGTTCTCCGCCCGGTCCCTGCATGGCGCGCACTTCCTTGTCCGCGTCGAATACCGGCACTCCGGCACGTTCGAACATGTCCGCGACTGTGCTCTTGCCCATGCCGATCGATCCGGTGAGGCCAATGAGGAGCGGGCGGGTCATGCAGCCAGCCGTTCACGCAGTTCGGCGTCGAACTTGCGGGGCGGTTCGTTTCCGAAGAAATGGGTGAATGCTGCGGCAGCTTGGCCAATCAACATGGAAAGCCCATCAATCGTTTCAAAACCTGCTGCGCGGGCGTTCTTCAGGAAATCGGTATCGATCGGGTCGGTAACGATGTCATAAGCGATGGATCCGGGCGGGGCATGGCTCCAGTCGAAGGTAAGGGGAGGTTGGCCGCGCATACCGAGCGGCGATGCGTTGATGACGAGATCGCAGCAGCCTTCACGGTCATCGAAGCCGAAATCGGTTCGCTCAGCGAAATGTTCGAGCGGGGCCACGTGGTGTTGACCTCCTGAATCAAGTTCAGCCAGAAGTTGAGCGGCCTTTTCCGGATCCCGGCCTGCCAGAACGATTGTGAAACCCTCTTTCGCCAAGCCTGCCACGATCGCACGCGCTGCGCCGCCGGTCCCCAAAACCCTCGCCATCCGGAAATAATGCGACCCCGAAAGCTGCCCTGCGAGCGGCTCCAGAAAGCCGGCGACATCGGTGTTGCGGCCAACCAGCTTGCCGTCCTTGGCACGAACAACGGTGTTGACCGCTCCCACCTTGCGCGCAAGCGGCTCCAACCGGTCGAGATGTTCCATGATGGCCTGCTTGTGCGGCATGGTGACATTGCACCCTCGCCAAGCCTCATCACTGCGGCGCTGCGCCAGGTAATCGGCCAATCCTGCTGGCTCGACATGCTTCGCCCGGTAGCTTGCATCCAATCCCAGTTTCTCGATCCAGAAGCCATGGATCGCCGGAGATTTTGATTGGCTGATGGGATCGCCGATGACTTCTGCGTAAGGTGTCACGTCAGATGTCACAAGGGCAGGGCGCCTTCGTCGCGCAGCGCGTCAAGCACCTGCAACAACGGCATTCCAAGCACGGTGAACTGATCACCCATGATGCTGTCAAACAATTGCACGCCGGGACCTTCGATCCGGAAAACACCGACACAATAGGAAACCTCGGGCCATTCGGCATCGAGATAGGCCTCGATGAATTCGCTCGAAAGCTCCCGCACTCGCAGGCGCGCAAAGTCAGACCCCATCCAGACGATCTTGCCCCTTCGCGCCAAGGCCGCGGCACTGTGCAGCGTCATGACCTTGCCCGAAAAGAAACGCAGGTGTTCCGCCGCCTGCTCCCGTGATGCCGGCTTGTCGAAGCGGCGTCCGCCTACTTCCACCAGCGAATCGCTGCCGAGCACGAGCTCATCGGCATCCAACGATGTCGCCTTAGCCGCCGCCAAGGCTTGCGCAATTTCAGCAGGTTCGGCGTCTTGCATTTCTGCTTCCAGGGCGCGCTCGTCGACATCTCCGGCGCGCGCAGTGAAGTTTACACCGGCGGCCTCCAGCATTGCCTTGCGAGACGCCGAATTGGAGGCGAGGATAATCCCGGTTCCGCCAATCGCGCTCATATCGCTTTCACCCCTTCGAAATCTCCACCGGACCCTATGCTGCGTTCACCGCACAGGCGAATAATTGCCGCAGCGGTTTCCTCAATCGAGCGGCGTGTCACGTCGATTACCGGCCAGCCATTGTCGGCAAACATGCGCCGCGCAAAAGCCACTTCGGATTTGACGCGCTCATTATCGATATAATCGGTCTTCGATTGTTCGTTGAGCGTCAGCAAGCGATTGCGCCTGATTTGAACAAGCCGCTCGGGTGCAGTCGTCAGCCCCACAATCAGCGGTTTCTTCAATTCGAACAGCTTCTGCGGCGGCGGACTTTCGACCACGAGGGGGATGTTCGCAACCTTGTACCCGCGGTTTGCAAGATAGATGCTGGTTGGCGTTTTCGAGCTGCGGGAAACACCTGCCAGGACAATGTCGGCTTCTTCCCAATTGTCCCAGCCGATCCCGTCATCATGGGCGATCGTGAACTGGATCGCCTCAACGCGCTCGAAATAGGCCTTGTCCATCTGATGCTGGCGGCCGGGACGTCCGTGCGCCTCTTGTCCCAGAGCCTGTTCCAAGGCCGCGGTCACGCGGTCGAGAATGGGCACAGCCGGTAGACCGTTTTGTGAACAGACTTCTTCCAGACGGGCGCGCGCTTCAGGATTGACCAGGGTAAACAGGACCAGGCCGGGATTGGCTTTGAGCTCTGGCACGATCCGGTCGAGATGCTGGCGCGAACGCACCATGGGCCAGAAATGGCGCACGACATCGGCATCGTCGAACTGGGCAAGCGCTGCCTTGGCGAGCATTTCCAGCGTTTCACCAGTGGAATCGGACAGGAGGTGGAGGTGGATACGGTCGGCGATGATGGTCACTTTCGGCCTGTGGAGAAGCACCGGATAAACCACGGCACAAGTCTGCCGACAAGTTCGGGGATGAATTCCCTCCCCACTACGAGTCATGTTCAGGGGCGATTCCCGCACAGCAAACTCTTTTTATGCGCAGGCTGATAACAAGCGGGATAAGTTTGACTCGACTCAAGCAGCTTGGCGAGTCGCAATCCGGCCTGCGGTCTTTTCTACGCGGGAGAAATGTTGCAGGGGACACTTGTGCCCGATTTCCACAGGGCCAACAGACTCCATCATCACTTATAATAATACTTATATATTGGATTAGACTCTCTCGATGCCTGGTCTCCTGCTCGATACTCTGAACGGAAAGCGCGCTGACAGCGTGCCGCTTTGGCTCATGCGGCAAGCGGGTCGATACCTTCCGGAATACCGCGAACTCAGGGCGCAAAAGGGCGGATTTCTCGCGATGGCCTATGATAGCGAGGCTGCCTGTGAGATTACCTTGCAGCCCATCGACCGGTTCGGTTTCGACGGGGCTATCCTGTTTTCCGATATCCTGATCGTCCCGCATGCACTCGGCCAGCATCTCGAGTTCCTGGCGGGCGAGGGGCCGAAGCTGTCTCCGCCCCTGGTGGATGCTGCACTCGAAAGTCTGACCAAGGACCCCACGCGGTACGATCCGATTTACGAAACCGTGCGCCTGTGCCGCGGCCGTCTTCCGGAAGGTGTGACGATGCTCGGCTTTGCGGGAAGCCCGTGGACCGTGGCGACTTACATGGTGGCAGGCGAGGGTAGCCGGGACCAGCATGATGCGCGGGCTTTGGCTTACCGCGATCCACGTAAATTGCAGGCGATCATCGATGCAATCACGCATGAAACGATCGAATATCTTTGCGGCCAGATCGAAGCAGGCGCCGAAGCAGTGCAGCTGTTCGACAGTTGGTCAGGCAGCTTGGCGCCCGATCAGTTCGAACGCTGGGTCATCGCCCCCAATGCGAAGATCGTCGCAGCCCTGGCTTCGCGGCATCCCGAAACTCCCGTAATCGGCTTCCCGAAGGGTGCCGGTGAGAAACTGCCGGCCTATGCCCGCGAAACGGGTGTGAAGGCTGTCGGAGTGGATGAAACGCTTGATCCGGTCTGGGTAGCTCGCGAATTACCGGCCGGTATGGCCGTACAGGGCAATCTGGACCCGCTTCTGCTGCTTTCAGGTAGTCCAGCCCTCGAACCCCGCATCAACGCAATCCTCGAGGCTTTTTCAGACCGGCCGCATGTATTCAATCTGGGCCACGGGATCGACCGCCGCACGCCAATCGAAAATGTTGAGCGGCTGATTGCGGCTGTTCGCGGATGGCGGGGGTGACGAAGCCCGCCGCACTCACTACATCACTTGCATGCAGGATATTCTTGCGATGACCTATCTCTGGCTCAAGGCCGGGCACATTATCTTCATGGTCTTCTGGCTGGCGGGGCTGTTCATGCTGCCGCGCCAGATGATCTATTGCCATACTGCCGCGCCCGGTTCGGGCGAAGAAGCGACATGGGCCAGGCGCATGGGTTTGCTGCGCAAGATCATTTTGACTCCAAGCCTGATCGTTGTCTGGGTTCTCGGGCTCGCGCTTGCATCAAGCATCGCGGCTTTCGACCAGGGCTGGTTCCACGCCAAGCTGCTCTTCGTGCTGCTGCTGACAGGCTTCCACGGTTACATGGTGGCCAAGTCGAAAAAGATGAGTTCCGGCGAGCGGCCACTGAGCGAAAAGCAATTGCGGCTGTTTGGCGAGGTGCCGGGCATCCTGCTGGCAATTATCGTCGTTCTGGTAATCGTAAAGCCGTTCTGACAGCCTGCCAGCATGGCGCGTTTGCAGATTGACGGCGCGCCGCGCTAGGCTTATCTCCAGCTCCATCTCCGGCAACAGGCACTGCAATACAGGCGGTGCCGGGTCCGCTTTCCCCAAGCCCATACCGACCCGCCGGCCATTCCAAATATTCGAGTACAAAACTTATGCATCTCAAAGATCTCAAAGAAAAACCGCCCGCTGACCTCGTGGCAATGGCCGAGGAACTGGGCGTCGAAGGCGCTTCCACCATGCGCCGGCAGGACCTGATGTTCTGCATCTTGCGCGAACTGGCGGAAGACGAAGAATACGACGAAAAGATCATGGGCATCGGCACGATCGAAGTGCTGCAGGATGGCTTCGGCTTCCTGCGCAGCCCCGAAGCTAACTACCTTGCCGGCCCGGACGATATCTACGTCTCGCCGAACCAGGTCCGCAAAGCCGGCCTGCGCACAGGCGACACGGTCGAGGGCGAAATCCGCGCACCACGGGAAGGCGAGCGTTATTTTGCGCTGACCAAGCTGACTAGCGTGAATTTCGAAGATCCGGACCAGGTTCGCCAGCGTACCAATTTCGACAATCTCACGCCGCTTTACCCGGAAGAGAAACTCACGCTCGATACTCTTGATCCCACGGTCAAGGACAAGTCGGCCCGCGTGATCGATATCATCTCGCCGCAGGGCAAGGGACAGCGCGCACTGATCGTTGCGCCGCCGCGCACCGGTAAAACCGTACTGCTGCAGAATATTGCCAAGGCGATCACCGACAATCATCCTGAGGTGTTCCTGCTGGTTCTGCTCGTCGACGAGCGTCCCGAGGAAGTCACCGACATGCAGCGCAGCGTGAAGGGCGAGGTCATCTCCTCCACTTTCGACGAACCTGCCAATCGCCACGTCCAGGTTGCCGAAATGGTGATCGAAAAGGCCAAGCGCCTTGTCGAGCACAAGCGCGACGTCGTGATCCTGCTCGATTCCATCACCCGCCTCGGCCGCGCCTACAACACCGTGGTGCCAAGCTCGGGCAAGGTGCTTACCGGCGGTGTTGATGCCAACGCACTTCAGCGTCCCAAACGCTTCTTTGGTGCGGCTCGTAACATCGAGGAGGGCGGATCGCTCTCGATCATTGCAACAGCCCTGATCGATACCGGCAGCCGCATGGACGAAGTCATCTTCGAAGAATTCAAGGGCACGGGTAACAGCGAAATCGTCCTTGATCGCAAGGTCGCCGACAAGCGCATCTTCCCGGCTCTGGATGTTGGCAAGTCCGGCACCCGCAAGGAAGAGTTGCTGGTCGAAAAGGACAAGCTGTCCAAGATGTGGGTCCTGCGCCGTATCCTCATGCAGATGGGTACGATCGACGCGATGGAATTCCTGCTCGACAAGATGAAGGATTCCAAGACCAACGAAGACTTCTTCGCCAATATGAACCAGTAACAGGAGGCGCCCCGGCGGGCGGCCCAGCTCGCCGGGAGGGATCTCATGCAACGTGTTGTCTACAGCAGTGTGGCCGCAAAAGGCACTACATCAGCCGATGTGTTCAAGATCATCGAAACTTCGGCGCGGAATAATCCCGAGCGTCGGATCACAGGTTTTCTGATCTACGACAGCGATCGGTTCCTCCAGCTGGTCGAGGGCCCGGTCCTGTCATTGCAGGCCCTTCTCGAAACGCTAGACGATGATGACAGACATCATTCGATCGAAATATTGCATCGCGGAAATGCGGACGAGCGGTGGTTCCCCGACTGGGGGATGAAACGCTTGATCAACTTCACGGGAGAGCCGGCCTTGGACGAAATCAGAGCGGTGCTGAACTTAAAAGAGGGCGGCGATCCGATTTACCAGATCGTGAGGGAATTCCTGTCCTAAGTAATTAAAGGTTAAGGTTGTTTATCTGCCTCAAGCTGCGCAGCCATCATTTCCCAGACCTTGTTGACCGCCTTGAGCGGTCTGACCATGACCTTGAAGTCCGCAATCATACCGTCCTCGTCAAAACGGATCAGGTCGATGCCATTTACCTGGATGCCGTCCATCTGGGTCTGGAATTCCAGCATGGCATTTTCACCGTCGACCAATTCGCGGACATAGCTGAAGCTGTCGTTGCCCAGGGTTTGTCCGGCTGCTGACAAATAGGCGACGACGAGGTCGCAACCTGTTTGCGGCGTATGTACTACTGGCGAATGGAACACCGCGTCTTTGCGGATGATCGCAGCCAGATCCCCGGGCTTCGAGCCCCCGTCCATAACCCGGTGCCAATTGGCCAAACCCTTTGCAGCGTTCATCAATGCCTCCTGAAGCTATCTGCCCGCGCGGCTTCCCAATGCCGGGCAAGCGGGGTTGATGAAGGTTTGTCGAGCAGAACCCCTGGTTCCGCAAAATAATAGATCTTGTCGAACGCGTCGGATCGCGCCCCGTTGATACGCTCGCGCATATCCAGCGGTTTCATCTCCCATGGGCTATCGAGCCCCATGGCGATTGTGATCTCCCGCAACGAATTGAGGGTTTGTCGTTGGAAGCGAGCAACCCGCGGTGCCTTGTCCTCGACGATAAGGCCCTGCTGGCGCCATTCTTCTTGGGTAGCCACCCCGGTGGGGCAGGTACCCTTGTGGCAATTCATCGACTGCACACAGCCGAGCGAGAACATGAAAGGTCGTGCAGCATTGCACCAGTCGGCACCAAGCGCGAAGCTCTTTGCCATCTGGGCGCCTGAGTGGATTTTGCCTGAAGTGGCGATCTTTACCTTCTCACGCATATTTGTGCCGACAAGCATGTTCCGCACGAATATCTGCCCTTCGCGCAGCGGCATGCCGACAGAGTTGCTGAGCTCCAGCGGAGCCGCACCAGTGCCGCCTTCTGCGCCGTCGACAGTGATGAAATCGGGGTGAAGGCCAGTTTCCAGCATCGCCTTCCCGAGGGCGAATATCTCGTGCGGCAAGCCCACGCACAGCTTTATCCCGACCGGTTTACTGCCTGAAAGCTCACGCAGTTTTGTCACGAATTCTAGTAGCTCGATGGGCGTGTCGAATTCCGGATGATTGGCTGGCGAAGTGACCGTCTCTCCAACCGGGACACCGCGAGCTTCGGCAATTTCTTCGGTAACCTTGCGTCCGGGGAGCACGCCGCCGTGACCAGGCTTGGCACCTTGGCTTAGCTTCAGTTCGATCATCTTCACCTGATCGCTCGATGCGTTTTCGCGAAATTGGTCCGGATCGAACCGGCCATTTTCCTTTCTCGCGCCAAAGTATCCGCTGCCCAGCTCCCAGATCAGATCGCCGCCGGGTTTACGGTGGTATTTGCTGATCGAGCCTTCGCCCGTGTTGTGGGCGAAATTCCCTTGTTTCGCACCAGCATTGAGCGCCTCGATCGCCCGGGCGGACAGCGAACCGAAGCTCATGGCCGAAATATTTAGCAGGGCCGACGAATATGGCTTCTGGCATGTAGTCTGCCCGACGGTGACCCGCCATTCATCGGGCGCGTTCTTCGATGGAGCGATGGAGTGGCCGACCCATTCGTATTCGTCGGAATAAACGTCGAGCTCGGTCCCCATGGGGTGCGAATCCAGGTCGCCTTTCGCACGTGCATAGACCAGAGAGCGTGCCTGATGGCTGAATGGCCTGCCCTCAAGATCATTCTCGACGATGTAGGATTGCGCAAACGGGCGCAAATCTTCCATGATCCAGCGGATCCGTCCAACGAGCGGGTAATTACGCCTAAGTGTATGCTTTTCCTGCGAGAAATCCCATGTCGCAATGAGCAAGGCGGGCACGAGTAGCCACAGCATCCACCTCGCCGGTTCCCATACAGCCGCAATGGCCACCAGCACATACAGGATGACCGGTACGACATACCGGAAAGGCAGTTTTTCCATCTGCTGGGCCTGCCCCTAGCCCAAATGTTCTGCGAAGAATTTGCTGGTGCGGGAATCTGCAAGGTTGGCTGCTTCTTCGCTCCTGCGCTTGCCGAACTCGGTCGCGAATCCGTGATCGAGGCCTTCATAATCGTGCAGAACCACCTTTGGATGGTCATCCAGGCCTTCGTGCATGGCTTTCTGGGTGGCCTTGTCCACAAATCCATCTTCGGTCGGAATGTGAAGCATCAGCGGGTTGGCGATGGCGTGCTTTTCGTGGAGCAGGTTGTCGATGCCGACAGCATAATAACCGACCGTCGCATCGCTATCCGTGCGTGCCGCGGTCATGTAAGCCAGCCTTCCGCCGAGGCAGTAGCCCACTGCTCCAACTTTGGCGCAACCTTGGGACCGGGCAAATTTTATCGCCGCTTCAATGTCGCGGATCCCCTGGTCCTGATCGAACTTTCCAAACAGATCCAAAGCCTTGTTCATCTCCGGCTCGATGTCGGGGTCCAGTTCGATGCCGTCTTCGAATTGCCAGAACAAGTCAGGTGCCACTGCGAGATATCCGTCCTCGGCCAGCTTGTCGCATTTGCGGCGTATGCCGGCGTTAATCCCGAAAATCTCCTGAATCACAACGATCGCTGCCTTGGGTGTGCCAGCCGGGCGCGCGACATAGGTGTTGAAGCTGTTATCCCCGTCCAGGGTGGAAATCGTGACCATCTCGCTCATGCGTGTACTCTCCATTTATCGAATGCGGGCCTAGCGCTTGCAGTGCAGGACTGGCAAACCCAGATAATGCCCATCTCAGATGTGTTCTGAGCACTCAACGGAGGAAACGCGATGAAGGTCCATATCGAAATCGACTGTACGCCGGAGGAGGCGCGGACCTTCATGGGCCTGCCAGATGTAGGCAAGGCCAATGCCGTCTATGTCGACATGATGTCCAAGGCGATGAAAGGTGTGTCGAGCACTGATCAGCTGCAGGAATACGCCAAGCAGCTCGCGCCGATGGGGCAGGCTGGTTTCAAGCTGTTCCAGAGCTTCATGGAAGGCGCGAATGCGGCACGCACATCGCCCAAATCCACCAAGTCTTCGGACGACGATTAATTCTGACACTCCTCGATGACTGACACGATTTTCGCCCTGTCCAGCGGGTCGCCGCCCGCTGCCATCGGCGTAATCCGGATTAGCGGGCCAAACGCTGTTGCGGCTCTTGAGCAGTTGAGCGGAGATTTGCCCGAGGCCCGGCGCGCAGGTGTACGCAATTTGCGGGATCGCGAAGGGCAAGTGCTCGACCGGGCGTTGGTCATCTGGTTCGACGGGCCAAGGACCGCCACGGGCGAGGATATCGCCGAAATCCATTGCCATGGGGGAAGGGCGGTAGTCTCGGCCCTGGAGACAACTCTATCGGGAGTTTCCGGCGTTCGCAAAGCTGATCCGGGCGAATTTACGCGCCGGGCCTTTGCAAACGGCGTGATCGATCTGGCAGAGGCTGAGGGGCTGGCAGATTTACTTACAGCTGAAACCGAGTTGCAACGCCGCGCCGCGCAGGCATCTGCCGGCGGCGGGCTATCGCGCAAGGTGGATGGATGGCGAGACCGATTGCTGCATCTTTCTGCGCAAGTCGAAGCTGCGCTGGATTTCTCAGATGAGGACGATGTTGAGGCACTCCCTCCGGGATTTGCCGAGCAGACCAGCGAGCTTGCCCAAGATATCCGGTCGGCGTTGAATGCACCAAGGGCTGAAAGGCTGCGGGATGGCATCAGGGTCGTGCTCGGCGGGCCGCCCAATTCGGGAAAATCATCTCTTTTCAACGCACTGTTGGACGAGGGCGCAGCGATAGTTTCGGCAGAGGCGGGAACAACGAGGGATGTAATCGAGCGCCCGATCGCCTTTGCGGGGATACCGTTCATATTGGTCGATACTGCCGGCCTGCGCGAAAGCGGCGCGGGCGAAATCGAGACGATTGGTATTGGCCGGGCGCGTGAAGAATTTGAGCGTGCCGACATCGTCCTCTGGTTGGGGCCAGAGGGGGAAGGCCCTTCAGGTTCGCTCGAAGTGGCAGCAAAAAGTGATGTTGCTGGGTACGGTAAAGACAGCGCGGTTTATTCGGTTTCGTCAGCAACCGGTTCTGGCGTCGCTGATTTAATTTCCGGTCTGATCGATAGGGCGCAGCAAATTTTGCCAAAGCCGGGATTGGCTGCATTTAACCAACGACAGGCGCAAACCTTGGCGGAGGCGCTGGATGCCATCGAAGGTATTTCGGTGACTTCCGACACCCTCATTTGCGGCGAAAGGCTCCGATTGGCTCGGCGCGCTCTGGATCGTTTGCTCGGACGGCATTCGACAGAGGATGTTCTGGATGCACTGTTCGGGCGCTTTTGCATCGGCAAATAGTGTTCCACGTGGAACAATCGGACCTTTGACCTGCCAGCATTTGTGAATTATCGGCGCAGTCATGCAATCCTTCCAAGTCCTGATTATTGGCGGCGGTCACGCCGGCGTAGAGGCGGCCTGCGCGGCCGCACGCATGGGCGCGCATGTTGGACTGGTCAGCTTCGATCTTACCAAGGTTGGTGCGATGAGCTGTAATCCAGCCATTGGTGGATTGGGGAAGGGCCATTTGGTCCGCGAAGTTGATGCTCTCGATGGAGTTATAGGCCGCGCAGCCGATGCTGCTGCGATCCACTATCGCATGCTCAACCGTTCTAAAGGTAGCGCGGTGTGGGGCCCACGGATTCAGGCGGACCGGCGGCTATTTCACATGGCGGTGCAAGGTATCGTCCGAGAGGAGCCTAACCTTACCCTGATCGAAGGTGAGGCTGCTGCATTGCTGCTACGCGGCGGGGAAGTAGCTGGCCTGGAACTGGCTGACGGGACGTCGATCCTGTCCGATACGGTGGTATTGTGCACTGGGACGTTCCTTGGCGGCACGCTGTTTCGCGGCGAGGAGAGATTTGAGGGTGGACGGATCGGTGAAGACGCCGCTCGCCGCCTTGCTGCCCAATTACGCGAGGCAGAGCTTCCTATGGCGAGGCTGAAAACGGGAACTCCGCCGCGCCTCGATGGGCGCACTATCGATTGGGCGCTCTTGGAGGAACAGCCCTCTGACGATGAACATTGGACTATGTCCTCACTGACCGAACGGCGTGTCAATCCTTCAGTGTTTTGTGCGATTACCCGCACAAATGAATGGGCTCATGATCTCATTCGGGCGAATCTCGAGCGATCACCGCTCTTCTCGGGCGCGATTGGCGCGGCGGGACCGCGGTATTGCCCGTCAATTGAAGACAAGATTCACCGGTTCGGTGATCGCGATGGGCATCAAGTATTTCTAGAGCCTGAGGGTCTGACCACGCACTACGTTTACCCCAATGGCATCAGCACTTCGCTCCCTACCGACGTCCAACTCGGGATGCTCCGAACGATGGCTGGTTTGCACCGCGTCGAAATGGAAGTGCCCGGTTATGCGGTTGAATATGACCATATCGACCCGCGTGCATTGTTCTCATCGCTCGAGGTGCGCCGCATTCCGGGCCTGTATTGTGCCGGCCAGATTAACGGCACAACCGGCTACGAAGAAGCCGCAGCGCAGGGCCTTGTCGCTGGAATGAATGCCGCAGCAAAGGTGTTAGGAAAAGAGCCCGCCGCGCTCGATAGGGCAAATTCCTATATCGCAGTAATGGTCGATGACCTCACTCTGCAGGGGGTCACCGAACCTTATAGGATGCTGACATCCCGGGCAGAGTACCGTTTGCGCCTTCGCGCCGCGAATGCGGATACGCGGTTGACCCCCTTGGGAATAGCTGCGGGCTTGGTTGGGAAGGAGCGGACATCCTGGTTCGAAAAGCGCAGCGCGCGGCATGCTTCGTTGAATGCGCTTCTCCAGTCGTCTGTTTCCGCCAAGGAATTGAATGACAACGGGCACAGGGTCCGGCTTGATGCGGGCGTGCGGCCGGCCACTGAATGGTTGAGGGGTGGGCATATTGCTGTGGCGGATCTGGCCGACCTAATCGACGGAATTGATCAGACGGATCCGCTGGCTATCGAACTTGCCGAGGATGCGTTCTACGCCCCTTATCTGGAAAGACAGGATGCGGAGCTACGAGATCTTCGCGCCGGCGAAGGCCTAAAGATACCAGAGGGATTTCGCTACGACGCTGTGCCCGGCCTTTCAAACGAGATGAAAGAACGACTGTTAGCCGCGCAACCGGGCACACTGTCCGCCGCTGGCCGAATTTCGGGAATTACGCCCTCTGCATTAGCCGCGCTGATGGTGCACGTGAAACGCGCCCAAGGAGCCAATGCATGATTGAAGGCGAAGCTCAGGCTCGTGAATACGTGGGCAAGTTTACTACAGATGAGGGTCTCGCCCGGCTTGACCGGCTCGCTGCAGCACTGTCGGCCGAAAACGAAAGCCAAAATCTCGTCTCGAAAGCTTCGCTCGCACAGGTATGGGTCAGGCACTTCGCAGACTCTGCCCAGCTGTTGGAACATGTTCCACGTGAAACACACGGTCCATGGTTGGATCTCGGTAGCGGCGCAGGATTTCCGGGATTGGTGCTTGCGGCCTTGCGGCCTGACACCAAGGTAATTCTTATTGAATCGCGAAAGCTGAGAATTGACTGGCTCTCCACGATGAAGGCCGAACTCGGCCTCACGAACTGCGTAATCGAAGGTCAGAAACTACAGAACGTCGAAGCGTGCGAAGCGGGAATAATCTCCGCCAGGGCCTTTGCTCCGCTGGCAACGCTCCTCCGGTTATCCGCACGCTTCTCCACAGCGCGAACACATTGGGTGTTGCCCAAAGGGCGTTCTGCAGCGCAAGAAGTGCGGGAGCTACCTAAGAGCGATCGTCAAATGTTCCACGTGGAACAATCTTTGACTGACGCAGATGCCGGAATCGTCGTCGGCAAGGGTAAGGTGAGGGAAAAGGCATGATCACGGTCGCAATTGCCAATCAGAAGGGTGGAGTGGGCAAAACCACCACCGCCATCAACATCGCCACTGCAATGGCCGCGACTGGCTGGAAAACGCTTCTCGTTGATCTCGATCCTCAGGGTAATGCTTCCACCGGTATGGGCATCGACAGCTCGGCGCGGGGCAATTCAAGCTACGACCTGCTGCTCGACCAAGGGACTTTGGCCGACTGCGCGCAGCCCACTGAAATTCCGGGCCTCGACATTGTCCCCGCGACACAAGATCTTTCGGGTGCCGAGATTGAGCTGGTTTCAGTGGACGACCGTACCTCGCGCCTCAGCAAGGCTTTGTCCCAATCGGGCAGGGGTGGTTTCCCCGGTTACGATATCTGCTTCATCGATTGCCCGCCATCGCTCGGTCTTTTGACGCTGAATGCCCTGGGGGCGGCAGACACTCTGCTCGTGCCGCTGCAATGTGAATTCTTCGCGCTAGAGGGTCTCAGCCAGCTTTTGCAGACAGTCGAGAGGGTGCAACAACGCTTTAATGCTGATCTGGGCATCGTCGGCATAGCGCTCACCATGTTCGATCGGCGCAACCGTCTGACGGACCAGGTTGCTGATGATGTGCGGGATTGCCTCGGTAATCTCGTCTTCGAAAATGTTATCCCGCGTAATGTACGCCTGTCGGAGGCACCCAGCCACGGGATGCCTGCGCTCGTTTACGACCACAATTGTCCCGGCAGCCGCGCCTATATCGGATTGGCGCGTGAGCTGATTGGAAGATTACCTGAGAAGAGGAAGGCTGCATGAGCCAGGCAATCGATCGCAAAAAGAAGCTAGGCCGCGGTCTCGGCGCTCTCCTTGGTGAAGTGCAGCGTGAAGAACCGTTGGTTCAAAAAGATAACGATCGCAATCAGTTGGGCGATACGGAAGTGCTGACCCGCACCACCGGTTTGAGCGATATCGCGGTGGCGGATATCGAGCCACTACCCGGACAGCCGCGCACGCACTTCGATGACGCGGCGCTCGATGAACTGGCAGCATCAATCGCTCAGCGCGGTGTCATTCAGCCGATTATCGTAACGCCGAAGGGCGGGGGACGTTACCGCCTTGTGGCTGGCGAACGCCGCTGGCGCGCCGCACAGCGCGCCCGATTGCATCACATTCCGGCCATCGTGCGCGAGCTGGATCAGCGCGAGGTCCTCGCGCTCGCTCTGATCGAGAATCTCCAGCGGGAAGACCTCAACCCTCTGGAAGAGGCGCGAGCGTATCAGACGCTTGCCGATGATGAAGGCATGACCCAGGCCGAGATTGCTGGCCTAGTTGATAAGTCCCGCAGCCACGTGGCGAACCTGCAGCGCCTGCTGGTTCTGCCGGAAGGTGTGCTGGGATTATTGGCTTCCGGCAAACTTTCCATGGGCCACGCCCGCGCATTGATCGGGAATGACGATGCGGTCGCCATCGCGGAACGCGCCGCAAAGGAAAACCTGTCCGTCCGCGAGGTCGAGAAACTTGCCCGGGGCGCCAGTCGGCCCAAGAAAGAGCGTCAGGCCACTCCCAAAATCCCCGAAGCAGAAACCGACGCCGACATTGCCGCTGTGCAAGGGCATCTCGAGGAGTTTCTTGGACTTCCGGTCAAGATCAGAACCGACGATACGCCGAGCACCGGGACAGTCACGATCCGCTATCACACACTCGATCAACTTGACCTGATCTGCCAGCGTCTGACCGGCGGCGACATTTAAGCCGTCGCGGTTTTACGCCCATTCGGGTGATATCTGCGCCTTGGCCTGTTCCAGCGCTTGTCGCGACGCGGCTGGCATCCTAGCCAATCGGGTGAAGTAAGCGGGATCAGGCTTGTGCCGAAGGAGCAGCAGAAATACTCGGGCGCTATGCTCCGCGCCGTTCTACGCGGCCAGCGGCTCGCTCCGCTTGTCCTCGTCGATTTTCTCATACTGGCTGTAGTAACGGCGATCAGTTTCCTGCTTGCCCAGACTACTCTGCTGAGTGTGATGGACGGGTTCGCATACGATACGGCCACCAAATACGAAGTCGCGCAGCCACCGAAGACGCTCCTTATCGAACAAGATGCCGACTTCTTGTCCGGCAGCTCGAACCCCCCCGGCGATCTTGTAGATGGCGCCAGCGCCAGCGATCTTCGTGCGATAGGTTTTTTTGAGATAAATCAGGATGATATGGCGCTTTCGAGCGTCGGAAGAGTGTCCATACCAGCAGTCTTCAAGCTTCCCGCAGAGAGAGTGCCTGCAAAACTGGCCTGGCAAATGCCCGGCGCAAATGATGTGATATCGGCTGGAGGCACCCCGGTGCCGGCTGTCTCGCTTCCACCGCGCTACGGAATACACAGAGCCTTGCTGCCCCAGGTTGAGGGGGAAGCGGGGCCGCTTTCGCTGTTTGAAGCAGCGCTCTCAGGGCGCGGCGATATAAAAGGGCTTTACTGGCCGCGAATGCCCAAGGGGCAGAACATTCCCCGCATTACCGCATCACAGCTTGTTGCGGGCAATTTCGCAGCAGGTGAGCTGACGGGTCTGACCGCAATTGTCCTCCCGGCCGGGGTGGAGGGGCAAACCACTATTGCGACTTCGCTAGATCCCGAGGGAAGATCTGCAACCAGAGCGGTATTGGCGGCCCACGCGGTTCAATCCTTGCTCGACCGACGAGAGGTGCAGCCCGCGAGCACCTTGCTAGCGCTTCTTGTCATCCTGCTCGCCGCTCTGCTGACACTGTTTCTGACAGAATTCGCTGCAAACCGGCGAAATTTCATAGTGTTACTACCGGCTACGGTCTTGCTGGCACTCGCCGGCGGATGGATTGTTCTCCAGACCCTCAACATCATGATCCCAATTTCAGGAATTGTTGTTGCAGTTCTTCTGGCGTGCACCGCAAAGGCATCCGCTATCCAGTGGCGCCGCGAACACCGGCTGGGCGGAACTATCGATAGCGCCATCGACTTGGCTTTCAGCCGCAGCCTGTTTCAGGATGCTGCCAAGCTTCCCAAGCAGTTCGAAATATTGCCGGAATTGCTCGGCCTGCCGCGCACAGCCATTTTCATGCGGGACGGCCATTCCGGTAATTGGCGGTTCGAACATGCGAGTGACGCTGGCCAGGAAGATGTTGACCTTGTTTCGGCCGCTTCGCGCAAAAAAATGCGTGAGGTGGCGTCAGTGCGGCGCCCGATTAATGCCGGGCCGCTCACGCCAAACTGGGGTGAGGGGACGAAGGCCGCGCTCCTGCCATCCGGCGATGTGGAATATCTGCTGCTGTACGAATTACCGAGAGGTAAGCGAAGAAAGCACGTCCGCAAGCTTCTGGCAGATTCGATCATCCGTGCACGGGCGATGCGGCATTGGCAGCATCGCCTGCTTGCCGATAGCGATGCTGGCCAGACACGTATAACCCTCGAACAGCGGGTGCAAAGCGCCGCAAACCTGATTACGCTTCAGGGAAGTGAGCTTTCCGGAGGGTTGGAGGCGCTGGACACGGGCGTGTTCGTTTTCCGGCAGCTGGGCCTCCCGGTCCATGCAAACCGCCAGATGCGCGAAATTCTTTCGCTTGCCGGCATTTCACCTGAAAGCACCGTCGTTTCCGAGGCTCTTGTAGCCCTTACCGACCTTGATCACCCACGCGTGACAAGCATGATCAGGGATGTCTTGCTCCATGGTAGCGAGATGCGCGTGCCGATGCGCGATCTTGGCGCGCGGCAACGCGTATTGCGCCTGGGACTGTTTGCCAGCGACGGCGATAGGGCCCAGAGCGTCATAGTTCTCGAAGCGATTGATGTAACCGAATTGGACCAACTGGCCGAGCTGCGCCTCGCAGTCGGTACATTCATCGACCGCCAGCTTCGCAACGACCTTGAGGCGATCAGCCTCGGAATCTCGCTGGCCGCCGATCCCCGGCTGAAGCGACCAGCGCTCGAACGGACGGTTGACCGGATAGCTGCTGTTGCAAGCCGCGCAATTGGCCGCCTCGAGGAGGTGCGCAGCCTGCTCGAAGATAGTCCTGGCGATTCGACTGCGCCCTACTATCCAATCGAGGCTCGCAATACTGTGCAGCAGGCGATTGATCGCGCGGCCCCCTTTGCCGAGGAGCTGGGGGTTAGGATTGCCGCGGATCTTCCGGCGCTGAGTGGTTTCAGTCTAGCAGAACCGTTGATGCTCTCAGACATGATCGAGGCAATGTTGCGCCTGGTTATTGCCGACACGTCAAATGAAGACGAGGTGTCGATTTCGGTCGAAGAGGCAGAGGAAACCACGCGGATTGCCATTTCGGGCGGCTTCGGACTGCCGTTTGACCGCTTCTGCGCGGCGCTGGAAGCTTCTCCAGGCGAAGTGCCGGTGGAATACCAGATTGCGCGGGCAGGAATGGACGAGGCTATCCAGTGGAAGGCCGCTGTTACCTATTACAGTTCGGCTGGCGGCGGGTACCGGTTCGACATCAAACTGAGGCGGATTGGATGACTGAAAAGTCGATATTGCTCATCGATGATGATGAATTGCTGTGCGACATGGTCGCGCAGTTGTTGGAGCTCGAGGGCTACTCGGTGGCAGTCGCCCATGATGGCCGCAAGGGTCTGGAAATGGTCGGCCAGATGCAATTCGACTGCATTTTGCTGGACCTCGTGATGCCCAAGATGGACGGCCTGCAATTCATGCGCCGAATTGCAGAAGAAATGCCCGGCCACCCCCCAATCGTGGTCATATCCGCTTCAGTAACCAACGATATTCTAGCCGAGGGCCGCGATTTTGGCGTTCGGGGGATGATCCGCAAGCCTGTAACCGCGCAAGATCTGGTAGCTGCGATAGAGAAGGTCACTGCCGATGCCTGAGGGCAGCTGATCATGAAGGTCGCGCCTTGATCTTGTCGATCTTCCCTGAAGGCGGGCTGGCCAGCTCTGTCATTACCACCGTCTGGGTGGGTGTGCTGGTCCTATGCTTCTTCAACCTGCGGTTCGGCTGGGTCCTTTCGGGACTGGTCGTGCCGGGCTATGTAGTGCCGCTCCTGGTGGTCAAGCCGATGGCGGCGCTGGTGATCACGGTAGAAGCGATCCTCGCCTACTGGATCGTGTGGATTTTCTCGGAGAAGTTGGCGCCGGGACGATGGCCAGCCCTGTTTGGGCGCGACCGGTTCATGGGCCTGATCCTGGCGAGCGTGGCGGTCAGGTTGTCGATGGACGGATTGATCCTGCCCGAACTTTCCGAGTGGCTTGCGACCAATTACAACCAGCGCCTCGACTGGCAGAGCGATCTCCAGAGCTTCGGCCTCGTGATCATATCGCTTCTGGCCAACCAGTTCTGGAAGCCCGGTTTGGCCCGCGGCCTGTTCTCGATGATCGTGGTCACCGCCATAACCTATCTGATCGTGCGCTATGGCCTGATGGAGTTCACGAATTTCCGCTTGAGCGCGGTAACGTACATGTACGAAGGGCTTGCCAGTTCGATCTTGGCCAGTCCGAAGGCCTACATGATCCTAGTGCTTACTGCGCTCTATGCCTCGCATATGAACGTCAAATATGGCTGGGACTTTTCGGGTATCCTGATCCCGGCCCTGATCGCGCTGCAGTGGTATCAGCCCACCAAAATCCTCACATCCTTTGCCGAAGCGGCCGTAATCTATTTCATCGCGCGCCAGCTCCTGAAAACCCCTTGGTTGCAGAACGCGACCATTGAGGGGGCAAACAAGATGCTGCTGTTCTTCAATATCAGCTTCGTGCTCAAGCTCATTGTCGGCCACAGCCTCGTGCTGTTGGCATGGGACGTGAAGACGACCGATTTTTATGGCTTCGGCTACCTTCTCTCCACGCTGTTGGCGATCAAGGCGCACGACAAGGACATCTTCCCGCGCTTGCTGCGTTCGACACTGCAGGTGTCCGCCATCGGTGCGATCTTGGGCAATCTTGCCGGCATCGCAGTAGCTTTTATCCTTCCCGCAAGCGCAGCCCAGGCCGGGGGTGAGCGGGAAGCTACGATCGAACGCGAACAGGACCTGCTGGTTGGCGCAATCGGGGATGCAAGGTTGCGCCGCGCAACTTTGGCCGACGGATCGCTGGACAGCGCATCGGCACAGGGCCTCGCAGATGCACTGGAATTGCTGGGGGCGGGACTGCCCCCGGTCGCCGCGGGATTGGCCGGGCGAGCAAACGGCTGGCAGGCTGAAGCCTTGCCTGCTGGGCGGCTCGCCTTGCTACGCATGGACGGACGCGGCAGTGATTTGCTTGTTCACGATCAAACGGCACCGTCCGAACTGGCCGTGGTGATAGAGGATCCCGGAGCGCAGCCTGGTCTCGGGTTGGCGGCTGCCAAGCTGGCTCGGCAGCTTGGGGCAAAGTGGCTCGTCATCACCACTCCGCAGCTCGCAGGCGCAGGCACCCGGCCGAGCGTGTTGCAGACATTCAGGTCCAAATGGCGCGGACCGGTTCTCTCCATCCAAGCGGGTTCGACCCCCGGCGCGCGCGTCGAATTGGCAGACGGCAGCGGAACGCAGCTGGATATCGCATCTCTCCGCGAAGTCTTGCCAGATGTTGAAATCGGACTTGCGGCCATGCGCCGGACAAATGCAGCTGACGTCGAAGCGCCAGCCATACTTACGCTGCCTGCACAATCCATCAGGAGGATGCTGCGCATTGGCCTGGAGGAATTCCAGCAACCGGATCGTCCGTGCCGCGCTTTGGACCACGCAAAAGGTTCCGCAAACTTCACGCAGCCGGCACAGCGCGTCTTCCTGCGTGACGAGGTGCTCGCACCGCTCCTCGAAGAGCGGCAGGATGATGGCGACCTAGTTATCTCGCGCGCCGCTTCCCGCGCGCTTGGTCTGGACCTCTACCGGTGTAGCGAAGCAAACTCTCCGCTGTTGGCGCTGGTTGGTACGCAGGATCAGGGGCGGGCTATTTTTGATCTATCCGGGAGGCCGGACAGGATCGTGATGGCATCGCTTCGCGAGGAGGTCGGAGGAAGCGATGGTAGCACTGCGCCGTCCGCCCGGATCATGCGCGATGCAGCATTTGCTTTTGCGCGATCGTCTGACGCCAGCCTGCTCGTTTTTGCCCCGCGCGAGCTGGGATATGACGGAAGCCAGGCGACGATGTTCGGCACGATTGCGCAAACCGCAATCGATCAGCTGGGTGACCGACCCGCATTGGCCCTCCAGATACGCAGCTATCCCGCCGCCGATCTCGCAGCGCTCGCCGCCGGAAGGGTTGTCGTGTCGACCGACAGAGTGGCGTCGCAGTCAGCAGAGAGCCGTGAGATCATCGGCATCGTGCAGGACGGGGGATTCGACCCGGTCCTTGCCGAACGGTCGCGCGAATGGGCCGGATTCGAAGCGTTTTCGCAGACGGCATTGCTCTATCTCAATCATTCGCTGAACAAGCGGTATGCGGTGCTCTATGTGCCGACTACGGCGGGTAAGCGCTGATATGCGCCTGTCCTCGCTCGGCAAGGCCTTTGGTGCAGCGGCAGTTTTTCTGGCCGCTTCGACGGGCGTGTTCCTGTCCAGGGATGCCCTTGCTCCGCTTTTCATTCGCGATGACACCGCGGACCGCCGAGAGCTTGGCGGCACCTCTCGTACGCTTGTTTACCAAGTGCCGCGCGATGAAGTGATACGCTTCAATCTTTCACGGCCATCGACCTTGGTGCGCATCATATCGCAGCCAAACATCCTGCCCGAAGATTGGACGAAATCGGATAACTGGATTTACGGGTTCAAAGTCATTCTCCGGGATGCCGGGGGCGCGCCCGTATTGGAACGGGATGTATATTCGCGCGCCCTTCACCCAAAACGGTTGAGGCCTTTTAAAAGGCCGGTGCGTTTCCGGCTGGATAGCGACGTGCCAATTGCCCTGCGGGATGACGTGGTGATCGCTGCCGACCGCCCGGTGTCCACCATGGAAATGGTTGCATTGGCAGATGCGGACCCCGCAGTGCTCAGCATTGATATCCAGGCCTATGAGCGGCTTCCGTTTGTGGGGAACACCGCCCTGGCAGCGTTCAGGCGCCGCTCGGCATCGGAGCAGGCGGTCCTTGCACGCGCCGATGCTCTTGGCCCCGAATTGATGACCGACCAGGAGCGCGCCGCCCTGATGACCAATCGCTGGCGGGCCCTTGGCCCTGCGGGAATCGCGGGTCGCGATTATACCGTCGGCGTGGTTTATGAGCGACCCTTCGAAGTTGACGAGGAGGAGGAATGAAGCGGCCTGTGCGCCTATGGCGCTGGGGCGCGGTCCTGACCATCGTGGCTGCTGCAATCATCCTTGCATCCCAGTTATTTCGGCCGCTCCGCGATGCCGGTGGCTTCGATGTGCCGACCCCGGCGCAGGCACGGCAGGCGCAGGCAGCATTTCTGCGCGCATTGGAAGGAGAGGATGCCGCGCCACAAGGGCTTGTGGCTGGCCCACTCGAGGGGCGGCGCGGCGTTACGGCTCTTGTCGAAGCGGACGGCGATTGCCGGGGGAGGGGCGAATATCTTTTGCGCTCCGGAGCCGCTCTCCCGCTCGCCATCGTTGCGCCGCACCGCGGATCGGACAGGAACACCGGCACCCTGGCGGATCAGCTGTTCGCAGAACTGCCCGCTGCAGCGGCGGCGTGGAACAGTGCACCAAGGAACCCGAGCGGTACGTGCCCCGGCGGCGATCCGGCCCGGCACGAAACGCATTACCTGTCGGCATTCTCGCTTGCCTTTGCGCAGCACCGGCCTGCTGGACGCATCGTGCAGCTGCATGGGTTCGAGACGGCGAAGCGTGAAAGTCGCGCGGCGCAACTCGCCGATGTGATTGTCAGCCAGGGAACTGAAACGCCCGGCACAGGCCTCTTCCGGCTGGCGGATTGCCTCTCGGTCGCCCTCGCACCGCGCGAGGTGAAGGTCTATCCAAACGATGTCGAAGAACTCGGGGCCCTGACAAATCGGCAGGGTAGAGTTTTGCGCGATGCAGGCTTCGATGCCTTTGTGCACCTTGAAATGTCCGCCGAATTGCGCGGCGAGCTGGTCGAGAATGCAGAACTTCGTTCGAGATTTGCGCTCTGCCTGTCCGCGGGGCTGGCATGAACGAGGAGACGGTTCCCACACTCAGCGAAGCGATGTCGCTTGGCATCGCTGCACCGCTTGCGCCAGTTTATGACGATCTGGCGGCTGAAGTAGCGGCTGCTCCCGCACCGGGCATTGGCGGCTGGCGCGGCCACTGCTTGCGCCTCGCCTTGTTTGCGAGCGCGCAGATGGAAATCATCGAGCGGTTCAATGCCGATGCAGCCTTGTTCAATGCCCGCTTTGCCAGCGTTCAGGACGAGGCGGAGCGGCAGGCCGCCATCCTCGATTTTGCCGAGAAGCTCGGTGCGGACAAGGCCAGGCTTCGCAAGGACAAGCGCGCAATGGGCGCATGGTTCGATGGCGATGCGGCGCTCGAGCGTTATCGCCGCCGGGTAGGTGAGCGTGAACGGGCGATGGCACACGCCGCCGAACGCGCCGGACTGATGGCTGCAAGGGCGCTGCAAGCGGGCGAATGCGCGATCTCCGACGCGGTACTCGCCCGCGATTTCGCCTCGATGCTCGACACGGTTCGCAGCTACCGCGCAGAGCCGCGCGTGCGGGAGGCTGCGCATCAGTCCTTGCGCCACATCGCCACGTCCAGCGTGGACGAACTTGATGCATTCTGGATTGAGACTGCGCTCAGGGAGACCCGGCGGGTTGCCCTCGATTGGCGCGAGTCCGTTTGGACGCAGTGCGCGGCGCTGGACACGTTAGCGATCATTTCGCCTGACGGCTTTCGGTCAGTGCTGGCCAAGCGTCTTGCCAGCGATGCCAAGGCGGATACGCCTGTGCGGCAGGACAATCGCCTGTTCGTGAGGCGGCACCTTGCGCGGCTGCTGGCGGCACGCGTCGACGGTGATACGAAGCTCGTCCGGGCCCTGGAAATGCTTTCGCTCGATGGTGAGGGCGCTGTCAGGCAAGCCGTAGCAGAGGCGATCCCGTCATTGCCGGTCGACCTGGCCAAGGCAATGACGACCAGGTTGCGTATCGACCGCGACCCGCAGGTGCGCGCCCAGTTGTTCGCCGATCCTGTTGCCATGGCTCAGGCCTGCGGTGCGCGGCGGTATGCTCCGCATATCCTGCGCGTCCTATCGCGTGAGAGGAACGAACTCGTCCTGCGGATGGCAATGGATGCAGGCTGGCGATTGTGCGAGCATCTGAGGACAGAGAGTGCGGAGGACTTTCTCCACATCCTGCCCGACTTGCAAAAGGCCCTGATCGACTTGCGTGAACGAGTTGAGGAGCCGAAGATCCGCCGCTGGGCTGGCGAGGCATTTGAGCGCCTGTGGCTCCTGAGCGACGAGGAGGCGCTGGCGATCGCCTCCGAAGCGCGCGATGCCGGGGCAAGATTGCGCGAAGGGCAATCGTGCAAGGTCGCTGCGCTGGGTGCAGATGTCATGGCCGATCCGGACAAGGTCGGGCGCGCATTGGCGGTGCTGGCCCAGTCGGATTTCGGCTACGATATTACCGAACGCCGCAAGCCCACGCTGCAGCGCGGCGACCGCCTTACCCGCAAGCTGTGGCGCACCTTGTTCGAGCTGCGCCATTCGGCGACCGACAAGCGCCAGGCGTTCCTGCATACGATCGGCCGAACGCACGAAGGCACGATTTCCGCCCCTTCGGCCCGGATGGCCGAGCTGGCGCCCACCAAGGTGCCGGGCGAACCACTCTTCCAATCTGAGGACGGCAACTGGCGCAATTGGCTGCCGCTGGTGGACCATGTGCTGTCGGCAATCGACATGGGCAGGACAATCCGTGTTTTCAGCAGCGAGGGCATCACCGCGATCGTTCCGCCCACGGGGATGGTGGCCCGAATGCGTGCATCGTGGCGGATCGCTGGCAGGTTCGCCGAATTGGCCGATCTGCGAAACCGGACCGGCCACGAATTCGTGCGCGCGCTTACCGAGCATGATGTGGCGATCACGTTCGAGCCTTATGAGGCACCGCGTGGGCTGCAGCGCGAAGAAAAGTACCTTCCGGCAGATCCCTCCGTCGTCCGGTTTTTCTCGCTCGCTGCTCCGCTGGCGCTAGTTCCAGTGCTGTGGGGCGACTTCGTGTCGTATGCGGCGACGGTCTTCACAAATACTCTCGGCCAGCTCGCCCTGTTTCTTGCTGCCGTATGCATCTGGTTTTTCGGCAGGCATATCTTCCTGGGCCAGCACGCGCGCCGGGTGCGAAATTCGATCTCGCTGAGTTTGGGAGGATGGGGCACACGCGGAAAGTCCGGTACCGAACGGCTGAAGGCAGGCTTGGTGAACGCCCTCGGCGCACCGCTCGTATCCAAGACAACCGGCTGTGAGGCGATGTTCCTCAACGGGGAGGCTTTCGGCGACCTGACCGAGATGTTCCTGTTCCGCCCCTATGACAAGGCGACCATCTGGGAGCAGTACAATCTCCTCAAGATCTCGCGCGGGCTGGGGGCGAGAGTGTTCCTGTGGGAATGCATGGGCCTCAACCCGTCCTATGTGCGCGTGTTGCAGCGTGACTGGATGCGCGATGATATCGGCACGCTGACCAACACATATCCTGACCATGAAGACGTCCAGGGACCTGCAGGACGCGACATTCCGGTAGTGATGACCGAATTCATTCCCGAGAACTCGATTTGCCTGACGACAGAAGAGGAAATGCTCCCCATCCTGATCGAGGGCGCGGAGAAGGTGGGAACCCGGATGCGCGCGGTGAACTGGCGGCAAGCGGGCCTTGTTCACCAATCCCTGCTCGACCGTTTTCCCTATGCGGAACACCCGTACAACATCGCTCTGGTTACGGCGATGGGCGATGAAATGGGGCTGGCCCACGATTTCTGCGTCAAGGAGATGAGCGACCGCGTCGTCGCCGACCTTGGCGTATTGAAGACCTATCCGCGCAGCCGTGTCGAAGACCGCACCCTCGAATATGTGATGGGCAATTCCGCGAACGAACGCTTCGGTGCGATGGGCAATTGGACCCGGATGGGTTTTGCCAATCACGACCTTGGCATTGATCCGGAGATCTACATCTCGACGGTGGTAAACAACCGCGCCGACCGGGTCCCGCGCAGCCGCGTATTTGCCCGCATCCTCGTGACCGACATCGCGGCTGACAAACACTTCCTCATCGGTTCGAATATCGACGGCCTGCTCGGCTTCATCGAGGAAGAGTGGAATGACCATGCGGCAGGCTTGAATCTCGCAGAAGAGGGCAAGGACCCCAACGACTTGCTGGCCGCATGGGCCAAGCGCCAGCGCGTGCCATTGCAGCGGGAACAACTCACCGGATTGCTTGCCGCCATGATCGAGGGCGTGGCTGGCACAGCCGATCACGGTGCAGTAACCAAGGCTATCGAGAGCGGAACCGAAGAGGCTTTGTGCGATGCGCTCGTGCCGGAGCGCAAGGATGCGATCCTCGCCCATTACCATCAGCTTGCGGGGTACTTTGCGGAATACGAAAAGTTGCGCGGCGCAATTTCTTCCTCGAGCAATCCCGGTTCGCACAACGAGGAAGTGCGGGCCTTCCTGCGCCGTGTTTTCATGGCGAAGCTGGTCCCGGTGCGCGATTTCTACATCAAGGGTGAACAGATCATCCGCCTGATTGCTGCTAGTTCCCCGCCCGGGCTAGTGAACCGCATTATGGGGATGCAGAACATCAAGGGCACCGGCCTCGATTTCGTTTATCGCTGGCAGGCATGGGAGGCGGTTAGCAAGGCTTGCGACCAGGCGCTTGATGAAGACGAAGCGACAGCGGCGAAGGGCATCTCCCAGCTCGCGACTTTCCAGGAATTCGGTGTGCTGAGCGAAAAGCGGGTTGCCGAGACGGTGGAAGCAGCCTTGTCAGCTGGCCAACTCCCGCAGGGCATAACAACGCCGCAGGTGGAAGCGATCCCGCTGCGTGTCGCAGAACAGATCGCAGCTGTCCCGGACGCAGCGCTGAGTGGCGATTCAGGGACAAGCTACACGAAAGGTCCGCTCGAGTGGCTGCGCGGGTGGTCCCTGGCGTTTATGGAGGGCCTGCTGGACGGCGGCGATGCCGTGCGCCGCCGGCGCAAGTCCGACCGGATCTATGCTGCGCTCGTTGCCGAACAAATCAGCAATCCGCGCGCTGCGCTGGAACTCAAGAAACTGACTTCGCGCCAAAAGGGCGGCTGGCTGGCCAATGCATTCGGTGATTTCGCCGGCCGCGCGTTTCGCAAGCGGCGCTAGCTAGAAGCGATAACCCACGCGCAGGTCAAAATACGGCGCATCTTCGGTATATCGCGGATCGTTCGAGCTGCGGAACTGGTAAGCTGCCCGCAAGCGTGCCTTGAGGCCATTTGATTTCCCGTAAGCCAAGCCAATTTCCGGCTGAATGTAGGAATCGCGTCTCAGCTCTCCAGCAGGATCATCCAGGACCCGGCGTTCGTCATAGGTCCAGTCGCGATATTCAAGCTGGGGGCGCAGGCGCCAGTTTTTGCCGCTGTCGAGCGGCAGGCTGTAGCCGGCGCGGACCATGTAACGCTCGTATCCCCGGCGGGGGTGGTCGGAATTGATGTCCTCGGCCCGCAGTTCGACGCGCGCCCAGTGCCAGCTGGCAAAGCGGTAATTATATTGTGCGTCATAGCGCATGCCATTGCCGGTGGAGGGCGTGACGCTCTCGTACTCGCGTTCGCGATATTGGGCGCGGAGGCGGACACGGTGGACCTTGTCTTCATATTTGACCTCGCCGCGAATGGCGTCCTGGTCAGTCTGGCGCGCCTCAAGCGTAACGATGTCCTCCCAGTGTCCGGCGCTGACGGCCACGGAGAGATTGTCGCTGATTTCTTGCGAGACCGTTACGCTGGCTGACCCGCTTTCGCGGGTGTTGCGCGTTTCTTCGGAGAAATCGAAAACCTCCGCGCCAAGGTCGAACTGAACTTCGGTGCGGCCATTCGTCCATTGGAAAGCAGCATCGACACTGACCCCGGCACCGCTGGATTCGATGTCATCGCCGTCGATAATAGTGCGGTCGCTTTGAACTGCGCGCGCCTCAAGCTCGACCCAGGCATCGACACCGTCTTGCGCCGAGGCGGGCACGTTAAGCAGGGCAGACATCGCCCCGAGAGCAATCATCATGCGCTTCATGCGACGGCTTTCAGCAGATCGAGTGATCGTGAAATTGCTCCGCGGAGGCCGTCAGGCGCTGCTCCTTCGAGCAGCGATTCACCCTGAGACGCAGCAACGCTGAGATCGGTTTCGCCGAACGAGCCTGCGGTGCCGGCCAGCTTGTGCAGATGTTCGCGCAGTTCCGTTGCGATTCCCGGAGCCAGGTGCCCAGCGGTGACAGCAGTCTCGAACCGCTCGAGCACTTCGATCTTTCGCAAGTCATAGCGGCGGCGCAGCGCATCGCTGGGTGTACGCCGGCCGCGATGCGGCTTTTTCGATCTACCGGGTGCCCACGCATCTATGCAGGCGGAAAACTCTGCCAGTGACACAGGCTTTGAGAGGTAGCCCTGCATTCCCGCGCGGAGATACTCACGCACTTCCGCGGGATCGGTTGCCGCTGTGACGGCAATGATCGGCAATTGAGAACTGTCGATACCCTCGGCCCGCAGCCTCCTGGCTGTTTCGGATCCAGTAAGGACGGGCATCATCGCATCGAGCAGCAGGAGGTCATACGCCTTGTCCAGCTGCTGGGCGCGGTAGATCAGATCGATTGCATCAAGGCCGTTACTGACAGTGTCGACCCTGCAACCGAGGCGCTTGGCCATCATTGAAATAAGTTCGCTGGCGATGACATTGTCTTCCGCCAGCAATACGCGCACGGGCTCGCCCTCCGGCTCGGTGACGGGACTAGGTTCCTGTCCTGATTTTGATTCGCCCTTCGACATCAATGCCGGGACTAGGGCAATGTGGTTAATTTCCGCCTAAGCAACCGGGCGGCGTTGCGGCCTCAATCAGAGACTTCAACCTCCACCTCGCGGTACACTGCCCTTTGCGGGATGGTGATCGTGACTGGCACAAGCATGTATTCCTGACCATAATAGGCTGGTACCGTCTGCAATTCGCCGCTGCGCGCGCTTTCCATGTAATCGTCGAGATAGGCTTCGCACTCGCCATATGCCGATGCGCTGGGCTGAGGATCGCCTTCGAGTGCATCGCCGATAGCGGCACCTGCCAGCGCCCCTGCACCTGCGCCCAGGACCGTACCAACAGTGCGGTTGCCCCGGCCAGCTATGCGGTTTCCGGCAAGGCCGCCCAAGGCGGCTCCTGTAAGGGCGCCGATGATCTTTCCGCGGTCGCTTTCCTCATAGGTCGAAAGGCGGTCACGGCACTCGGCAAGCCACTGCTCGCGATTAAAACTCACGATACGCGCACCGGCCGGAACCGGTAGCGTTTGCATATCCCGGCCACCGCGATCGCCATGGTGAGGGGCCTGTCTGCGAATATGATAAGCGTGCGGCACCTGACCGTCGCGTGCGTAGTCGGCGCCCGCCGCTCGCATATCATCTTCGACGATCACGCGCCGGATGACGACGGGCTGGCGTCGGGCGGGGATGACGCGCTGTGCCGGAAGGACGTCAACGTCTTCGATTTCGATAACGATATCGGCGGCCTCTTCTGCCGGAGTCGCGATCACGTATTCACCAGCCTCGGAATTAACCTCCGGATCCTGCGCGACAGCTGGCGAGGCGCAGCAGGCGGCGATGCCGGTCAGGAAAATGGCGTGGCGGTTCATGTCGTGACGCTCCGAAAGGTGAGTCCAGTTCTGGGACTTAAACTATCATTGCTCGGAGCGAGCGGCAAAAAAGCTGCTTGCGCGTCCCCTTTCGGGGCAGTTTTAGATGCGTGAGCCGAGGATTTGGGCCAATTTTTCCACGCCGTCCCGATCTTCCTGATCGAAGCGGGAAGTCCTGGGGCTGTCGAGATCAATGACCGCAATCACTTGGCCATCACGTGTTACCGGGACGACGAGTTCCGAATTGGTGACCGAATCGCAGGCGATATGGCCCGGGAATGCGTGCACGTCCTCGACGAGCTGCGTTTCACCGGTTTTCGCGGCAACTCCGCAAACGCCGCTGCCCATCGGAATACGGATACAGGCTGGTCGGCCCATGAAGGGGCCCAAGACCAGTTCACCCTCAATGACGCGGTAAAAGCCCGCCCAATTCAGGTCCGGCAGGAAGTCCCACAGCACAGCAGCCACGTTTGCCATGTTGGCCACTGCATCGCTCTCGCCAGACGTCAGCGCGTCGGCGGCATCCACCAATTGCCTGTAGGCTTCTGGCTTGGGACAATCGGGTGCGGGTCGGAAATCGAACATGCGAGCGATCTAGGCGAACACTGTGCACATGCAAGAGGCGTTGCGGGCGAGGCGGTGACGCCCTATCGGTTTTTTTATGAGCATCCTGAAGAAGCTGGGCATCGCCCTTCTCGTCATCGTCGCGGTATTGGCCATCGCGTTCTACTTCATTTCGCGCGGCGATACCGCAGACGTTCCGATCGACGAGGTGGTAGGCACGGACCCGAGGCTCGATGAACCCGATGCAGAAACATTCCCGACGGTGTCGATCGCCGAGCCGGTCGGGTGGGCGGCAGACGAAAAGCCGACTGCTGCCGAGGGGCTGACCGTCACTCGCTTCGCCGAGGGGCTGGAACATCCGCGCACCCTTCAGGCGCTTCCCAATGGCGATATCCTCGTTTCGCTGACCCGCGCACCCGCCAAGGAAGGCGGCGGCATTACGGGCTGGATTGCCGATAGGCTGATGGCGTTGGCCGGGGCGGGCGGCACGTCTCCCAACCAAGTTGTCCTGCTGCGTGATGCAGATGGGGACGGTACGGCCGAGCGCAGGGTCGTTCTGCTTGACGACCTCGATTCGCCGTCGGGTCTCGCCTGGAACGATGGCACGCTTTATGTAGCCAATCACGACGAGGTGCTGGCGTTTCCTTACGAGCTTGGCGCCGAGACGGTTTCGGGTGAGGCAACCAAGCTCACCGACCTTGCGCCTAATGGCGGCCACTGGATGCGCAATCTTGCGCTGCATCCCGATGGCGACCGGCTCTACGTGGCCGTAGGATCGGATACCAATATCGCCGACAAGGGGATGGAGGCCGAAGAAGGCCGCGCCCTCATTTGGGAAATTGCGCTGGAAACCGGCCAGCGCCGCCAGTTCGCTGGCGGATTGCGTAATGCCAACGGCCTCGATTTCAGCCCTTGGTCCGGTGAATTGTGGACCACGGTCAACGAGCGCGACATGCTTGGGTCGGACCTCGTGCCCGACTATCTCACCAATGTACCGGTCGGCGCGCAGTATGGCTGGCCGTGGGTGTATTGGGGCGATAATTATGATCGCCGCGTCAAATATCCCTACCCCTCTTTCATCAATTACGTCCGCAAGCCCGAATACGCCCTTGGACCGCACGTTGCGGCCCTCGGACTGGTGTTCAGCAAGGAAGGCGCGGCCATGGGCGAGAACTTCTCCAACGGCGCATTCATTGCCCGACACGGGTCGTGGAACCGTAAGCCGCCGTCCGGTTATGACGTGGTCTATGTGGCGTTTGACGAACGCGGCAATCCCCAAGGCGCGCCCATCGAGGTGCTCGGCGGGTTCCTAACAGGCGAGGGCACGACTCGCGGCCGGCCCACATGGGTCGAGTTCGCTGGTGACGGATCACTTCTCGTCAGTGACGATACCGCCGGCATCATCTGGCGCGTGTCGGCAGATGGCGCTGCTCCGCAGGGTGCTATCGAGCGCGTGACGGGCCGCCGCTTGCCTCCGCAGCGCGAGCTGCGCGGACAGGAAGCAACTTTCGGGCGCGATGATTACGCCCGCGAAGTGACCGCCGACTAAGTCGCGCGGCGCAACTTGGCTCAGCCAAGCAGCGCGTCTGTATCGATTGCGTAAAGCCCCTCGGCCCCGGCTGTTGCTGCAGCGCGCAAGCCCGCTGCTTCGGGCACGATGCGGTCGAGGAAGAAGCGCACGCTGGCCTGTTTAGACTTCGCCAGCGAGGGCGCTTCGCCTGCCTCGATGGCGCGCAGCTGTTTGACCAATTGCCATCCAGCCACTGCCACGGACATCATCGTGGTGAAGGGCACGCTGCCCGCCAGCTTGTCATCTAGGCTAGCCTCTTCGCGCATCCACCGAGCAACAGCGGCGCAGTCACCTGCAAGGGCAAACAGGCTGGGCTCGTCCGCGCAATCACGGGCAATATCTTCCGTCAGGGAGATCAGCGCCTGCCCATTGTCCATGCCAAGCTTGCGCGTGACCAAGTCCGCGGCCTGGATACCATTTGTTCCTTCATAGATCGGTGCGATGCGCGAATCGCGCCAATGCTGGGCTGCGCCGGTTTCTTCCACAAAGCCCATTCCGCCGTGTACCTGAATGCCAAGGCTGGCCACTTCGGTGCCGATATCGGTGCCCCACGCCTTGATCAGCGGGGTGAGGACTTCGCCGCGTGCTTTGGCATTCTCATCGCCCAGCACGCCGCGGTCTACCTGTCCTGCGGTGTAGTAAAGTAATGCGCGGGCGCCCTGTGTGAGGGCCTTCATCCGCAGCAACATGCGACGCACGTCAGGGTGCTCCACGATTGCAACCGGTTCCTTGTCCGGTGATCCGGCCCGGGCCGACTGGACCCGCTCTTTCGCGTAATAGAGCGCTTGCTGTGTCGCTCGCTCGCCAATCTGGACGCCCTGATTGCCGACATTGATCCGGGCGTTGTTCATCATCGTGAACATCGCCATCAGCCCGCGGTGGGGTGCGCCGACCAGTTCACCGACACACTCGCCATTATCGCCGTAGCTCATCACGCAGGTGGGCGAGGCATTGATGCCCAGCTTGTGTTCGAGGCTGACGCACCGCAGATCGTTGCGCGGGCCGAGAGAGCCATCGGCATTCACGTGGTACTTCGGAACGATAAACAGCGAAATGCCGCGGCTGCCGTCGGGCGCATCGGGCAGGCGCGCCAAGACGAGGTGGATGATATTCTTCGAAAGCTCGTGTTCGCCCCAAGTGATGTAGATTTTCTGACCCTTGATCAGATATTTACCGGCATGTTCGCCGTCCTCAACGGGGGTCGCCGTGGCGCGCAGGGCGCCGAGGTCACTGCCAGCCTGCGGCTCGGTCAGGTTCATCGTCCCTGACCATTCGCCGCTAACCAGCCTGGGAAGATACTTGTCCTGCAATTCACCGGAACCATGATGCTCGAGCGCTTCGATCGCTCCGACACTCAGCATGGGCAGCAGGTTGAACGCCATATTGGCGGTGCCGAGGTTTTCCAGCACGTTGCAGGCAAGGGTGAAGGGAAGTCCCTGTCCGCCAAATTCCGCTGGCGAAGCAATCGTGTTCCAGCCCTGCTCGACATAATTGTCGTAC
Source organism: Qipengyuania psychrotolerans (assembly GCF_019711355.1). Classification (NCBI taxonomy): domain Bacteria; kingdom Pseudomonadati; phylum Pseudomonadota; class Alphaproteobacteria; order Sphingomonadales; family Erythrobacteraceae; genus Qipengyuania; species Qipengyuania psychrotolerans. Next base: position 2,654,302 of record NZ_CP081297.1, read on the forward strand.
GCTTCGCTGTATCCCTGAGGCAGGCGAACGACGCCGTTTTCCAGCTTGGCACCTTCGAGATCGCCTACCCGGTTGAGCGGAGCGAACTCGCCCGCCGCAAATTGCCCCACGCCTTCGACGATGGCTTCGACCATGTCAGGCTCGGCGGCGGCGAATTTCTCGCTCTTCGCAAGCTCCTCGATTCCTGCATTCACGCGGATGGCGAGCAGTTGGTCCTGGGTGGCGGGAGTGTAGGTCACGGATGCATTCCTCTTGGCTTTATGCGCCTTCAGATATAGCGCACGGGCATGGTCGGCAAATACGCTACGGAAACGCTTCTAGCGGACAAAGGTGGCATAGATCGTGCCGCAGCGATCCTGCGAGATGGCGGCCTTGTCGCTGTGCCGACTGAAACGGTCTACGGACTGGCGGCGCGTGCCGATGACGACCGCGCCGTGGCCAGGATATACGAGGCGAAGGGCCGCCCGAGCTTTAACCCGCTCATCGTGCATGTCCGCGATATGAAGCAGGCGCGGAGGCTTGCACAGCTGACTCCTGAAGCCGAAGCCCTGGCCGCAGCCCACTGGCCGGGTTCGCTTACCTTGGTCGTGCCAAGAAAAGCGGATAGCGGCCTGGCTGATGCGGTTACTGCTGGCCTGCCGACAGTCGCGCTCCGAATGCCCGATCATCCCTTGATGAGGGCGCTCTTGGCCGAAGTGGATTTTCCTGTCGCCGCACCCTCTGCAAACCGGAGCGGGTTCATCAGTCCCACCAGCGCGAACCACGTGCTTGCATCGCTGGGTGGGCGAATCGATGCCGTTCTGGATGGCGGCGAATGCCGGTCCGGTGTCGAGTCGACGATTGTTGCTGTGCGGGAATTCGGTCAGCTTGAAATATTGCGACCCGGCCCGGTGACAATTGCGACCGGGCAGGCGCCAGTGCCGGGCGACGGCATTGAAGCGCCGGGCCAGCTGGCCAGCCACTATGCCCCGGGCAAGCCCGTCCGCCTGAATGCGGCGGAAGTTGCGCCAGACGACTTCACTATCGGTTTCGGGGCGATGCCGGGGGATTGTACCCTGTCCGCCAGCGGCGATCTCGAAGAAGCGGCGGCACGTCTTTATGCGTGCCTGCATTTGGGCGCGGCTTCCGAAAAACCGCGTATCGCGGTCGCACCGATCCCGGAAGAAGGCATCGGCGTTGCGATCAATGACCGGCTGCGCAGGGCAGCCACGCCGCCCGACTAATCGTCTTCGGGCTCGACCGGTATGGTCGGCAGGATCTGCTGCATCTCGGCGTAAGTGTCGCGCGCATCGTCACAGGCGCGGCGGCTACCCTCTTCGCATTCATCCAGCTGTTTTTCGTAATCGCGCTCGAGCTTGGCGAGCCGTTCCTCGCGGCGGCGGATTTCCCTGCCTCGCTTTTCGTCGGATTCCGACTGGCTTGTCGTGGCCAGGTCCACGCCCTTGCTCACGACCTTAACCGGCGCAGTTGCGACATCGACAAGCGTGCCGACACATCCGGGGAGTGCAAGTGAGGCGATCGGTAGGATGGTAAGTGCCAGACGGCGCATGCGAATTCCCTTCGCAGCGCCGCCTAGCCGAAAAAGCCTTGCTTGGCGATGACTCAGGTTGACGGTGCGTCCGGTGCTTCCGGTGCTTCAGGGCTTTCAGGTGCTTTCGGCGCCTCAGGTTTCTCTGACGCCGCAGTCGTACCGCTGCGGCAGTTGAGCTTGCCCGAACCGACCGAAGAAACGGTGCAGGATGCGTTGCCGTTGACTGTTACGCTGCCCGATCCGACAATACTGGCCTCTACCTTGCCATCGGAATCAAACTCAGCGTCACCTGAACCGGCAACCGAGATATCGGCGTTTCCGACCTTGAGACCGGCCATCCGGCTTTGACCGGACCCGGCAACCGTCAGATCCAGCTTGGCGGCGGATCCGGTAGTTTCGAAGTCACCTGACCCGGCAATGGTCAGATCGAGGCTATCGACGTCCATGCTGTTGACCTTGGCGGATCCCGAGCCAGCGATCGTGGCCTCTGCCCTGCCTGTCATCCGGTCGGCTTCGACCGAACCGGAACCTGCGATTACCATCGCGGTCAGGCTGGGCATGGTCACGCGCACGGTTGCGCTTCCGATGTTCTTACCGCTGTCCTTGGCGCGGGTAATGCCAAGCGAATCGTCGTCCAGGTGGAAGCGCATCGCGTCGACAGCTTCCTGGTCACCGGTTACTTCGATATCCAGCGCGTCTCCCGTGGTGACGATAACCTTGTCTGGGGCGGCAAGCACCAGCTCTGTGGGCGCAGCTCCGGCCATATCCAGCTCTGCCAGCGGGACGCCTTTCGAATCGCCGATCTGGATATCCATCTGGTCGCAGCCAGCGACAAGCGATCCAGCAGCCAGTGCCGCAACCGGGGCAAGCCCCTTGAGAAGTTTGATAAGCATTGCCGGTTTCCCTCTATGATTCCTGCTCAATCTGTATTGGCGATATAATACAGCGAGCAACTGGCTGCAACCCATACGAAAAGGGCCGCCCCTTGCGGAGCGGCCCCTTTGTCGAGCTGTATGCGGCTTTCGCCGATCAGGCTTCTTCGGTGTTCTCGTAATATTGCGGCGCATGTTCGCGCAGCACGTCGAGGATCTTTTCAAGCGCAGTTGCTTCGTCGGTCTTTTCCATTGCCGCGAGTTCGCGGGCGAGACGGCTGGAGGCTGCTTCGAAAATCTGGCGTTCCGAATAGCTTTGCTCGGGCTGGTCATCCGGACGGAACAGGTCGCGCGTGACTTCTGCGATCAGGACGATCTCGCCAGAATTGATCTTGGCTTCATATTCCTGGGCGCGGCGCGACCACATGGTGCGCTTGACCTTGGGCTTACCCTTCAGGGTTTCCATCGCTTCCTTGAGAGTCTTGTCGCTGGACAGCTTGCGCATGCCGATGGATTCGACCTTGTTTACTGGCACGCGGAGCGTCATGCGCTCTTTCTCGAACCGTAGAACATAGAGTTCGAGCTGCATGCCGGCGATTTCCTCGCTCTGCAGTTCGATGACACGGCCTACACCGTGCTTGGGATAAACGACGTAGTCACCAACGTCGAAAGCTTCAGGCTTACTCGCCATGCATTAGTCCTTTCGTGCGGAAAGACATTTCCAATGCTGCAAAACAACCGTTCCGCAGACCCCAAAGGGAAGCGGCAATCGTTCAGATTGCAGAATGGATGCTCTTCCGGCCCTTTCGATTCTTACATCTGCCCGGGAGCACACCGGCGCAGTTGTTGCATTATATAGCACAACCTGTGGATTATTGCGAGTCTGGGACGTCTTTGTTCGCGCTGGGCCGCAGTCGGCCATTGCGCACTGCTGCCAATTCGGCCCCGAGCAAAAGAAAGAACCCGCTGGCATAGAACCATGTGATCAGCACAATGACCGCGCCGAGCGATCCATAGGCCGCGTTGTAACTCCCGAAATTTGCTGCGTAATACGCAAATGCAGCTGTCGCCAGAAACCACGTCGACGCGAACAGTACTGCTCCGGGCCAAATCGCTGACCACGTCGGGGAGGGATTGTTCGGAGCATGGCGATAGAGCAGCGCTGCGGCTCCGCTTGCGGCAATAAGCAGGAATATGAAGCTGGCAAGTTCGCCAAATGGCCCGCTCAGGGCTGCGACGAGCGTCACCGCGCCGCCGATCACGGCCAGTCCCATCACGCCTGCCAGAGTAATTGCCAGCGCGACCAGGTTCGCCCGGACAAACCCGCGCCCTTTGTCGGCATTGAAGGCGACATTGAGCCCTGTCATCAGGGCGCGTGCGCCATTGCGCGCTCCAAACAGGGCAATGCCGAGCGATACCAGCAGGCCGAACCCCTTGGTGCCATCGGCCCCCTCAGTGACATTACGCAATTGCTCTCCGATAAGTTCGGCGGCCGAAGGCGGTAGGCTCCCGGATAGCAGGGCGATATGCTTCGATACAGTCGCCGGATCGGCGAACAGGCCATATCCGAGCACGAGCGCGCCGAGCGACGGCACAAGTGCAAGCAGCGCATAATGCGCAATGCCTGCAGCGATCAGACCAATGTTGTCATCACCGCCCGATGCCCAGGCAGCCTTCAGATCATCGAACAAGGAAATGAGTTATCAGTCGCCTTCGCCGGGTTCGGGCGAGAAGAACTTTTCAAACTTGCCCTCTTCGCCCTTATGCTCGTCGGCATCCGCGGGCGGTTCCTTCTGGCTGGTAATGTTCGGCCATTCGGCGGAAAACTTGGTGTTCAGCTCGAGCCACTTTTCGAGATTGTCCTCGGTATCGGGCAGGATGGCTTCTGCGGGGCATTCCGGCTCGCACACGCCGCAGTCGATGCATTCCGACGGGTTGATGACGAGCATGTTCTCGCCTTCATAGAAACAGTCGACGGGGCAGACCTCGACGCAATCGGTGTATTTGCATTTGATACAAGCGTCGGTGACGACATAGGTCATGGTGCGATCTTTCCCTGTCTCGCGGTGGTATTTGCGCTGCTATTTCCATTTTGACCGCTCGGGTCAAGCTTGCGGTAACACGCCTCGGCTTCGCGCGGGGGTCCGCGCCGCTCGGGCAAGGAGATAATCTCTATCAGGTGGACGCTGTTCCCGAGAGGCAGCGTGAGGACATCGCCTTCCGCAATATCGCGGCTGGCGCGAATGATCCGCTCGCCATTGCGGCGGATATGTCCTTTCTCGACCAGCTTGTGTGCTGCGCTGCGGGTGCGCACGAACCGCAGGAGGCAAAGCAGGCGGTCGATCCGCACCCTCAGCCCTGCTTGATGAGGTCTGCCAGGCCGGCGAATGCACTGCCTTCGCGCGGTTTCGCGGCTGCCGGCGCAGCCCGCTGCGGCTTGCGCCGCGACGGGCGCCACTCCCAACTGTCGGGGCGGGGCGGACCTTGCACGTTTTCAGCCAGCGGTCTGGCGTGTTGCACGCGGAAACCGGCCTGGCCCAGCAGGCGCTCGGCATTCTTCTGCTCCAGCCCGATCGATATCGGCAGGGCGAGATTGAGACGAAATTTGCGCTGCTTATCTGCCTTTGCCCTGGCATCGTGTGCGGCGCGGAAGATCTTTTCTGCCAGGTCCAGCCTGATCGCCTGCGAACCTGCATGGCGATAACCTGCGGGAAGCTTTTTCGCGTCCGGAATCACCGGCAGCATCGCTTCCTGGAGGGGCCTGCGGTCAGTGCCAAGCGCACTGAGCAGCTGCCTCGGAGCGGGCTTGAGCAGCATCGGCGAGAAAATGTCGAGCGCCCCGAACGTTACGCCGATCTTGCGCAGGAACGGACGCATTTCCTTGGGCAGATGCTCGAGCCCTGCGGCTTCGCGCGTCACGAAGCCATGACCGGAGATAAGGTTGAGCAACAGCGCGCGGGCCTGCGATCCCGCTTCGGGATTGGTCGCCGCTATGTGCATCTTGCGCAATGGTTCGAGCGGTTCGAGCTTCTTGTCGAGCCAGCTATCGAGCGCAGCCATCAAACTGGCGCGGGCACGATCCGGAAGCATTGCCAGTTCATTCGCGGGCTCAAGCTCGGGCTTCACCTGATCGTCTCGCTGCTTCAGCTTTGCGAGCATGTGGCCGTTCCAGCGGATCGCGCCGCGCGCAAGTTCGATATCGGCCAGATCAGACGCCGCAAGAGCTTCAGCGCGCTCTCCGAGGATGCGGGGCAAGGCTTTTTCGGCCGCAGACAGCAGCATCTTGCGGTCCGCGTGATTGGCCGCAGCATCCACCTTGAAGCGGAAGCCCTCGACGTGGCCCAATGCCTCGTCCTCCACGCTCAGCGTGCCATCTTCAGCCAATGTTATCGGGAGAATACTTGCATCCTGTCCCAGCGATTTCATGAGTATTGCCGTCCTCCGGTTGACGAATCTTTCGGTCAGGCGCGCATGAAGCGCATCTGACAATTTGGCTTCGACTGCGCGGGCGCGTGACGCCATTTCGTCACGGGCAAGCACCCAGTCAGGGCGCTGGCAGATATAGGCCCAGGTGCGAATCGCCGCGATCCGCCCCTGCAGCGTATCGATGTCGCCGCTGGTATTGTCGAGTTCCGAGATGCGGGCCGCGACGAAGTCTGCGCCGATATAGCCGCCTTGCAGGTCCTGCCAGAGCCTTGCGATGAAGCGGGCGTGCACGTCGGGGCCCCGCTGGCGGAAATCGGGAAGCGAGCAGGCTTCCCAGAAGCGGCGCATCTGGCCGTGACCGCGGATCGACGCGGCGAAGGGTTCCTCGGCGAGGCGCTTTAGTGTGGCCAGATCGATCGCTTCGGGCGCAAGGCGCAAGGCGTCATGCTGCGGCAAACTCTCAAGATCCCCGATCAGGACGGGAATGCTGTCGAAGCGGGGCTCCGCCTCACGCCAGAACAGCTTCGTGATAGGAGCAAAACGGTGCTCTTCGATCGCGTAGATGTCTTCTTCGTCGAATTCGGGAGAAGGGCCCATCTTGTTGCCCGCGCCAGAAAGCGTGCCGAATGTCCCATCGCGCTGGTGCCGCCCGGCGCGCCCGGCGATCTGGGCCATCTCTGCGGGATGCAGGCGCCGCATCCGTATTCCGTCGAACTTCGTCACTCCGGCAAAGGCGACGTGGTTTACATCGAGGTTTAGGCCCATTCCGATGGCATCGGTGGCAACGATATAATCAACCTCACCATTTTGGAACAATTCGACCTGCTTGTTGCGCGTTTCTGGTGAAAGAGCTCCCATGACCACGGCGGCACCGCCCCGAAAACGCCGCAGCATTTCCGCGACCGCGTAAACAGCTTCCGAACTGAACGCGACAATCGCGCTGCGCGGCGGCAGGCGCGACAATTTGCGGGGGCCGATGTGGGTGAGGGTGGAGAATCGCGGGCGATCCGAAATTTCAGCTTTCGGTATCAGGGCTCGCACCATCGGTTCGAGGGTGGCAGCGCCAAGCAGCATGGTCTCTTCCCTCCCGCGTGCATTCAGCAGTCGGTCGGTAAAGACATGGCCGCGCTCACGGTCCGCAGAAAGCTGCGCCTCGTCGAGCGCCACGAAGGCGGCATCGGGGTTGCGCGGCATCGCTTCGACGGTGCAGCAAAGGTACCGGGCGCCGGGCGGTTCGATCCGCTGTTCGCCGGTGATCAGCGCGACGGCCTTTTCGCCCTTGATCGCTACCAGCCGGTCGTAGACCTCGCGCGCCAGCAAGCGCAGCGGAAAGCCCATCACACCGCTGGAATGGGCGCACATCCGTTCAATGGCGAGGTGGGTCTTGCCGGTATTGGTGGGTCCGAGGACCGCCTTGATAGAGGCGTCTTTCACCCCCCCTAGGTGGCAGCGCCATGCGCCGGGTGCAACCGCTTGCCGCCCGATACCCGCATCCTGTCGCATTTCGGACTGTTTCCGCCTTACAGTTAAGCGCATCTTTACCTTGATTCCGCCATATACTAATCCGCAATGGATAAACCGGCTGGTCGCACAGGCGCGTCGCAGAGCCGGGATGGAGGGTTACAGGTGCACGAGTCCGTAAAGGACGTGGAACCGCAATTGGCTATGGACCTCGATGACAATCCCGATGGATTGGCAGGCGATGGCACCTATGCGGTTGCAGTGGATTCCGCCGCCAGGCCTGCGTTCTCGCTCGCAGCCTTCCGAGACCAGATGTTCGCCCACGTGGAAACCCTGGATATCGCACCGGATCTCGGAGCCGATATTGGCTCGAAAAGGTGGTTCAGGGGGTTGGGGACGTTTGTCGGGCTGTCGGTGGTCGCGCTTGCCTTCTGGCCGGATTTTGCCCCTCTCGAAGCTGCTTCGCCTTTGCCTGACGATGATGCCGTCCTCGGCGAATATCACAGCCAGGCCATTCTGCCGCTGGGTCTGGGGGCGGACACTGGCCGCCGGATGGGTCCGAACAGTCTGGTGAGGCCCCTGGCAGAAGCGCCCGAGCGTCCGGAATTGCAGATGATGGCCACCCTTGGTTCCGGAGACAGTTTCGAGCGAACGCTGCTGCGCGCTGGCGTGGGCCGCGAAGAAGCAAGCCAGGTTCTTTCGCTGATCGAGCGTGCGATGCCCCTCGACGAGCTTGAGCCCGGGACGCAGATCGACATCACTCTGGGCAGGCGCCCTGCTGCCGGCGTTTCGCGTCCGCTTGAGGAACTCCGCTTCCGAGCACGGTTTGACTTGCAGCTTGCTGTTTCCCGGCTGGATCCCGGTGCGGACCTGACTTTGTCGCGGCAGGTTATCCGCACGGACGAAACGCCGCTGCGCATTCGCGGTACGGTGGGTGACAGCCTTTATCGATCGGCGCGTGCTGCTGGCGCTCCGGCGAGTGCGGTCCAGGCTTATCTCAAAGCCTTGTCGCAGCAAGTCAGCCTCGAGCGCGATGTACGCTCGACCGATTCTTTCGATATCATCGTATCTCACCGCCGCGCCGCCACGGGCGAGCGGCAGGCGGGCCAATTGGTCTTTGCGGGCCTCGAGCGCGGCTCACGCGCTCCGATCCAGCTGATGCGCTGGGGCAAGGACGGACAATTCTATGAAGCATCAGGCGTTGGCGAACAGCGCGGCGGCCTGGTTGCTCCGGTGCCGGGCGGGATGAGCTCGGGATACGGAATGCGCCGTCACCCTATTCTCGGGTACCGCCGTATGCATGGCGGTGTCGATTTCCGCGCGCGTCACGGTACGCCGATCGTTGCCGTAACGGACGGCAGTGTGACAGGTGCCGGACGCATGGGAGGCTGCGGCAATGCAGTCCGCCTGCGTCACGGCAATGGCATCGACACACGGTACTGCCACATGAGCCGGATTGCGGTGAACCGCGGCCAATCGGTCAAGCGCGGCCAGGTGATCGGTTATGTCGGCTCGACCGGCCTGTCGACCGGTCCGCACCTTCACTACGAGATGTATCGCAGTGGCCGTTCGGTGAATCCTGCTTCGGTCGAATTCGTCACGCGGGCCCAGCTTTCGGGCGAGGAGCTCCGGCGCTTCCGCGAGACATTGCGCAAGATCAAGACCGTCGAGGCCGGGGCCGCGCTGGAAGATCTCGCGCCGACTGCAGACGAGGTCGCATCAGAAGTACCGGCACGCGAGATCGACAAGCTCGATAATCCGCAACCCGTTACTTGAGCCTGCCGCCCGAGATTGCCTCGCCGCGCCGATTGCGGCAAACGGCATGGTCATGAGCAACGCCTCCTATCCCGCTACCCGCATGCGGCGCACGCGCGCCCATGACTGGAGCCGCCGCATGCACCGTGAAACGGTGCTCACTCCCGCCGACCTCATCTGGCCGCTCTTCGTCACCGAAGGCAGCGGTGTCGAGGATCCGGTCGCTAGCCTGCCGGGCGTCTCTCGCTGGTCGGTCGACGGTATCGCAAAGCAGGCCAAGGAAGCCGTGGCCCTTGGCATTCCGTGTGTGGCGTTGTTCCCCAATACGCCTGCGGAAAAGCGCAGCGACGACGGCGCCGAAGCGCTCAATCCCGACAACCTCATGTGCCGCGCAATCAAGGCGGTCCGCGATGCCTGCGGATCGGATATCGGCATTCTCACCGACATCGCGCTCGATCCCTATACGAGCCATGGACAAGATGGGTTGCTCGATGATCACGGCTATGTCGTGAATGATGACACAGTTGCAGTGCTGGTGGATCAGGCGCTGGTCCAGGCTGAGGCGGGCGCTGACATCGTCGCCCCGTCCGACATGATGGATGGCCGGGTGAAGGCGATCAGGATGGCGCTCGAGATGAACGGCCATCACAATGTGCAGATCATGAGCTACGCGGCGAAATATGCCTCCGCCTTTTACGGTCCGTTCCGTGACGCCGTGGGGTCCGGCGGACTGCTGAAAGGCGACAAGAAAAGCTACCAGATGGATCCGGCAAACGCCGATGAAGCGCTGCGTGAGATCGCGCTCGATATTGCTGAAGGGGCCGATAGCGTGATGGTCAAGCCGGGCCTTGCCTATCTCGACGTGATCTGGCGCACGAAACAGGAATTTGGCGTACCGATTTACGCCTATCAGGTGAGCGGGGAATACGCCCTGATCGAAGCAGGGGCTGCGGCCGGTATCGGTGACCGCGAAGCCTTGCTGATGGAGAAACTCATCGCTTTCAAACGCGCCGGCTGTTCGGGCGTCCTGACCTATCACGCGCCGCTGGCCGCGCGCCTCCTGGGCGGCTGACTGTGGCGGCTGGGTTCCGGCACGAAACAGAGCGTCTCATCCTTCGCGATTGGCGCGACGAGGATTGGCCATTGTTTTGGGATGGCACCAACACTCCGGACGTGATGCGCTGGCTCGGCGGCGTGGCGAGCGATACCAAGCGGCAGGGCGCACAAGAACGGTTGCTGTCCTACGAACGCGACCACGGGCACACATTCTGGGTTGTGGAGCGCAAGGACGACAACGCCATACTCGGCTTTTGCGGCCTCAAACGCTGCAACCAGCAGGGCGGACCCACCGGCATGATGGAAATCGGCTGGCGCCTGCGCGAAGACGCGTGGGGCAAGGGGTATGCGAAGGAGGCTGCCAGCGCCTCGCTCAACCTCGCCTTCGAGCGGTTCGGTGCGGACGAAGTGATCGCGCTGACAGTTCAAGGTAATGCGCCGAGCTGGGGCCTCATGAAAGCCCTCGGTATGCGGCGCCGCGAAGATCTCGACTTTGCCAATGACGAGTTCGACAAGGAGAACCCGGTCATCATCGTTTATTCGATTTCGAAGGGCGATTGGCATGGCTGACATCATCGCCGAAACCGATCGGCTGGTCCTCCGCACGATCGACGACAGCGATGCTCTCGAGCAGGACCGGTTGCTGAACACGCCCACGGTCATGGCGCGGCTTGGCGGCGTAAAGGAACTCCACGAAATCGAGGCGAAGCACGCCAAGTCGCAGGCGCTTTATGCCAGGGAAGGCTTCAGCTTCCTGTTCATGGTCGAAAAGGCGAGCGGTGAGATGGTCGGCCATTGCGGCATCAAGCGGGTCGACAACCCCCTGGCATCCAATGTTGGCGATCACGAGATCGGGTGGCTCGTGCGGGAGGATCGCTGGCGGCGCGGCTACGCCGAAGAAGCCATGCGGGCTGTTCTGGAGTGGGCGTTCGGCCGGGTCGCCGCGCCGTACGTCTTCGCCTTGACGAGCGAGGCCAATGTGGGAAGCTGGAAGCTGATGGAGAAGCTTGGCATGACCCGGCGCAAGGATCTCGATTTCGAAGATCCCGATTATCCGCCGGAAGACCGCACCGTTATACAGTACAGCCTCACACGCGAAGAATGGAAAAGCCAGACATGACACGACCCGGCGTCACTATCGTGCCGATTCACGGCAAGACCCCGCAGATCCACGAGAGCGCTTTTATCGCGCCCGGCTGCACAATTGTCGGCGATGTGACCATCGGTGCACAAAGTTCGATCTGGTATAATTGCGTGCTGCGCGCCGACGTCAGCCGGATCGTTATCGGCGAGCGCAGCAATGTGCAGGACGGTAGCGTGCTGCACTGCGATCCGCCGCGCCCCGGCGATCCCGATGGCTCGCCGCTGCTGATCGGTGACGACGTGCTTATCGGACACATGGCCATGGTTCACGGCTGCGTGATCGAGGACCGCGGCTTCGTCGGCCTCGGTGCGATTGCCATGAACAAGGCTGTCATTGGCAGCGATGCGATGCTGGCCGCCGGCGCGATGCTCACCGAGGGCAAGGTCATGGGCGAGCGCGAGCTATGGGGTGGCCGGCCTGCACGCAAGATGCGCGATCTTGATGATGCTGCCGTCATGGGCATGCGCATGGGCACTGCGCACTATGCCGAAAATGCCAAGCACCATGCCGAGGCGGTCGCCGCTGCGCTGAAGGGCTGAAGACGGACCTAAGCCGCTGTGCCGGCCATGATCGAAATGTTGCGCAGCGCAACTTCTCTCCAATGGCCGGGCAGGAATGCGGCTTAGCCAGCAGGCTTCTTGATGTGCCGCATCATGTAAGGCACGAAATCCGCTTTACCGACCTCTACCCCTTCCGACCGCAGGATCGCGTAGAAGGTGGTGAGATGGAAATAGAACTGCGCCATGGCCCAGTCCCGCACATATTCATGCGCCTTGAGCGCAAATTCCATACCATTGGGAATGTCGAATTCGACCGGCGCATCGGCATCGGGAAAGCTTTCTGCTGAGCTCGCTTCAACTGCCGCACGCGCTGCCGCGATGTGCTGCTTCGCATCGTCGAAAGTGACAGGATCCTCTGCCGGAAGGTCGATACCGGCTCCCGTAAGCCGGTTCATTGTGTTCAATACCTGGAAGGTGGAGAGCCGTACCTGCGTTGCCAGGGGGAGCATGTCCGGTGCCAGGCGCGCTTCGAGAAGGCCAGGCTTACCCGACTGCTCGGCTTTCCCGACGAGGTGATCGAGCGCACCAAGCATCTGAGCGAACGTCGCAAGAGTAGATGTGGCATAAGACATGGGAAGGCTCCGACAGATTGATCTCCCGCCCGGCCTAAAGGCCGCTACTGCGGCGTCAATCCCTCACGAGCGAGCGCAGGGCCTCGATCCGGTCTGCTTCGTGCGCGGGTTTTTCCCAGCGGATGCGGTGGATGCGGGGGAAGCGCATGGCCAGGCCGGATTTGTGCCGCTTGCTCTCATGCACACTGTCGAAGGCGACTTCGAATACGAGGCTCTTGTCGGTTTCGCGCACCGGGCCGAAACGGTTGATCGTGTTCTGGCGGACGTGCTTGTCGATCTTCTTGAGCTCTTCGTCGGTAAAGCCCGAATAAGCCTTGCCCACCGGAAGCAGGTCGGCCCCGGCGTCAGGATTCCCGTCCCAGCAGCCAAAGGTATAGTCCGAGAAGAAGCTCGACCGCTTCCCGCTGCCGCGCTGCGCATACATCAACACGCAATCGACCAGCAGCGGATCGCGTTTCCACTTGTACCAATAGCCAACGCGGCGCCCGGCAATGTAAGGGCTGTCCTTGCGTTTGAGCATCAGCCCTTCGATCGCGTCGTCACGGCTGCCCTCGCGGATTTGGGCCAAATGCTCGAAGTCCTTTGCCTCGACCACCGCGCTTATATCGAAATGACTGGCTGGCAGATGGTCAATCAGCTTTTCGAGGCGGCCGCGCCGCTGTGTCCACGGTAAATTGCGCAAATCTTCGCCCTCGGCAATCAGGACGTCATAGAGCCTCACGAAAGCTGGTGCCTCCTTGAGCATCTTCTTGCTGACTGTTTTGCGGCCAAGCCGCTGCTGCAACGCATTGAAGCTCGCAGCGCCGCCTTGCGTTCTGGCGTTTTCAGCGCCGCCCTGGACATTGCCGCGCACCAGCAATTCGCCATCAAGCACTGCGTTTATCGGCAGCACGTCGAGCAATTCGGGGAAGGTCGCCGAAATATCGTCCCCACTGCGCGAGTAGAGCCGCGTTTCTCCGCCCGCGCGCACGATCTGGACGCGGATACCATCCCACTTCCACTCGGCTGCATATTCCGCGAGATCGACCAACGTCTCTTCCAGCGGATGCGCAAGCATGAAGGGGCGGAATGTGGGCAGGTTCTCGATGTCAGGCGCATCGCCGCCGTCTGCCGCCCATGAAAACAACTCCGGATAGGGCGCGCCGAGACCGTGCCAATACTCCTCCACTTCGTCCACCGACACCTCAAACGCCTGCGCGAAAGCGGTTTTCGCCAAGCGGCTGGAGATGCCGATGCGCATACCGCCGGTCGCAAGTTTGAGTAGCGCATAACGGCCCGAGGAATCGAGCCGGTCGAGCAGTTTCGGTAGCTCTGCCAGCACGCTCTTCCGGTTCATCGCGCCCAGCAGATCTACGGTTTCGCTGATTGTGGGAGGAGAGGGTGTTTCATCGGGCGCGGGCCACAACAGGCTTGCCGTTTCGGCCGTGTCGCCAACGAAATCGCGGCTCAACGTCCACAGCACAGGGTCGATGCGCTCTTTGAGCAAATTGCGAATTGTCGAACTTTTCACGGCAGGAAAATCGAGCCCATCGGACAGCGCGGCCAAGGCCCAGCCGCGATCGGGATCGGGCGCAGATTTCAAATACTCTGCGATCAGGCGCAGCTTTTCATTGCGGGACCGCGTGTAGATCAGCGCATCGACCAGGGCGGCAAACTCTTCCACGCCTCAGTCGTCCTCGTCTTCGTAGCCGACCATGGCGAGCGCGCGGGCGCGGCGCTGATGCAGCTGGCACCAGCGCAGTAGCGCATCTTCGCGGCCGTGGGTAATCCAGTTTTCTTGCGCCCCGACCTCTTCAATCGTGCGGGTAAGCTCGCCCCAGTCCGCGTGATCCGAGATGATGAGCGGCAATTCGACATTACGCTGGCGAGCCCGCTGGCGCACGCGCATCCAGCCGCTGGCCATCGCGGTGATCGGTTCAGGCAGGCGGCGGGACCACCTGTCGTTGAGCGCCGAGGGCGGACAGATCACGATGGAACCGCGCATGTCGTCTTTGGTATGGTCGGCAACCAGGCGCAGCTCGCCAAGATCGACACCGTGTTCTTCATACAGTCGGCACATCTTCTCCATCGCGCCGTGGAGGTAAATCGGATCCTTGTGCCCTGCGCGGCGCAACTCGGCGATGACCCTCTGCGCCTTGCCCAGCGCATAGGCACCGACCAGCACGCAGCGGTCCGGGTATGCGGCCAGGCGGTCCAACAGTTTCTGCATCTCTTCCTCTATCGGAGGATGGCAGAATACGGGCAGTCCGAATGTGGCTTCGGTAATGAAGATATCACAAGCGGTGACTTCGAACGGCGGGCAGGTGGGATCGGCCCGGCGCTTGTAATCACCGGTGACGATTACGCGCTCATCCGCATGTTCGAGTAGTATTTGCGAGCTCCCCAGCACATGACCGGCCGGGATGTAGGTCGCAGCTACGCCGCCCGGGAGGCGGATCGTCTCGCCATACGCGACCGGTGTGGCACCATCGGAAGTCGCGTAGCGCAACTTCATGATCGCCAGCGTCTCGGGTGTGGCGACAGTCTGTCCGTGCCCGCCGCGCGCATGGTCTGCATGGCCGTGGGTGACGAGCGCCTTGTCGACGGCTTTCGACGGATCGACCCAGCAATCTGCGGGCAGGATATGAATCCCGTGCGGGTCGGGTCTGATCCAGGAAAAGGGTGCGGCCATCCCCGTCTCAACGACAGGGACAGCTGCAGGTTTCCCTATTCGGATTTATACTTGTCGAACCATGCGATCACGGCAGCGCCCTTTGCTGCCTGTTGGCTGGGCGACATCGACAGGTCGGAGTGGCTGGCATTGGGCATGACCACCAGCGCCGTATCCACGCCCTGAACCTTGAGCGCGCCATAGAATTGTTCGGCCTCGCTGCGCGGAGTGCGGTAGTCTTCCTCGCCAACCAGCATCAGGGTGGGGGTTTTCACATTGCCCGCGTTGGATAGCGGCGAACGGCGCCAGTAATCGTCCTGGCGCTCCCACGGCTGGCCTTTCATCCAGTACTTGCCGAAAAAGGCATAGCCGTCGCTCATGAGGGCCATGTTGGTCCAGTTGATCACCGGCTTGTAGGACGCGGCAGCTGCGAACCTGTCGGTCTTGCCGACGATCCACGCGGTCAGGATGCCGCCACCCGAACCGCCGGTCACGAACAGGTTCTTGGGGTCGGCATATCCGGCGGCGACAGCGGCATCGACTGCGGCCATCAGCTCGTCATGGTTGGAGATCGGGTAATTGCCTTCGATCCGGTCGGCGAAGGCCTGGCCATAGCCGGTGGAGCCGCCCGGATTGGTGTAGAGCGTGGCATAGCCTTCCGAAGCGTAGATCTGGTAATCGGACGAAAAGCTGGGACCATAGGCAGCATAGGGGCCGCCGTGGATTTCCAGGATCATCGGCACCGGTTCGCCCTCACGCCAATCGGCTGGCAAGACGATCCAGCTGGGGATTTTCGTTCCGTCTGCCGCAGTGACGGCAAGCTCGCGGACTTGCGCCATGCGCTTGCCGGCAAGTTTGAGGTCATTGAGCGCGGTCAGACGGCGTGCGCGATTTCCGAGCAGGATTGAAACGTCCGACGGGCGGGCCGTGCTGCCGCTGGTATACGCCAGCGCGCCGCCCTCCGAGACGCTCCACTGACCCCCTGCGTAGGGCCGGGTGTAATAGGTATCGACGATTTCGGCGGCGAGCGTGCTGACACTGCCCGACATGGTCACTTTTGCGACCCGGTATTTCCCGTCGTCCTGGTAGCTGGCGAACAGCCCGTCGTCGGTCCATTCGAGGTGGTCGAAGTCGTGGTCTGCATTTTCGGCAATCCGGCGCTTGTTCGAACCATCGCGGTCCATGACGTAGAGCCCGTTTTGCTGGTAGGCCATTTCGCGGTCGTCATAGCCGAGATACGCTATACGCCGCCCATCTGGCGAGATTTGTGCGCCAAAATCCGGCCCGTTGCGATCGGTAAGTGCGGTAATGGCTCCCGACTGCACGTCGATTGCATAGACCTCGCTATCAATCGCATCGAGTTCCCAATTCTCGTCCCGGTTTCCGCTGATCAGGATCGTACCGCCTTCGGGCGACCATTCGATGTCACCGCCATGGTTGCGGTCACCGAAAGTGAGCTGCCGCGGCGATCCCCCGACCGCGCTGACGAGGAAGATCTGGGTGAACCCCGGCTTGAGATAGCCGGCCCCGTCAAAACGGTAAGTGACGGTGTCGATGATTTGCGGTCCAGGTGCCCATTCCGCGCCTTCCGGCGGCGACAGCGGTGTACCCAGCTTGAGGCCTTCGCCTGCAACCTGGGCCGAATAGGCAATGCGCGTGCCGTCCGGCGACCATGCCAGCGACTGGGGCGCTTCTGGCAGTGCGGTAATGTTCGCACTCTGCCCGCTGCTCATCCAGCGCACGTGCAATTCCGGTCCGCCGCCGCTCTGCGTCGAGACATAGGCGAGGCGGCTGCCGTCGGGCGACCATCGCGGGTTGGAGTGGGATCCTGCTCCCGTCACGAGCGGAGTTTGAGCGCCGCTGGAGGCGTCAATCATCCAGATCGAACTCACGGAGCTGTCGGTCATAATGTCGTTGGTGCGCCGCACATAGGCGATGCGCTTGCCATCAGGGCTGATCTGCGGATCGGCGGCCACGCTCAGGCCGAACAGGTCGGCGCTTGTGAAGGCCGTATCAGGCGTGTCCTTCGCATCCTGTGCCAACGCCGGCGAAGCGAGCGCGAGGCTGAGAGCAAAACAATAGGCGTATTTCATGAAAAAACCTCCCCTGCAGCGACAGGAGAGGTTCAATCATATTGCGGCTGGCTTGGCCAGCCTCGGCCGGATCAGCTTTCGCTCTTGCCTTCGTTCGCGTCCGCGTCAGGCTTCTTCTTGGGCGCCGCCTTCTTCTTGGCGGCGGGCTTGCGCTTCGGCTTGGTCTTGGGCGGGGCCGGGGTGAGTTCGAAAGAAGGTTTCCCGTCCTTCATCGTCACCGCGACTTCGCCGCCATCGGCCAGCTTGCCAAACAGCAGCTCTTCAGCGAGCGGCTGCTTGATCTTTTCCTGGATCAACCGGCCCATCGGGCGCGCGCCATACAGTTTATCGTAGCCCTTCTCGGCCATCCAGGCGCGCGATTCCTTGTCGAACTGGATATCGACGTTCTGATCGGCGAGCTGCAGTTCGAGCTGGAGGATGAACTTGTCGACCACGCGCGCGACGGTTGCGCGGTTGAGGTAACCGAACGGTACGATCGCATCGAGACGGTTGCGGAATTCCGGTGTAAACATGCGCTTCACCGCTTCTTCGCTGGCGTCTTCCTTCGACACATCGCCAAATCCGATGCCCTGCTTGGTCATGTCGGACGCACCGGCGTTGGTCGTCATGATGAGGACCACATTGCGGAAGTCGACGGTCTTGCCGTGGTGATCGGTCAGGCGACCATTATCCATCACCTGCAGCAGGATGTTGAACAGGTCCGGATGCGCTTTCTCGATTTCGTCGAGCAGGAGCACGCAATGGGGGTTCTGATCAACCGCATCGGTTAAAAGGCCGCCCTGGTCATAACCAACATAGCCCGGAGGCGCGCCGATCAGGCGGCTGATCGAATGGCGTTCCATATATTCGGACATATCGAAGCGCTTGAGCTCGATACCCATGATCGACGCCAGCTGACGCGCGACCTCGGTCTTGCCGACACCGGTGGGGCCGCTGAACAGGAACGAGCCAATCGGCTTGTCCGGATCGCGCAGACCAGCACGGCTGAGCTTCATCGCGGTCGAAAGCCGCTCGACTGCCGGATCCTGGCCAAACACGACATGCTTGAGATCGCGCGAAAGGTTCTCGAGCGCCTTCTTGTCGTCGCTCGACACAGATTTCGGCGGGATGCGCGCCATCGTCGCAATCACGGCTTCGATTTCCTTGGCCGTGATCTTCTTCTTGCGGCGGCTGGGCGGCACCAGCATCTGCATCGCGCCGACTTCGTCGATCACATCGATCGCCTTGTCGGGCAGCTTGCGGTCATTGATGTAGCGGGCCGAAAGCTCGACCGCCGTCTTGAGCGCGTCGGGGGTGTACTTGACCTTGTGGTGTTCTTCGAAGGCGCTGCGCAAGCCCTTGAGGATCTCGATTGTATCCTCGATTGTCGGCTCGTTCACGTCGATTTTCTGGAAGCGACGCAGAAGCGCGCGATCCTTTTCGAAGTGGTTGCGGAATTCCTTGTAAGTCGTCGACCCGATGCAGCGGATTGCTCCGCTGGACAGTGCAGGCTTCAGCAAGTTCGACGCGTCCATCGCGCCGCCGCTGGTTGCGCCCGCACCGATTACCGTGTGGATCTCGTCGATGAACAGAACGGCATCGGGCATGCCCTCGAGCTCGTTGACGACCTGCTTCAGCCGTTCCTCGAAATCGCCGCGATACCGCGTACCGGCAAGCAAGGCGCCCATGTCGAGCGAATAGATCACCGCATCTTGCAAGACCTCGGGCACATCGCCTTCCACGATCTTACGTGCGAGGCCTTCGGCAATGGCCGTCTTGCCCACGCCTGGATCGCCCACGTAAAGTGGGTTGTTCTTCGACCGGCGGCACAGGATCTGCACCGTACGGTCGACTTCAGGCCCCCGGCCGATCAGCGGATCAATCTTGCCGTCTTCGGCGCGCTTGTTGAGGTTGACCGTAAACTGGTCGAGGGCGGTTTCTTTCTTGTCGCCGCCCTTGGTCTGCTCAGTCCCTTCGGTTCCTTGCGGTTCCTCGGCGCCCTGCGCGGGACGGTTTTCGACCTGCTTGCCGCCTTTGCCGATGCCGTGGCTGATGAAGCTGACTGCATCAAGGCGGCTCATGTCCTGCTGCTGCAGGAAATAGACCGCATAGCTGTCCCGCTCGGAGAACAGGGCTACGAGGACGTTTGCGCCGGTCACGGTATCCTTGCCCGAAGACTGGACATGCAGGATCGCGCGCTGGATGACCCGCTGGAAACCGGCTGTGGGCTGAGGATCGGCGCCATCATCCGATTTAAGCGATTGATATTCCTGCTCAAGATACTGAGTGACCACATTGGTCAGCTCGGTCAGCTCGACCCCGCACGAGGTCATGACCTCTGCCGCATCCTCGTCGCCGATGAGCGCGAGAAGCAAATGCTCAAGCGTCGCATATTCGTGGCGGCGCTCGCCCGCATCAGTCAGGGCAGCGTGGAGGGTTTTTTCGAGGTTGGCAGCGAAACTTGGCATTCGGATCCTACTTTCGGGAGACTCGCAAACTGGCGAGACCTGGAGAGCCTAACGGGTCAAGCTTGATGAAAGCTGACCGCACGGCGGTGTGCTCGAACGATATGGGAAGCGGGCGGAGAAATTTCAGCCCCCCTGCCATCGTTCAGTCCTTTCGGCCAAACAGCTGGTCGGCCGCATCGCGGTGCGCAGCGGCATTCAGCCGGTGCTTTTCCACTCGCGCGATCTCGTCCTCGAGCAGGCGAATTCGATCATCCAGTTCATCAATCGAGTATGGCGACAGGTCCTCGGCTGCGAGTTTGCTGGCAGCATCGCCTTTGGGGCGCGGACGGTCGTCTTCATCCATGACGGGCATGCTCTTCTTTTGCGCGGTTGCTGTCAACACGGCTGCGCGGTAATGCACCGCTTCGTGGTGGCAGGGGCCACATGAGGCAATGAGGGGCAAGAAGTGGCTGAGAATGTGCCGGAAACGATGACTGCGATGGGCTTTGATGCGCCCGGCGGTCCGGATGTCTTCCGCTCCGAAGAATTGCCGGTTCCGGTACCGGGTGCCAAACAGGTGCTCATAAAGGTCGAATATGCCGGAGTTAACCGCCCCGATGTGATCCAGCGGCAAGGCTTCTATCCGCCGCCTCCCGGGTCTTCGCCGATACCGGGTCTGGAGATTTCCGGAACCGTGGTCGCGGTGGGGGAGGGCGCGGCACCTGAAATGCTGAACCGCCGCGTCTGCGCGCTAGTTTCCGGCGGGGGCTATGCCGAATATTGCTTGGCCCATGCAGAGCATTGCCTGGCAGTCCCGCGCTCCATGGACATGGCAAGCGCAGCCGCCGCACCCGAGACGCTCTTCACTGTCTGGCACAATGTCTTCGAGCGCGGCTGGGCGCGCGAAGGCGAGACATTGCTTGTGCACGGCGGAACCAGCGGCATCGGAACAATGGCGATCCAGCTGGCCAAGGAATTCGGGCTCAAGGTCGTGACCACAGCTGGCAGCGAGGAAAAATGTGAAGCTGCCCGCGGCGTTGGGGCGGATCTGGCGATCAATTACAAAACCGAGGATTTTGTCGAGAAGGTCAACGAGTTTACCGGCGGCAATGGTGTCGACGTCGTGCTCGACATGGTGTCGGGCGACTATGTTCAGCGCAATCTCGATTGCCTTGCGGTCGACGGGCGCCATGTCACGATCGCGGTGCTCGGCGGTCTCAAGGCGGAAATCAACATGGCCAAACTGATGAGCAAGCGTCACACGATGACCGGTTCGACGCTGCGGCCGCGCTCGGACGAGTTCAAGGCGCTGCTGGCCGACGAGATATACAACCACGCGTGGCCGTTATTCGAGGATGGCACTGTCGCGCCGGTCATGGACAAGGTTTTTCCGCTGGCGGGCGTCGCGGCGGCCCACGCCCGGATGGAGGCTGGCGATCATATCGGGAAAATCGTGCTGCAGGTCAGCAAGGGCAGCTGACTGGGGGCGCGTTTGAGCGCCTGTGCCTTCCAGCTTGCCGAATCCGCACCTCTCGCCTACATGACTGGTGCAACGGCCGCTCCGCGAGGGGCGGCCCTTCTATTTTTATATTCCGAGAAAAGGCACTTTCATGGCCGACCAACCCACTCCTCTGATGCCGCATGCGACCGCCACCTGGCTGGTCGATAATACGGGCCTTTCCTTCGAACAGATCGCCGAATTCTGCGGCCTTCATATTCTCGAAGTGCAGGCCATGGCTGACGATCTTGCGAGCAGCAAATACACCGGACGCGATCCGCTCCATTCGGGTGAGCTTACGCAGGAAGAAATCGACAAGGGTCAGAAGGATTCGGAATACCGGCTCAAGATGCAGCGCGCACCGGTTGCGGTCAGCCGCACCAAGGGCCCGCGCTATACGCCTGTCTCCAAACGTCAGGACAAGCCCGATGGCATCGCCTGGTTGCTCCGTAGCCACCCAGAAGTGTCCGACGCGCAGATTTCAAAGCTGATCGGCACGACGCGCAACACCATCACGGCAATCCGCGAGCGGAGTCACTGGAACATCCAGAACATCCAGCCCAAGGATCCGGTGACTCTTGGCCTGTGTTCGCAGCGCGAACTCGATGCCGTTGTCGCCAAGGCCGCTAAGAAGGCCGGCATCGAAGACGAAGCTGCCCCGGTCGAGACTGGCAGCGACCGCGAAAAGCTGATCGAGGAACTGCGCGCCGAACGCGATGCCAATGTGAAAGCGGCGGCCGAAGCAGCGCAGGAAGCCGAAGCCGAAGAATGGCTGCTGGCCAAGCGCGCCGCCGAAGCGGCAGGCGAAGAAACAGGCGAAGTACCGGCTGCCCCTTCCGACGAAGGTTGAGCTGGTTTCGATATGTCAAAAGGGCGGGTGCGGCGAAGGCTGCGCCCGCCCTTTTTACTTGCGTTTAGCAGGGGATAGGCCATGTTATTGACATGGATGTAAGCAAGCTACCGAACCACCATCCCGTCCCGTGGGACACGACATTCGAAGCGATGGCGCTGCCGGTAATGTTCGCACGGACGCGCGACAAAGCGCCTGCCGCACCGCTCCTGCACTTCCTCGGCCGAACCTACAGCTATGATGAATTGTTTCGCGATGCGCAGGCATTCGCCCGGGCGCTGAAAGCGCGCGGTATCGCAGCGGGCGACCGGGTCGGTCTCTTTCTTCCCAACGTGCCGAGCTATGTCGCTGCCTATTATGGGGCGATGATGGCGGGCGCGGTGGTGGTGAACTTCTCGCCGCTCTATTCGGTCGATGAACTGTCACAGCAGGTCGCCGATTCCGGCACGCGCCTGCTAGTGACGGTTGATGTCCCCGAACTCTACGCGACGGCCGAGCAAGTGCTGCGCAGCTCCCAGCTTGAGACGCTGGTCGTCAGCTCGCTCGTGCAAATGCTGCCGAAGCTGAAAGGGATCGCGCTGCGCATCCTTGGACGCAGCAAGATCGCCAAGGTCGGTTACGGCGGGGATATCCTGGCGTGGAGCGATCTTATCGAGGCTGGCTTGAAGGGCGGAGATCTGCCGGAAATCGATCCACAAAGCCTGGCGCTGTTACAATATACGGGCGGCACGACCGGTGTGCCCAAGGGCGCCATGCTGACCCATGCCAATTTGTCGATCAATGCCCAGCAGACTGCCGGCCTGAACCCGTTTGGCGATCCGGCCAGCGAAGTGTTCATGGGCGCGTTGCCGTTCTTTCACGTGTTCGCCAACACGGCCCTGCTCAACCACGCGGTTGTCAGCGGCGGCTCGATTGCAATGGTTCCGCGGTTCGAAACCAAGCAGGTCCTGCAAACCATCGAGAAACACGGCGCGACCGGATTTCCCGGCGTGCCGACCATGTTCCAGGCGCTGCTCGACCATCCGGACATGGCCAAGACCGACATGTCTACGCTCAAAGTCTGCATTTCGGGCGGCGCGCCGCTGCCCGCACCTCTGCGCGAAAAATTCGAAGCAGCTGCCGGCGTGCGCCTTGTCGAAGGTTACGGCCTGACCGAAAGCTCGGGCGTGGTATCGGTCAATCCCTACGAAGGTTTTCGCAAGCCTGGCACGATCGGACAGGTGGTGATGCGCACCGAAGTGCTGCTGCTGGACAAGGAAGACCCGTCTGTCATTGCGCCCGATGGCGAACCTGGCGAGCTGGCTCTTCACGGGCCGCAGATCATGAAGGGATACTGGAACCGGCCCGAAGCGTCGGCAGAGGTTTTCATCGAACATCATGGCAAGACCTGGCTGCGGACCGGCGATGTCGCCAAGCTCGACAAAGATGGCTTCCTGACGATCGTTGACCGGATCAAGGACATGATCGCGGTCGGCGGCTTCAAGGTCTTCCCGAGCCAGGTCGAGGACGTGCTGCTTGAAAACGATGCGGTGAAAGAAGCGCTCGTGATTGGTATTCCCGACGATTATCTTGGCGAACGCCCGCGTGCGTACGTTACGCTCAATTCGAACTGCACCGAGACGGGGCCGGAATTGAGCGACTGGCTCAATGCCCGGATCGGCAAGCACGAGCGCGTCGAAAGCGTGATCATCCGCGATGAGCTTCCCAAGACCATGATCGGCAAGCTCGATCGCAAGGCCCTTCGCGCCGAAGTTTTCGGCTAGCCCCAGAAAAGAAGAAGGCCGCCCTGCGTCATGCGCAGGACGGCCTTCGTCCTCTCCAAACTTGAATGCCTAGTTGGCGACCTGAAGATCAGGCTTGCCGACTTGCGGCTGCGCGGCGGCAGCCTGCTTGGCCTTGGCGTCGCGGTGGGCGAAGCGCCCTTCGACCTGCGCGCCCTGTTCGATCGTCAGCGCGTCGTAATAGACGTCGCCGTTGATCTTGGCAGATTTCAGTATGACAAGTTCGCGTGCGGTGATCGATCCGTTGACCGTTCCGGCAAGACGGGCGCTTTCGGCCTTGATCGCGCCGGTTACCACGCTGGTTTCGCCCTGCACCAGACTGGCGCATGAAATGTCGCCTTCCACGGCGCCATCAATGTGCAGGTCGGCCGAAGCCTTGATGTCGCCCTTGATGGCGAGGTCCGATCCGAGGACCGAAAAAGTGGAATTGCTCTTGCTGGCCATGGGGGTACTGCGTCCAGAATTAGTGGGCGTGGGCGAGCTCGGGTGCTCGGCGGATTTCTTCGAGAACATGGGGGGCTGTCTCCAGGAAGGTGCGCGGGTTGACCGGGCGATTGTTGATCCGGACCTCGAAGTGGAGGTGCGGACCGGTCGAGCGGCCCGTGCTACCGATTGCGCCGATCAGTTCGCCGGGAGTGACTTGCTGACCAACCTTGGCATTGAACTTCGACATATGGGCGTAGCGGGTCATCAGGCCATTGCCATGCGTGATCTCGACCGTGTTGCCGTAACCGCCCTTGCGGCCGACGAAACTGACGCGTCCCTTGGCGGCTGCGTAGATCGGGCTGCCGGTGGCGCCGCGGAAATCGAGGCCATTGTGCATGGCGGCGCGGCGGTTGAACGGATCGCGGCGATAGCCGAACCCGCTTGAGATCATGTCCTTGCGGGCGGGTGCGAACTGGGGGACGCCTTCGAGCGCCAGTTCCAGCGCGGCCATCCGTGCCATCGAAAGACCCAAGCGCTCGAAGCGGGGGTCGATCGAACCGTCGGCCGCAGTCGCGAGACCTTCCAGCGGACCACCCATCGCCTGGCGTTCGCTGTCGCGAATGACCTGATCGGGATTGAGCTGGAGCTTGGTAAGCGCTTCGGCTGCGCGCTGGGCACGCCAGTCGGCATAGCGCGTCAGGCCTTCGACAACAGCCAGCTGGCGGGCTTCGATGCGAGCGAGTTCGGCAGCTTGCGGGAATGCGGCGGAGACCTTGTCTACCGTGGCAGCAGCTTCGCCGGTTGAATCACTGACTGCCGTGTCGGCTTTCATGTCGGCGGGCAGGAGTTCCGCAACGCCTTCGATGAATTCCATCCGGCGATCGAGATCATCACTGACCGATTCCAGATTGTCTCCATAGGCAGCAAGGCGCTCTTCCGAAGTTGCTACCTTGGCTTCGCGGTCGAGCAGGTTCATGCGGTCGGATGCAGCACTGAACTGCGCCCAGCCGGCCACTGCCATCGACAAGGCCCAAACGAGCAGCACCGAAGCAGCAACAACCGCAGTGGTGATCTGCACCCGCGATGAAATTGTGATGAAGCGAACCTGACCTTCCGACCGCATGAAAAACTCGCGATCCGGAAACCAGCTTCTGATGCGAGCTATGCGCCCGCTATTTGCGACTTTGTTATCCAAAATGACCCGTCCCTTGGTCTTTGACCCTTGAGAACGTTCGCTATCAAACGAATCCGGTAAAATCGAATTTTACACCGCTCGAATCCATGAACCGATGATCTGACGGGGTGAGTTGTTACAAATGCCCGAAATTTCCAATCAAAACCGGGAACCAAACGTTAAGTCAGCGTTTACGACGATCCGGACGATTCGGCCCATTTCACGGTCGCTGACAGGGGCTTAACGCCCTGCTAGGCCGCAAACATGACATCGGGCAGTACAGGGCGGCGAATCGGTTTGCTGGGCGGGAGCTTCAATCCTGCACACGGCGGCCACAGGCGGATCTCCCTGTTTACGCTTCACGCACTTGGCCTCGACGAGGTCTGGTGGCTCGTCTCTCCCGGCAACCCACTTAAACCTAGGGAAGGCATGGCGCCGCTCCAGGCGCGTTACGCGTCGGCAGTGCGGCAGGCGCGCCGGTCGCCGATTCGCGCTACGGTAATCGAGCGCGAGCTTGGTACGCGCTACACGGTCGATACGCTGGCTGCGATCCAGCGGCGCTACCCGAAACACGAATTCGTGTGGCTGATGGGGTCCGACAATCTCGCCCAATTCCACCTCTGGCGAGACTGGCGGGAAATCGCGCGCAGTATGCCGATTGCGGTAATCGCAAGGCCCGGCTATGATGGTGCTGCTATCGCAAGCCCCGCGATGGCCTGGCTGAGGCGATATCGTGTCTCAACCGCCAGTTTTGCAAAAGGGGGCGAATGGAGCGCACCGGCGCTGGTGACATTGCGTTTCGATCCCGATCCACGTTCGGCTACGGCGATTCGCCGCGCCGATCCCGATTGGGCAACGCGTCACGCCGGTAAATCCTTGAGAGACCAGGTGACACATCGTCCGATCCCAAGCGGGGAGGAAACGACTACGCCATGATGTGCGTTGTCTTTTCCATGCCTCGAACGCTTCCTTCGACCCATACATTCAGGAGTACAATGCACGCCTATGACACAGGCGCATACCGACCCGGCACGATCCGGGAACGACACCGCGAAGGTGGCCCGCATGGCTGATGCCGCAGGTGATCCACTGCTCGCACTCGTGCTCAAGCAGCTTGACGATGATCAGGCCCAGGAAGTCGTGACCGTTGACCTCGAGGGGAAGACGTCGATTGCCGATTACATGGTCATCGCGTCGGGCCGCTCGTCGCGCCAGGTCGCCTCGATGGCGCAGAAACTGGCGGAAACGCTCAAGAAAGAAGGCTTCGGACCAATCAAGCTCGAAGGGCTCCCTGCTGCTGACTGGGTCTTGGTCGACGCCGGTGACATCGTGGTGCATCTGTTCCGTCCGGAAGTCCGCAGCTTCTACAATCTGGAGCGTATGTGGGCCTTTGGCGACGCGCCCCCGGTGGCAGGGACGGCCTGACCGGCTTTGTGCTCGCGCAGCTTGGTGATCGTTTTGTCAGGCGCCGGGCATATCTCGAGGTGTATCCATCCTTCTTCACATCATCGCGCGCGGAAAGATTGCCCGGTCTCCCGAGGCTGATCTCGTCGCGCGTTACGAAAAGCGGCTGACCTGGCCGGTCAAGTTGACCGAATTGCCCGAGACCGGCGGGCGCATTCCCGAGCCGCAGGCACCGTACAAGACCGTCCTGCTGGATGAGCGCGGAAAGGACCTGCCGTCAGAGGAACTGGCCGAAACACTTGGGCGGTGGCGCGACGACGGGATGCGCGAATGCCGGTTTGTCCTGGGTGCCGCAGACGGTCATAGTCAGGCAGATCGGCGCAGCGCCGATCTTCTCCTGGCCTTCGGCAAAGCAACATGGCCGCACCTCCTGGCACGGGCGATGCTGGCGGAACAATTGTACCGCGCAACTACAATCCTTGCCGGACACCCCTATCATCGCAGCGGATGATGCGGCAGGTATGACGCCATGATCCGCGTTACTGCCTTGGCTCTGATTATCCTGCTTCTCGCAGCCATAGGGCTGCCCGGGCTGGCGATGCCGGGTTCGCAGGCAGTCGGCCAATATCCGGATGCTGCTGAGGCCCGGGAAGCGCTGGAAGCGGCGCGTCAACAGCAACGCAACGCACGCGCCCGGGCCGAGCGGCTGGAGAGGCAATCCAGGCAATCCGAAAAAACAGCTGAAACCGCACTGGGCAATGCTGCCCTACTGGCTGCGCGGGTACAGCAATCCGAAGCTGCAATTACTGCCGCCGAGGCTGAACTCGCGATCGTTTCGGCTCAGCGCAGCACGCTGGATCGGCAGCTGGCCCGCAAACGTGAGCCGCTGATGCGCCTCACCGCTGCGCTCCAAACGATGTCGCGCCGCCCACTGGCGCTGGCGGCCCTTCAGCCCGGGTCACTCGAAGATGTCGTGCATACCCGGGCTGCTCTTTCCGCAGCCATGCCGGTTGTGCGCAAGCGGACAGAAGCCTTGCGCGGCGATCTGTCTCGGGCGCGCGCATTGGAAGATCAGCGCGCATCATCGCTCCGAAACCTGCGTTCTGCCGAGGAAGACCTCAAGGAACGCCGCAGCGACCTTATCGCATTGGCACAGCGTGAGAGAATTCGCTCGCAGCAAGCCTCCGGCGGCGCATCGCGCGAAGCGGAAAGAGCGCTCGTCCTGTCCGAAGAAGCGCGCGATCTGGATGCTTTTGTCGGCCAGTTGGAACAGGCAGGCTCGATCCGCTCCCGCCTCGCCGCCTTGCCCGGTCCGGTCCTGCGCCCCTCGAGCGGCGGTGACGCCAGCGCGCCTGCCAAAGCTCCGGTGCCATCACCGACACCCAGCGCCACGGCCCCGCCGAATCGCTATATCCTGCCGGTGGCCGGAACTGTGGTCGCCGGATTCGGAGAAGCCAGCGTCGCCGGTTCGCGGACATCCGGAATTGCCCTCGCGTCCCGACCGGGCGCGCAGGTTGTCTCTCCGGGTGAGGGACGTGTGGCATTTGCCGGGCCTTACCGGGGGTTCGGTCAAATCATCATCGTCGAGCATGACAATGGCTGGACCAGCCTCGTGACAGGATTGGGCGATGTGTCGGTTGCGGTGGGTCAGACTGTCACGGCAGGCTCTCCCCTGGGAAGTGCAGCTGCGAGTCGTCCGGAGGTTACGCTCGAACTGCGAAAGAACGGCGATCCGGTGAACCCGCTCGACCATCTGCGCTAGGCCGTCCGTCGAATTCCAGGCGAAATCGGCACGTGATCCGGCTCAGCTTTCATTCACCGCTGTTGCGTTATACACTGCTGGCAAGCTTGAAGGATTTCGACCGATGAAGATCGCCGCACTGGCCCGTTCTGCCGCTCTCGTGACTGCTGTCGCACTGATTCCTGCGACTACCGTAGGATTTGCCCGCGTCGAAGCGAGTGCCGGGCCGGAATTTGGCAAGTTGTTCGCCGTCTACCAGCGGATCAAGGCCAGCTATGTCGAGCCGGTCGAGGACGATGTGCTCATCAACGGCGCCATCGACGGCATGCTTGCAGCGCTCGATCCGCATTCGGGCTATCTCGACGGATCGGATCTCCAGCGCCTCGAAACGATGATCGACGGCAATTATTCCGGCCTCGGCCTCTCCGTTGTCAGCGATGACGGCGCGGTGAAGGTTATTTCGCCGTTCCGCGGCAGCCCGGCAGACGAAGCGGGCATGAAGGCGGGCGATTACATCACCCATCTCGACGGTGAACTGATCTACGGCCTGGAGCTCGACGAAGCCGTGTCGCGGATGCGCGGGAAGGCCGGAACCGCTATCCGGCTAACCGTTTTCCGTCCCGGCCGCGACGAACCATTCGACGTCAGCGTCACACGCGGTGTGATTGAGCTTGAACCGGTGACGTGGGAACTGAAGGACGGCAACGTCGGCCACATCATGATCAACGAATTCTCGCGCGATGTGGGCAGCGATGTCTATACCGGCTGGAAAGACCTGCAGAAGCAGGCCGCCGGCCGCTTGAGCGGGCTTGTTCTCGACATGCGTTCCAATCCGGGCGGCTCGCTCGACGAGGCTGTCGCGCTGTCGGACTTGTTCCTTTCGGAAGGACAGATCGTGTCGCAGCGCGGCCGCGCACGCGGCGAATCGATCAGCTATGATGCTGAAACCGTGTTCCGCGGCGATATTGCCGAAGGGCTTCCCATCGTGGTCCTGATCGATGCGGGCTCCGCTTCGGCCAGCGAAATTGTTGCGGGCGCCCTGCAAGACCACCGCCGCGCGGTGATCATGGGCGAGCGCAGCTTCGGCAAGGGCAGTGTGCAGACACTCCTGCCGCTGGGCCGCGATGCCGCCCTCAAGCTGACGACTGCACGCTATTACACGCCTGCGGGCCACTCGGTGCAGGAAGGCGGGATCAAGCCCGATATCGCCGTTCCCCAGCTTTCGGATCCCGACCTTGCAAAGCGCAATAAGTTCATCATGCGCGAAAGCGATCTGCGCGGCCATCTGATCAACGAACTCGGCATTGATGACGAGGGTATGGAAAGCGACAAGCGCGACGATCCGCGCTTCAAACTGACCGCCGCCGAACTTGAAGAGCAGGGCATCGAAGACTTCCAGTTGCACTACGCGCTGCAAACGCTGCGCCGCACTGCTCCGAGTTCAGTTGCTGTGCGCAAGAAGTAAGACTAGCAGTCACCACGAATGACTGACCTGCCTTCTGTGCGGCTGGCCCAAAGGCTGGCACTGGCCCTGCCTGCGGCATTGCTCGCTGGCGCGTATATTTCCCAATATGGCTTCGGGCTTTTCCCGTGCGAGATGTGCTGGTGGCAGCGCTGGCCCCATTTCGCGGCGCTGGCGTTTGCGGCGCTTTCGTTCCTAGCGCCGCACAAGAAACTCCTCATCGCCTGGGCCGCTGGTGGTTTGCTGACGTCCGGCGCGATCGGCTTTTTTCACGCAGGCGTAGAGTACGGGCTCTGGGAGGGCGTGACGTCCTGTGCCGCGATCGCACTCCCCGAAAACGGGGAAAGCGCGCTTGATGCAATCATGAACAGCCCGCTCGTGCGCTGCGACGAAGCTCCATGGACATTGTTCGGGATCAGCCTGGCCGGGTTCAACTTTCTTTTCTCCACGATTGGCGGGCTTGCGATTTTCCGCCTTCTGGCAAAGGACAAGGCAGCATGAGCAAGACTCCCGATCATATCGCCCGGATGATCCGCGTCGATCAGGCGGGGGAATTCGGCGCCACCCGCATTTATGCCGGTCAACTGGCCGTAATGGGTGACCGCGGACCGGATTCGGCCGAGATTGCCGGCATGGCAGAACAGGAAGCCGGGCACCGCGAGAAATTCGATGCGCTGATGGCGCGCCGCGGCGTGCGCCCCACCATCTTGCAGCCGTTCTGGGACCGCGCCGGTTTCGCGCTGGGCGCAGTCACTGCGATGATCGGGCCGGAAGCAGCGATGGCCTGTACTGCGGCAGTCGAAACGGAAATTGACCTCCACTATTCCGACCAGATCGACAGGCTGGCCGAAACGGGCGAAGATCCGGAATTGGCTGCAATGATCGAGGAATTCCGCGAAGACGAGCGTGAGCACCGGGACGCGGCCTTGGCAGCCGGAGCAGAGCGTGCTCCTGCCTATCCGGTCCTGACGGGCCTGATCCGCCTGGGATGCAAGGCTGCGATCCGCATTTCGGAGAGGATATAGCGGGAACAACGGGTACCACCCGCTCGCTTCATTGACAGTTCACGCGTGCTGGCGCCTATTCGCTGGCGACGCATTTAACGAGGTGCACCATGACAAAGTCTCTCCCGATCCTTGCCGCGGCGCTTGCCGCGCTCGCCGCCACACCGGCTGCCGCGCAGGAGCCGGTTGATACGGGCGATGATCGCTACAACATGGTTGTCGTCTACGGCGAGGACGCCTGCCCGCCGAGCGAAGGCGACACCATCGTCGTGTGCGCCCGCAAGGCGGAGAGCGAACGCTTCCGTATTCCGGAGGCGCTGCGCACTTCGAACAGTCCGGAGAACCAGAGCTGGGCCAAACGCGTCGAGAGCCTGGAAATGATCGGCGACTTCGGCATCCTCTCTTGCTCGCCCGCCGGAGCCGGCGGTGTGTTGGGTTGCACCGAGAAGATGATTGACGAAGCCTATGCCGAAAAGCGCGAAGGCGCCGATGTCCGGTTCTCTCAGATCATCGCTGAGCAGCGGGCTGAACGTCTTTCGACGATCGATTCCGACGCCGCACGCACCCAGCGCGATGTCGAGATGATCGAGCGCGAATACATGGAGCGCCTGGCGCGCGAGCGCGGCGAGACGCTTCCCGATGAAGCCGACGCACTGCCCGAACCGACAGTTGTTGCAGGCGATCCCGGGGAAGAGCCAGCGCCTGAATAAGGTCTATGGCCTCTTAACCATTTGCGGTTAGAGCGCGCAAATATGACCGCGCGCCCCAAAATTCTCACCGTTTTCGGCACCCGTCCCGAAGCGATCAAGCTGTTCCCACTGGTCCATGCCCTGGAGGCAGACGGCCGGTTCGAAAGCCGCGTCTGCGTGTCCGCGCAGCACCGCGGAATGCTCGACCAGGTGCTTGATATTGCTGCGGTTGCTCCAGATCACGACCTTGACCTGATGACGCCGGGGCAGTCGCTCGACGAACTGACGGCACGGGCACTGACCGGTATCGGCAAGGTGCTGGACGCAGAACAGCCGGACTGGGTGGTGGTGCAAGGTGACACTACCACGGTCATGGCAGGCGCAATCGCCGCCTATTACCGCAAGATCCCCGTCTGCCACGTGGAAGCCGGCCTGCGCAGCGGCAACATTCACCACCCTTGGCCAGAAGAGGTCAATCGCCGCGTCGTGGGGACCTTCGCAGCGCTGCACTGCGCGCCTACCGAAACCAGTGCGAACGCCTTGCTGAAAGAAAACGTCGATCCGTCCAGCGTCCATGTAACCGGCAATACCGTTATCGATGCGCTCAAATGGGTGACGAAGAAGATCGAGGACGAACCCGGGCTTGCGTCAGGCCTGGCCGACCTCGAGGCGCGTTTCGCTGGCAAGCGGATTATCGGCATGACCAGCCACCGGCGCGAAAACTTCGGTGACGGGATGCAGGGTATCGCCAATGCGGTTAAAGAGATTGCACAGCGTGCTGACGTTGCGGTTATTTTCCCAGTGCATCTCAATCCCAACGTGCGGGCGGTGATGAACGAGCAATTGGCCGGACTCGACAACGTCGCGCTGATCGAACCGCTCGACTACCCGCATTTCGCGCGGCTGCTCGATATCAGCCACCTGATGCTGACTGATAGCGGAGGCGTGCAGGAAGAGGCGCCCGCTCTGGGCAAGCCCGTGCTGGTCATGCGCGAGACCACCGAACGCCCCGAAGGAGTGGAGGCGGGTACCGCCAAGCTGGTTGGCACAGACGCCGCCACAATCGTGCGCGAGACCACTCGCTTGCTCGACGACGAAGAAGCTTATTCTGCCATGGCGCGTGCCCATAACCCGTTCGGTGATGGGCAGTCGTCGCAGCGTATCTGCGATCTCCTCGCAGCCTCGTGACACAGCGTTACTGGTAAATTTACCTTCGCCCGCTAGGCAGGCGGGCGAAAACGAGACGGGAATCATCAAGAAATGCGCGGCGATACCAAACCCGAAGTCTGTGTCATCGGTCTAGGCTATATCGGCCTGCCGACAGCCGCCATTATCGCCCGCGCGGGCTGCCCGGTTCACGGGGTCGACGTGACGCAGAGCGTGGTCGACACCATCAATCGCGGCGAAATCCACATCGAGGAAGTCGATCTCGACGGCCTTGTGCAGGCTGTCGTGCAGCGCGGCTTCCTCAAGGCCTCCACCGAGGTTGCACCTGCCGATGTTTTCGTAATCGCGGTGCCGACACCCTTCGCCAAGGATGGCAATCACACCCCGGACACGTCCTATGTCATGTCCGCAGCCGAAAACGTGGCCAAGGTGCTCAAGAAGGGCGACGTGGTCATCCTGGAATCGACGTCGCCGGTTGGCACGACAGAAGCGATGCGCGATGCTATTGCCGCCAAGCGCCCCGATCTTGCGATGCCGGGCCTGACGGACGGCCAGCCTGACGTCAGCCTCGCCTACTGCCCGGAGCGCGTTCTGCCCGGTAAAATCCTTGAGGAACTCACCCACAACGACCGTTCGATCGGCGGCATTAC
Organism: Qipengyuania psychrotolerans; assembly: GCF_019711355.1. Taxonomy (NCBI): domain Bacteria; kingdom Pseudomonadati; phylum Pseudomonadota; class Alphaproteobacteria; order Sphingomonadales; family Erythrobacteraceae; genus Qipengyuania; species Qipengyuania psychrotolerans. The sequence goes on from NZ_CP081297.1 coordinate 2,687,694, forward strand.
GCCGCGCTGTGCACGCAAGGCGCTCGCCTTCTACAAGCGGTTCGTGAAGGGCGAATGCGTCACCACCGACGTGCGCAGCGCCGAAATGACCAAGCTGGTCGAGAATAGCTTCCGCGACGTGAACATTGCCTTCGCCAACGAGCTTTCGATGATCGCCGACAAGCAGGGACTGGACGTGTGGGAGGTCATCCGCCTCGCCAATCGCCATCCGCGCGTGAATATCCTCACCCCTGGCCCCGGCGTGGGCGGCCACTGTATAGCGGTCGATCCGTGGTTCATCGTACACGGCGCACCCGATGAGGCGAAAATGATCCGCCAAGCGCGTGAGACGAATGATGGCAAGATGCACCATGTCCTTGCCCGCGCAAAAGCCCTGATCGAAGCCAATCCAGGCCAGAAGGTCGCGTGCCTGGGCCTGGCGTTCAAAGCCAATATCGACGACTTCCGCGAAAGCCCGGCCCGTTATGTCGCCGCCAGTCTGGCGCGCGAATATGGCGACCGCGTGCAGGTAGTCGAACCCTATGCCGGCGAGCTGCCCAAGGAATTCGAAGGCACTTCGGCCGAACTGGTCGACATCGACACCGCGCTCGAAGAAAGCGGTGTATTGATCACGCTGGTCGACCATGACGTCTTCAAGGTTATCCCGCCCGAAGAACGCCAGAACAAGGCCGTTTACGACACGCGCGGCATCTGGCCGGACGTCGCCTGAAGCTAACTACTTGTCGAGCGCGATATCCGGCGCGTCTTCCTGCTTCATCCCGACGACATGATAGCCTGCATCGACATGATGCGTCTCGCCGGTCACACCGGATGACAGGTCGGACAGGAAATACACGCCTGACCCGCCAACATCCTCGATAGTGACGTTGCGGCGCAGCGGCGAATTATATTCGTTCCACTTCAGGATGTAGCGGAAATCACCGATCCCGCTCGCGGCCAGCGTCTTGATCGGCCCGGCGCTGATCGCGTTGACGCGGATGTTCTGCGGCCCAAGGTCGTTGGCGAGATATTGGACACTGGTTTCCAGCGCTGCCTTGGCCACGCCCATGACATTGTAATGCGGAATGACTTTTTCGGCGCCGTAATAGGTGAGCGTAACGATGCTGCCGCCATTTGGCATCATCTCGCTGGCACGCTTGGCAACGGCGACGAGGCTGTAGGCCGAAATGTTCATAGTCATCAGGAAGTTGTCGAGGCTGGTATCGACATATTTGCCGCGCAGCTCGCTCTTGTCTGAAAAGCCGATGGCGTGGACCACGAAATCGATCGTGTCCCAGCGCTCCTTCAGCGTGTCGAACGCCTTGTCGAGCGCCTCCATGTCGGACACATCGCATTCGAAAATGAAATCGCTGCCTAGCTGCTCGGCCAGCGGGCCGACGCGCTTCTTCAGGGCTTCGCCCTGATAGGAAAACGCCAGTTCGGCGCCATGTTCGCGCAGCTGTTTGGCTATGCCCCAAGCCAGCGATTTGTCATTCGCCAGCCCCATGATCAGCCCGCGCTTGCCTTGCATCAGTCCGCCCATCACAGCATCCCTTCCTTGATGATCAATCCGTTTTTGCGGCCACCACTGCGTCGCCATCTTCGCCGAGTTCAACTTCCTCGGGCGTTTCGGCAAGGGCCGCGTTCAATTCCGCGCCGATAACCACACCCAGCCCGACAAGCCAGAAAAAGAACAGCGCAATCATGATCCCGGCAAGGCTGCCATAAGTCAGGTTGTAAGTGAAAAAACTGCGCAGCACGATCGGCATGAGCGTGGTCGCCAGGATCCACCAGATCGTCGTGAACAGTACACCGGGCCATTTGGGATATCGGCGCGCGCGGTAATGTGACGGCGTGAGCGTATAGAAGATCATGTAGAGTGACCCGAACAGGCCCAGCGCGGGAATTATGCGGCTGATCCGCAGATCGGACACCCGGTCGAGCAATTGCGGGAAATATGCCTCGATAACCTGCTGTGCGGCGCCGATGACGACCTGCGCCAGCAGGGACAGCATCAGCAACAGGACCGCGCCGATGATGACCCCGCTGGAGAAAATCCGGTATTTCCAGAAGGCCTTGGTCATCTTGGTGCCGTATGCCCGGCGCAGGATGTCGCGGATCGTCTCCACCAGGCTGCCAACGGTCCACAGGGCGATTGCTGCACCGGCCCAGAGCAGCCAGCCGCTGCGCGCCTCGATCACATCGCGGGCAACCGGTTCGATGACGTTGCCGACCATCGGGGGCAGGGCGACAAGCACCGCATTGATGGTTGCCGCGCGCTCGGCCTCTTCCCCGAATAGAGAGAATATGGCTGCGCCCAGGATGAAGAACGGGAAAATCGACAGCATGGCGAGGTAGGCAAGGTTGCCTGCGTGGATGAAGCCGTCATTGAACGTGCCGATCGCCGTGCGCTTGACGACCTGGAAGAACTTGGTGCCGGGACCGACGTGATTGGCCACGCGTCCGCGCAAGGTAACAGCTTCCTGCCGCCGGGCCTCGGGAGAGAGCGAGCGGACCTCGCGCTCTTCAGGCTCGGGCAGCGGATGATGTACCAAAAGTCCTATACCCCGAGTTTGCTCCGTGGGTCGCTTTCGTCCTTCCACCCATCGAGCCGCTTGGCAAGTTCGCCAAGGTCCGAGGGCAGCTGGATTTCAAGCGTCACGAGCTGGTCTCCGCGGTTACCGTCCTTCTTGGAAAATCCCTTGCCCTTGAGGCGCAGAACGGTTCCGCCGCTGGTGCCGGCCTTGATGGTCATCATGACCGGACCATCGACGGTGGGCACGCGGACCTTTCCTCCGTTCAGCGCTTCATCGAGCGTGATCGGCAGGTCGAAACGCACATCGTCGCCGTCGCGGCGATAGAGCTTGTGACGGTCAATCTTGATTGTCACCAGCCCGTCGCCGGTCCCGCCAGGACCCGTCTGGCCCTTGCCCTTGAGGCGCATCTGGGTCCCGTCTTCGACGCCTTTGGGAAGCTTCAGGTCGATCGTCTTGCCATCGGCCAGCGTAATGCGCTGATCACGCAGCGAGGCTGCATCGGTGAAAGGAACGCGCAGAGTATAGGCGATATCGGCGCCCTTGCTGGGCGGTGGCCGCCGACCGGCGAAGGGATCGGACCGTCCCCGCGCGCCGCCGCGATTGCCGCCGAACAAGCCTTCGAAAATATCGCCGATGTCGACGCTCTCATTCCCGAAGCCCTGGAAGTCTTCCGACCGGAACCCGCGCTGTCCGCCCGGATGCCCTCCGCCAAAGCCGCCGCCCATGCCGCCAAACGGATTGGTCGGATTGCCTTCGGCGTCGATTTCGCCGCGGTCGAAACGGGCTCGCTTGTCCTTGTCGGACAGGAGATCATAAGCGTTCGTCACGACGCTGAACTTTTCCGCAGCCTTGGGATTATCCTTGTTGCGGTCTGGGTGAAGCTCCTTGGCGAGCTTGCGATATGCGCTCTTGATGTCCTTTTCGGACGCGGAGCGCGGGACGCCAAGGATGGAATAGGGATCGGCCATAGCGTGTTAGCTAGGTGTAACACTCGCGCCGCGCAAGCTTCGTGCTTTGCCCGAGGCGATGAAGAGGTTAGGGGCTATGCTCATGGATCAAGAAAGCACCATCCCCCAAAGCGATCCCTTTTCGCTGTTCGAAATCTGGTTTGGCGAGGCCAAGGCGAGCGAGCCAAACGACCCGAATGCGATGGCGCTGGCTACGGCGAACCCGCAGGCGCGCCCCTCGGTGCGGATGGTTTTGCTGAAGGGCCACGGGGCGCACTGGGGCTCTGGCGGCGGGTTTGTCTTCTACACCAATGCCGAAAGCCGCAAAGGCGAGGAAATTCGCGCGAACATGCACGCTTCACTGCTGTTCCACTGGAAAAGCCTGCGCCGCCAGATCCGTATCGAGGGTCCGCTTGAAGAAGTTTCGAGCGATCAGGCAGATGCCTATTTCCACTCGCGCCCCCGGGGTTCGCAGATCGGCTCTGCTGCCAGCGACCAGTCGCGGCCGCTTCCCGACCGGAAACTCTATCTCGACCGCGTCGCGTCGCTGGAAGAGCGGTATCCCGAAGGCGATATTCCCCGGCCGCCGCACTGGACGGGCTTCGTGCTGTCGCCGCTTGCGATCGAATTCTGGCAGGACCGCGATTACCGGCTGCATGACCGCCGCCGCTTCACGCGCTCCAGCCCTACAGAAGCGTGGTCGAACACGCTGCTCTACCCATGACCGACCGGCGCGCATGGCTCGCGCGCTCTGCTGCGCTTGCCTCGATATCGGTGGCGGTCGTGCTTGTCGCGCTCAAGACCTGGGCGAGCCTTATTACCGGCTCGACCGCAATGCTCGGCAGCCTGGCCGATTCGGCGCTGGACCTGATCGCCAGCCTCGCGACGCTGACTGGGGTCTGGATCGCAGCGCAGCCCGCTGACGAAGATCATCGGTTCGGCCACGGCAAGGCAGAGGCGCTTGCGGCAATATTTCAGGTCATGCTGATAGCCCTCTCAGCTTTCGGGATCGCCATCCGCGCGATTATGCAATGGGCGCAAGGGGGCCAAACCTCAGCCGCCGAAGAAGGCATTGGTGTCTCGGTCATCGCGATCGTGCTGACTTTCGCGCTGCTCGGCTGGCAGCGTTACGTGATGAATCGCACCCGCAGCCTCGCGATCCAGACCGATCACCTTCATTACAAGTCCGACCTGTTGCTCAACGTCGCAGTCATTGCAGCGCTGGTTCTCGACCAATTCGCCGGACTGACCGGCGCCGATCCCCTGTTCGGCCTGGCAATTGCTGCATGGCTTGGCTGGGGCGCGTTCAATGCCGCGGGCGAGGCAGTCGACGATCTCATGGACCGCGAGTGGCCAGAGGAAAAACGTCTCGCTTTCGTCGAAGCCGCGGCCCGGCATCCCGAGCTTTCCAACCTCCATGACCTGCGCACCCGTACCAGCGGGCACCGGGATTTCGTCCAGTTCCACGTCGATTTGCCCGGCACGATGACGGTGGAAGAGGCGCATGACATCATCGAGCGAGTGGAAGCTGATCTGTGCGCGCAATATCCCGACATGGAACTGCTGATCCATATCGACCCGGAGGGTCATGTCGATGAACCCGGCAACCCGCTCGTCGAAGAGAACGAGTTCGACCGGCTGGAGAACGAGAAATGAGCGCCATTCCCTATTGGCATGTCGATGCCTTCGCTGACGCGCCGTTCAAGGGCAATCAGGCGGCCGTAATGCCGCTGGATACGTGGCTGCCGGACGATGTCCTGCAGGCGATCGGCGAAGAGAACGCTTTTGCCGAAACCGCTTTCATCCTGCCCGACCAGACCGGTGAGGCCGATTACGAGCTTCGCTGGTTCACTCCGACCGAGGAAGTGCAGCTGTGCGGCCATGCCACATTGGCGAGCGGGCACGTGGTCCTCACGCGCGATGGCGGGGAGCGCGTGACCTTCCGCACCCGAAGGGCGGGCATTCTCGAAGTTTGCCGCAGCGATGCTGGATACGAGCTTGGCCTGCCGCTCATCCCGACCGAGCAGGGGGCTTGGGATGAGGCGGTCGGTTTCCTCGGCGCGCAGCCCACGGAAGTCTGGCTGAATCCGGGCGGCTACGGCGTCTACCTGTTCGAGAACGAGGCTGCCGTGCGGGCAATCGATCCCGATCTCCGCGGATTGAAGGCGCTCGGGAACGACCAGTTTATCTGCACTGCGCCGGGCACCGATACTGATGTGATCAGCCGGGTTTTCGTGCCGGGCGGCGGGGTCGATGAAGACAGTTTCACCGGCTCAGCCCATGCGGCGCTGACATGGTTCTGGACCGAAAAGCTCGGGCGGGACAATTTCACCGCGTTCCAGGCATCGCAGCGCGGCGGCCGTGCTACCTGCCGCCGCGCAGGCGATCAGGCATGGCTTGGCGGATCGTGCGTCACCGTGGTGAAGGGCGAGTTCTACCTGCCCCGAACGGGATAGAGTTCGATCACATCGGCGAGCTGCTGCAGCATCGCCTCACGCTCTTCCCGGTTGGAATGCCCCAACCGCACAATCGTCAGCCCCTGTTCGGGCGAAACGAACACATACTGCCCCATGTGGCCGATCATCGAATAGGCACTGTGCGGTGCGCGGTCGGGGAACAGGGGGTGCTGCGGCTCGCCGTTGGGCCGATTGAGCCATGTTTGCAGCCCGTAATGCGAACTTGCCGGACTGGGCTTCACCATTTCTTCGACCCAGCTGCGCGGGACCAGTTGCTCTCCGCGGTTTGATCCCTTGCGCCGCAGCAGCTCGCCCAGCTTTGCCCAGTCGCGGGCATCTGCGTGCATCAGGCTGCCGCCGATCAGCGTGCCTGACCGGTCGAATTCCGGCACCATCGATGTCAGGCCCAGCGGATCGAATAGCCGTGCCTGCAAATAATCACTGACTGCCAGCCGGCGCGCTTCGGGATCGCTGCTGTCGGTCAGCGCGCGCGCCGCGATATCAGCCAGGATCACCGTGGTGTTGGACGAATATTCGAACTTCTCGCCCGGCTCGGCTTCAGGCGGCTGGGCGGTGGCAAAACCCGCCATGTTGTCGCGCTCTTCAAGGAACAGCATGCGCACTTCGCTGCTTTCATACAGCGGCTCTCCGACCTCGGTATGCTCCAGCCCGCTGCGCATTTGCAGCAGGTGGCGCAATGTGATGTCCGCCCGCGGATCGCCGCTACGCTGCCAGCGCGGTACGGGTGCGGGCGAATCGAGGCGGAGAAGACCATCGCCAACCAGCTGGCCAATCATCATTGCAGTCACCGTCTTGGCCATCGACCAGCTGACAAAACGGGTGTCCGCGTCATATCCCTCCGAATAGCGCTCGGCAGCGATCTTTCCGTCATGCATCACGATCAGCGCCCGGGTTTCGCCGAGCCCGTCCATCGTGAAAAGATCATCCACTTCGCGCGCCAGGGCCTTGGTCGGCGCCCCGGCATTTTGCGTAACGGCAGCAAGGGCTTCGGCGCTCAGCGGCGGTTCTTCGGCGGGACCGGGTCCGCCGCATGAGCCAAGACTTGTGGCGGCAAGGGTAAGGGCGATAAGGGGGTGCGACCGCAATTTCATGACTCACGCACTCGCACGAGGAAACCTCTCCCGCAATGGCGAAAAAACGCTCTCTCCTGGCCAGCCGCTGGCTGTGGCTCGCTATCCTTCTGGCCGTACTGGCCGGTGCGGCCTGGCTCGGCTGGGGCGAAGGACTGCGCAAGAATGCCGAAGCGGGTACGGCCTATACCGCTCGCGTGGCGTGTTCATGCCGCTATGTCGCGGGGCGAAGTCTGGATGACTGCGCCAAGGACAAGGTTGAGGGGACCGAATTGGTCATGCTCAGCGAAGACCCCGGCCCCAAGAGCGTGACTGCAAGCGTCCCGTTTATCGCTTCGGATACCGCCACTTACCGCGAAGGGTATGGCTGCGTCCTCAAGAAATGGGAGCGTTAGGTCGCGACCCGCAGGTAATCGGCATACGCATTGGGCAGCCCATCTTCCAAGGTAATGGACGGGGACCAGCCCATCGCTTCCAGCCGCGAGGAATCCATCAGTTTCTGCGGCGTTCCGTCGGGCTTTGAGGTATCGCATACGATCTGGCCGTTGAAGCCGACCGTGCTGGCGATTTTGCCCGCGAGATCGGCGATGGAAATGTCCTTGCCGGAACCCACATTCACATGCTCCTCGGCCGAGTATTCGCGCAGGAGGAGGATGCAGGCATCGGCCAGGTCGTCGACATGCAGGAATTCGCGGCGCGGCGTACCGCTCCCCCAGATCGCAACCTCGCTGGCACCGGAAAGCTTCGCTTCGTGCATACGGCGAATCAGACCGGGGATGACGTGGCTGCCTTCGGGTTCGTAATTGTCTCCGGGACCGTACAGATTGGCCGGCATCGCCGAGATGAAGTCGCAGGCATATTGCCTGCGGTAGGTCTCGACCAGCTTGAGCCCGGCAATCTTGGCGACGGCATAGGCTTCGTTGGTCGGCTCCAGCGCTCCGGTCAGCAGTGCGTTTTCGGCAATCGGCTGCGGGGCGAACTTCGGGTAGATGCACGATGAGCCGAGGAACAGCAGCTTGATTGTTCCGTGCTGACGGGCTGCTTCGATCACATTCGCAGAGATAGCGAGATTATCGTAGAGAAACTCCGCCGGACGCAAGGAATTGGCCATGATCCCGCCCACCCGTGCTGCGGCCAGCAAAACCGCTTCGGGCCGATTGGCCTCAAACCAGTTACGTGTGTCAGCCTGTTCGCGCAGATCCAGGGACCGGGGTGCCGTGACGATTTCGCATTGCTCGCGCTTCAGCCGCCGAACAAGCGCCGAACCCACCATGCCGCCATGCCCGGCGACGAAGATTTTCCTGCCCGACAGCGTGAACGTCATCGGCCGCTAGTACCCGCGGATCGCAGCGATGTCTGCTGCGACCATCTCGCGGGCGAGCTCGCGCACTCCGGACTTGGCCTCCCAGCCCAGCTTTGCCTTGGCCTTGGCGGCATTGCCGCAGAGGTAATCGACTTCGGTCGGGCGGAAATAGCGCGGATCTATCTGGACGAGGCAGCGGCCAGTATCCTTGCAATACCCCTTCTCGTCCGTCCCTTCACCCCGAAACTCGATGCCGATACCAGCATCGTCGAACGCCCAGATTGTGAAGTCGCGCACGCTTTGGGTCGAGCCGGTTGCCAGGACATAATCTTCGGGCTCGTCCTGTTGCAGCATCAGCCACATACCCTCTGCAAACTCGCGGGCATGGCCCCAGTCGCGCTGGGCATCGAGATTGCCGAGATAGAGTTGGTCCTGAATACCAAGAGATATCGCTGCTGCGCCGCGCGTGATCTTGCGGGTGACGAAAGTCTCGCCGCGAACCGGGCTCTCATGGTTGAACATGATCCCGCAGCTGGCGTGAAGGCCGTAAGCTTCGCGGTAATTCACCGTGATCCAGTGGGCATACAGCTTCGCCACAGCATAGGGGCTGCGCGGGTAAAAAGGTGTATCTTCGTCCTGCGGACTGACTTGGACCTTGCCAAACATCTCGCTCGTAGACGCCTGGAAGAAGCGGGTGCGATCCTCCAGCTTCAGAATTCTGATCGCTTCGAGCAGTCGCAGCGTGCCAAGCGCATCGGCGTTGGCCGTGTATTCAGGGGTCTCGAAACTGACCTGTACGTGGCTCTGTGCGGCGAGATTGTAGATCTCGTCCGGTTGGACTTCCTGGACCACGCGAATGATATTGGTGGCGTCTGTAACATCGCCAAAATGCAGGTGCATACGCGGGTTTTCGACGTGCGGATCTTCATAGATGTCTTCGATCCGGCCCGTGTTGAAAGACGATGAGCGGCGCTTCACGCCGTGCACTTCGTAGCCCTTTCCCAGCAGCAGGTGCGCCAGGTACGATCCGTCCTGACCGGTCACCCCGGTGATTAATGCGCGCTTTGCGGACAACCCGTGTCTCCTATTTTCCTAAGCGGGTAGGGAGAAAGGGTCACTCAATGCAAGCGCTGGTCAGGCGGATATCCTCGTAGTTTCGTCGATCCAGCCGCCGCCGATGACCCGATCACCCGCATAGATGACCGCCGCTTGTCCGGGCGCGACGCCGAACTCGGGCTCTGCGAAGCGGATCGTGGCGGAGGCCCCGTCGCCAAGCGGGCTGTCGAGCATGATCGGCACCGGCTTGGCCAGGCTGCGCACTTTAGCAGTAAGCGCAGCATCCGGCATCGGGCCGATGCGATTGGTTTCTATGAGTTTTGCACCCGACACAGCGAGCATTCGCTTGGGTCCGGCCATTACGCGGGCGTTTTCGGCATCGATCCCGGTCACGTAAAGCGGCTCGGGCTGACCTCCGATATCGAGGCCCCGCCGCTGTCCGACGGTGTAGTGGATGACGCCCTTGTGCTGGCCGAGCACGTCGCCGGTTGCTGCGTGGACGATATCCCCCGGTCTTGCACCTTCAGGCCGCATTTTCTTGACGATTTTGGCATAATCGCCGTCCGGCACGAAACAGATGTCCTGGCTGTCGGGCTTGGCCGCGTTGCGCAGACCGGCCGCCTCGGCCAATTCGCGCACCTCTGCCTTGGGCAGGCCGCCGAGCGGGAAACGCAGGTAATCGAGCTGGTCCTCGGTCGTGGCGTACAGGAAATAGGACTGATCACGCGCCGGATCGATGGCGCGGTGGAGCTCGGCACCGGCAGGGCCCATCAAGCGCTGCACATAGTGGCCGGTCGCCAGGCAATCGGCTCCAAGCTCACGCGCCATGGCGAACAGATCGGTGAATTTCGGGCCCATATTGCAGCGAATGCAGGGGACCGGCGTGCGCCCTGAAAGGTATTCGTCCGCGAAAGTTTCGACCACTTCTTCGCGAAACGCGCTTTCATGGTCCGAAACATAGTGCGCTATGCCAAGCCTGTCGGCCACGGCACGGGCGTCGGCGATATCATCACCGGCGCAGCAGGCACCCTTGCGCCCGGTCGCTGCGCCGTAGTCATAAAGCTGGAGTGTGATGCCAATGACCTCGGCACCGCTTTTCGCAGCCAGCGCCGCGACTACGGAGGAGTCAACGCCGCCGGACATCGCGACGACGATGCGGCATTCTGATGCTGGGCGCGGCAGGTCGAAAAGTCCGGCTGCAGTGGCCGGTTCAAGAAGACGGGATTCGGGCATGGCGGGCCCCATACACGGCTTGGGGGCTTGCCTCCACCATTTAGCGGTTTGCGCCAGATGCAATGCTTCACACACTTTTTACCATGTGCCCGTATTCACAATGGCATGTTTGAGGGGCACATCAATCGCAAGGCTTTCGCGGACGGACGCGAAAACGAGGTTTTGCAGCGTTTTCGCTGGACCGAGCTGGTCGCCCGGCTCGAAGCGACTCGCGAACTGCGCGATGAACTCGCGAAGGGTTCGCAGGGCGGCTTCGAGGCGTTTGGCGAAGTCCGCCGCGAGACCAGCGAAAAAGGTAAAACCACCGTTAACCAAACAAGTTTAGCGCATGGCAAAGAGGCTCCCCTACAGTCTGGGCGAGCCGCAAGTGGTGCGGTGCATGGCGACAAAGAGAAATAGATGATCGAAAATCAGGACATCCGCCCTGCACAGGTAATCGGCCCGCTTGGCGAGCCGCTGACCTTGAAGGATCTGCCATCGCCCAAGACGCGGCGCTGGGTCGTGCGCCGCAAGGCGGAGGTTGTTGCAGCCGTCACAGGCGGTTTGCTGACCATCGACGAGGTGCTTGAGCGCTACAGCCTCACGCTGGAAGAATTTGCTTCCTGGCAGCGTGCAGTGGACCGTTCGGGTATGCAGGGACTTCGCGTCACCCGCATCCAGCACTACCGTGACCTTTACGAACGGCAGTTCAAATACTGAAACATTCCCTCACGGGAACCAATTTCCAATCCGATCGCTTTTCGAAATAATTCGCGTTGCTAAGTGGCGCGATTATCTCCGTCATTTTGCCTCTTTCAAGGGGAGGGGGCGGCGGCAAAAGCAGGAGTATTTATAATGGGTTGGATTATTGCACTTATCGTTGGCGGTGTTGCCGGCTGGCTCGCCAGCATGGTCATGAACCGCGATGCCTCGATGGGCATTTTCTGGAACATTGTTGTCGGTATCATCGGCTCGGTCCTTGGCAATCTCATTGCTGGCCCGCTGCTCGGCGTTTCTGGCAGCGTGCAGGAATTTTCGCTGACCGGTCTCATCATCGCTATTGTCGGTGCCGTGGTACTGCTCGGCATCGTAAACCTCGTACAGCGCGGCCGCGTCCGCTAAATACGAGACACGTATCTACGTCTTTTGGAAGGGCGGCAGGGCAACCTGTCGCCCTTTTGCGTGGGCGGCTTTCGTCCGGCCAGATCACCCCTTCATAGAGAGTTCCATTGCCCTCACGGGAAGCCGGCCTTAGGGGCGGGAATGCGCAGTCTTGCGCTTTGTGATTTAGTCGAGTAATACACCAGCCGACTAAAGCTGCGAGAAATCGGGACGAAAAGATGAATTACGAGTCCGGCATACAATCTGACACGGCCGAAGCTGCGGTAGTCGCGCCCGAGGAGGAATTCGGAATGGAGAAGCCCGCGCGCCACACGAAGCGCTGGATCATTGGTGCCATTCTCGTCCTGGCAGCGATCATCGCCGCTTACCTGTATCTGACCGCGGGCGCTGAAGAAGACGTCGCCGATCGCGATTCCCAGGCAGCTACGGTTACCGTGGTATCGCCCGGCAGAACTACCGTGGCCGGCGAAATAGTCGCAACCGGGGTTCTCGCGGCTCGCCGTGAAATGCCTGTCGGTGTCGTCGGTGAAGGCGGCCGTGTTGTTACCATCCCGGTCGAGGCCGGTGACTGGGTCCGACAGGGCCAGGTGCTCGCAGTAATCGACCGTTCGGTGCAATCGCAGCAGGCCCAGAGCGCCGCCGCGCAGATCCAGGTCGCTCAGGCCGACGCCAATCTCGCCCAGTCCAATCTCGATCGCTCGCTCCAGCTGGTCGAGCGCGGCTTCGTCTCCAAAGCTGACGTAGATCGCCTTACTGCGACCCGCGATGCTGCTGCCGCGCGTGTCCGCGTTGCGCAGGCATCCTTGCGCGAACTTCAGGCCCGTAATGCGCGGCTCAACATCGTGGCGCCTGCCGCAGGACTTATCCTGAGCCGCAGTGTCGAAGTTGGCGCGACCGTTTCGGCCGGCTCTGGCCCGCTATTTCTCATTGCACGCGGCGGCGAGATCGAAATGCTCGCTCAGGTCGGCGAAGAACAGCTGGCCCAGCTGAGTGCAGGCGTCTCGGCGGAAGTGACGCCGGTGGGCACGGACAAGTCATTTACCGGCCAGGTCTGGCAGATCGCTCCGACAATTGACCGGCAGAACCGCCAGGGCACTGCGCGCATCGCACTTCCGTACGCACCCGGATTGCGCCCGGGCGGCTTTGCAACTGCAACGATCCTCAGCGGTACGACAACTGCGCCGATCCTGCCGGAAAGTGCCGTATTGTCCGACGATGAGGGCAGTTTCGTTTATGTCATCGACGGCGAAAACAAGGCGCGGCGCACTTCGGTCGAAGCCGGAAATGTCACCAGTGAAGGCGTAATCATCGAAAGCGGTATCACGGGCAGCGAAAAGATCGTCCTGCGCGCCGGCGGCTTCCTTACCGAGGGCGAAACGGTCAATCCCCGTGCGCTCGAGAATTAAAGGCCGGGTCATATGAGCTTCCGCAATATCTCCGCTTGGTCCATTCGCAACCCGGTCATTCCCCTGGTTGCGTTCACGGCCCTGTTGCTTGCCGGTATTCTCAGCTTTGTCCGCATGGACGTGGTGAACAATCCGGACATCGATTTTCCGGCGGTCAACATCACGATTTCGCAGCCTGGCGCTGCTCCGACGGAAATCGAAAACCAGATCACGCAGCAGGTCGAAAGCGCCGTGCGTTCGGTCAATGGCGTCAACAAGATCACTTCAACCGCCCGCGAAGGCAGCTCCAACACCTTCGTAGAATTCGAAATCGGCACAGATTCCAACAACGCCGTTGTAGAAATCAAGAACGCGATCGACCGGGTCCGCGGCAGCTTGCCGGACGGCATCCTGGAACCGCGCGTCGAGAAGGTTGAAATCGCTGGCGGCTTTCTCGGCATCTACGCGGTCGAAGCCGATGACATGACCATCGAACAGCTCAGCTGGTTCATTGATGATACGGTGGCCAAGCGCCTGCTGTCCGTCGATGGCATGGCCGAGGCGGGCCGGTTCGGCGGGGTGAACCGCGAAATCGAAGTCATCCTCGATCTCCCCAAGATGCAGGCATTCGGAGTGACTGCGAGCGAGATCAATTCCGTGCTGCGGCGCGATAACCTCGATACCGCAGGTGGCATGGCCGAAGTTGGCGGCACTCGGCAATCGGTCCGTGTGCTGGGCAATACGGCCAGTGCTTACGAGCTTTCCGAGCGACAGATCCGCTTGTCCAATGGCACGACCCTGAAGCTTGGTGATGTCGCGACTGTGCGTGACGGGTATTCCGAACGCACCTCGATCAGCAAGGTTCGCGATCAGGAAGTCGTCAATTTCTACATGAGCCGCGCGAAAGGCGCCTCTGACGTAAGTGTCTTCGAAAAGGCTCAGGCCGAGATCGCCAAGATCGAGGAAGCCAACCCCGACCTGCGCTTCATCCAGCTGTTCGACACGGTAAAATATACCAAGGACCAGTATTCCAGCTCGATTGCGGCCATGATCGAAGGCGCGATCCTTGCAGTCGTTGTCGTGTTCTTCTTCCTGCGCGACTGGCGCGCGACGGCGATTTCCGCCGTTGCCATTCCGCTATCGGCGATCCCGACCTTCTGGTTCATGGACCTGCTGGGGTTTAACCTGAACCAGCTTTCCCTGTTGGCGCTGGGGCTGGTGGCTGGTGTCCTGGTCGACGATGCCATCGTGGAGATCGAAAATATCGTGCGCCACATGCGCATGGGCAAGAGCGCCTACCAGGCGTCAATCGATGCGGCCGACGAGATCGGGCTGCCCGTGGTTGCCACCTCTTTCTGTATCGTTGCCGTGTTCCTGCCAGTCGGCCTGATGCCCGGCGTGACCGGTCAGTTCTTCAAGAATTTCGGCCTGACCGTGGTGGTTGCAGTGCTGATGAGCCTTGCTGTCGCGCGCATGATCACACCGATGCTTGCCGCTTATTTTCTCAAGGCCAAGGGTCATGCCGCCCACGGCGAGGGAAAGTGGATGGACCGTTATATGGAAGTCCTCCACTGGTCGCTCGAACGCGGCAAGATGCGCGCACGGCGTGAGGGCTTGGCCGGGCCAAAGCGTCGCTGGGCCTATGCAATCTCGCTGTTTCTCGTCGTCCTGCTGTTACTGGTAGCATCGGGCGCTGGGGTCTTCGTGGCCTTCAGCATGATCGACAGCCTGAAAATTCCGGAAACCCTGGCCAATGCTGTGGCCAGCGAGGACAGCTTTGTCCACGCACTAGTCATGCGCCCGCTGCAGCTTATCCAGCTAGGCGTAGCTGTGGTTGCTGGCCTTGCAGCAATGGCTTTGCTGATGCGGGGAATCCTCTCGATCCCGAAGGTCGTTTTGCGCTCAGTTGTGGGTGCGCTGGTGGCAGGGGTTGGAATATGGGCGGCGGTCGATCTCGAGGGCCTTCTTTCCCTTTTCTCGCAACTGCTAAGTGCATTCGAGCTCGCGACCGAGGCTAAAGAGCAGCCTTCGCTGATAAAGACCATTGCAACGTCGGCGATTGCACTCATACTCGGGCTTGCCACCCTCATCGTTGCGCTGTTTGGACTTCGCCGGACGACGTCGTTTTTCGGAGAGCGCATGTTGGCTTCGTGGGATTATCTCGAGGCTCGCTTCTACGATCACCGCGTATGGATGCTCGGCGTAGGGTGGTTCTCGTTCCTGCTGACAGTCCTGCTTTTCGGCCAGACACCATTCCAGTTTAATCCGGAAGTCGACGATGCGAATGCCCAGATCCGCATCGAAATGGTGCCCGGCACCACGCTCGAGGCGACCGAACTCGTGTCTGACCGGGTTGCTGCCCTGCTTTACGAACAGCAGGAAGTCGAACGGGCCCTGGAGCGTGTTAGCGAAGGCAGCGCGACTATCTATATCACGCTCAAAGAAGACCGCGAGCGTCCGTCCTATGTCTTCACGCGCGATCTTGCGCCGGAACTGGCGCAAATTCCAGACGCGCGGGTGCGCTGGAATTCGATGAATGGCCCCGGCGGCGGCGGCGGTAGCGGACGTGATCTTTCGATCATGCTGGCCGGTTCCAATCCGGTTCTGCTGAACGAAACGGCCTCGAAGCTCGTCGAAGAGATGAAAGGCGTCTCGACGATTGTGGCGCCGCGCATCACGGCTGACGTTCCGCGCCCAGAAATCCTTATCCGTCCGCGCGCGGAATTGATGGCTGACCTCGGCGTTTCGACCGCTGCGGTTGGTCAGGCGATCCGCATCGCGACGATGGGCGAAATCGAGCAGAATGCTGCGAAATTCTCGCTCTCCGATCGGCAAATTCCGATCCGCGTACAATTGCCTGAGTCCGCGCGCGAGGATCTGACCACGATCCAGAACCTGCCAGTTCCGACTGCCACGGGCGCTTCGGTACCCTTGGGCCGCATCGCCGATATTTCTTTCGGAGCCGGCCCGACCACGATCCAGCGTTACAACCAGAACCGCCGTGTCCTGATCGGCGCGGACCTTGCCAGCGGCGTGCTGCGCGGGGATGCGATGGAGCAGATCAACGCCCTGCCTGCTCTCACGAACCTGCCGCAAGGCGTGATCCGCGACCAGGTTGGCGAGGATGAATTGCAGCAGGAACTGCTCGACAACTTCGGCGTCGCCTTGCTGGCCGGTATCCTGTTGGTTTTCGCAGTGCTGGTGCTGCTCTACAAGCGCCTGATGAGCCCGCTGGTCAACATGACCTCGCTCGCGCTCGCACCGCTTGGGGGCATCTTCCTCGTGTGGATCGTGGGCCAGCCCCTTTCCATGCCGGTCCTGATCGGTGTGCTGTTGCTCCTGGGCATCGTTTCGAAGAACTCGATCCTTCTAATCGACTTCGCCATCGAGGCTATGGAGTCCGGCGTCTCGAAGATGGAGGCGATTATCGATGCTGGCCACAAGCGTGCCCAGCCCATCGTCATGACCACTGTTGCGATGACGGCAGGTATGGTCCCGACAGCGCTCAGCCTTTCGGGCGACGGCGCATGGCGCGCCCCGATGGGCACAGTTGTCATCGGCGGCCTGATCCTTTCAACAGTGCTTACGCTGCTGATCGTCCCGGCCGGTTTCAGCCTCGCCGACGGCTTCGAAAAGCGCGCCGGACCATGGATGCGCAATCGCTTCCTGACCTATCGTCCTGGTGACGAAGATCGCGTTGTGCCGCCGCAAGGCGGGCAACCCGGGATCGAACCGGCGGAGTAAGCGTCGCCTAAGATATGGCGAGCAAGCCCACAGCATCCAATCCAGCCAGCGGCAACTCCTTGACCCCTGACCGTGCGCGCACGATGCGCCGCGCGTCCACGGGCATGCTGTTCGTCATGGCTGCGATCTTTATCCTGTCGGGCCGGTATCTCGAAGTGCATCCGGCCTGGGGCTATGTCCATGCGTTTGCCGAGGCGGCAATGGTCGGCGGGCTTGCCGACTGGTTCGCGGTCACCGCCCTGTTCCGCCACCCGCTCGGCATTCCGATTCCGCACACGGCGATCATACCGGAGAACAAGGACCGCATCGCCGATACGATGGCGGACTTCCTGCGCAGCAACTTTCTTACCGCACAAGTCGTCGCCCGGCGCATGGGGGCGATGAACATGGCGGGCGCCGTCGGCTCCTACCTCGCGGACCCGAAAGCGGCGAAAGACGCGCGTATAAGGGCAGGGGCGGGCGACCTTGCAGTAGAAGTCCTGGAATCTCTCGATCCGGACCGCTTGGGCACGCAGGTACGCAGCGGGATCGCAGCGCAGCTGGAAAAGCTCGAGATTGCACCGCTCCTCGGGGGAATGCTCGAAGCGATGATTGCCGATGGGCGGCACAAGATGCTGATCGACAAGATCATCCGTTGGACCGGCCTGGTACTTGAAGACAATGAAGAGCTGGTGCGCGACATGGTGCACAAGCGCGCAAATGCCGTGCTGCGGTTTACCGGCCTCGACGAGCGGCTGGCCAATTCGGTGATCGACGGCCTCTACAAGCTGCTCGCCGAGGTGCTGGTCGATCCTGAGCACCCCCTGCGGGACAAGATCGAAGAAGGGCTGGAAGAACTGGCCAAGGGCCTCCGTGACGATCCCGAGATGCAGGAACGCGTGGAGCGGATGAAGACCGAGCTGTTGCACAACCCAGCAATTGCCGACTGGTGGCAAGGCGTCTGGGAGCGCATTCGCGCGCGCCTGATCCAGTCGATCAAGGATTCGGGTGGAACCGGCCCCGGATATCTTGGCGAGACGCTAAGTGAATTGGGTGCAGCGCTCCGCGATGACGAGCGGCTGCAGATGCAGGTGAACCGCTTTGCCCGGCGCACCGCAGTGGGCATTGCAACGCGTTACGGCGACCAGATCGTGCAGCTGGTGTCGGAAACCGTGCGCCGCTGGGATGCGACGACGCTAACCGACAGGGTCGAGGGTGCAGTGGGCCGCGACCTTCAGTTTATCCGTATTAACGGAACGCTGGTCGGCGGCTTGGTTGGCGTGACGATTCACGCGCTGTCCACCTTCCTTTATTGATCAGTGCGCGGCCACTCGCGACTAGCGAGTGACGAATACCACCGTGTTGGTCCAATAGCTGGCGAGGGGGGTCCCCTCTGCATCGCGAGCAGGTTCGAACTTGCCCTTGCGCTGGAACTCGGAGCACACTTTCTCGGGAAAAGACGGGTCCGAATAGGACGACTGGATGGTGCAGTTTTCGATCTGACCCTTCTCGTCGATGCCGAGGCGGAAGCGCACTGCGCCAGACAGGTTCTTCCTCAAGGCTTCAGCGGGATAGTCACTGGCGTTGAACCAGCTGGTGATGCGTCCCACTGGCTCCGGTCCGGTCGCGATCTTGGCGAGAGCCTCAGGATCGTAACCCCAGCTTCTGACCAGATCATGCGTACAAGTGTTCATCGCCACAATGGCAGCGGACAGCTTCCCCGTATTGAGCGCTACCGAGGTCGACCGTCCGATATTGAGCGTGAGGCGCCTGGCTTCAGCCGCAGCTTTGGCTTCAGCGGCCTTGTATTCCTGCGGGCTTGCATCTGCGTCACTCAATTCTTCCAAGACGTCGGACGGGATCAACCCTCCGGAAAATTGCCAGATTGTTTCGTCACCTTCGAGCTCGCCAAACAGCGGACGTTCGACATCGATCTCGTCGCCTTCGTGGAAACTGTATGTGAATTTGCGCGAGCTGTTGGCTTTGAGCAATTTGCCCGTCGCCATCATCTCCATTCCGGTGTCAGGAGAGTATTTGGAAAGGAGTAAGATGACCTTGTTCTCACCTTCCCCGAAACTGCGACCCAAGCGGCACGTTTCTTCGCCGTAATCGAGATTCCAGTTCGAAGTTGGCTCTAGGACAGTCGTCTCTTTTGCTGACAGAATTCCGGGCTGTGCCGAGAAAACCACGGCTGCAACAATGGGTGTGACGATTCTCAAGGTGCGACCCTTCCCCTGTAAATAGAGCACTCATAATATGAAAAAGGCGGCAATTCGCAACCGAATTACCGCCTCTTCTGCGAATATAGTCCGTTTATCGATGTATCAGAGCTTTTCGGTCAGTCCCGGTACTGTCCTGAAAGGGTCTGCTACTGGGCCGATGTCTGCCAATTGGTCGGTCCGACAATTGGCGGATCGGCCGCTACCTCTATCTAGTTCTGGCCGTCATTCGTATCTCATGCCGTGAGCATCGACCCCCGCCGGGAATTTGTAGCGCACGTTCTGAAAATAGAGACCGACGACCGGCGACCCTTCTCGGTCTTTGGCGGGCTCGAAGCGCGCATGCTCTAGCATCGCTTCGCACGCTGCCTCCCTAAGCGTTTGCGCGATGAGTTCGTCCGCCACATGGCAAAAGCGCGGCTTGCCCTGTTCATCGACAACGACGCGCATCGCGACAAGGCCCTGGAACCCTTCACGCAGGGCCTCCTTGGGGTAGACGGCAGCGACTTTCGCCGACCATTCGGCATATCCGCGAGGACTTGGCGCTGTGCGAATGGCTGCAAGCCCTTTTTCGGTAATGCCCATTTCAGCGAGCCTGCCCCAGACGCATTTATCCAGCGCAGAGGCGGCCTGCGTAATCGCGTTCGTTTTGAGCGCTACAGGCTCGGGGGTGAGACCCTGAATTGCGAAATGGGTGGTGGCCGCCGCGAGCGAATCGAATTTGGCTATTGCCTCGTCGGGATTTCCTCCCTCGGCGATTTCAAATGCGATCTGCGGGAAGATGAAGCCTGAGAATACCAAGCCGGGCGTTTCGCCAAGGTTCGCATCAGCGAGATTTTCGACGGCGTTTTGCCCGCCCGAGGGGATGAAGCCAGCTGATATGCGTGTCTTGCGGCGAGAGACATCCTCGCCAAACACACCGAATTGCACCTCTATGCCGGGCTGTACGCTGCGCATGACCAGCGATATCCGGTCACCGTCCTTGACGAAATCGCGCCTGACCGAGCAGCTGTATTCCGTCTGGGAAAGGCTCCACTTGCCGTCAGCGGGATATTGGGCAGCCTTGAAGAGCTCCTCACCATCCTGAGCAGCAGCGATTCCCGGCGTCAGGGCGCCGATACCAAGTAAGATCGAGGACAGCGGAAATAAGAAAAAACCCCTCATTCCAGTAGGGTAACTGGAACAAGGGGTCTTTGCAAACTTGGTTAGACGAAGCCTTAAAGCTTGTCGGTCAGTTCCGGTACTGCCTTGAACAGGTCAGCCACCAAGCCGATGTCCGCAACCTGGAAGATCGGTGCATCTTCGTCCTTGTTGATCGCGATGATGGTCTTGGAATCCTTCATCCCGGCAAGGTGCTGGATTGCCCCCGAAATACCGATGGCGATGTAAACTTCCGGTGCCACGATCTTGCCGGTCTGGCCGACCTGATAGTCATTCGGGACGTAGCCTGCGTCGACCGCGGCGCGGCTTGCGCCGATACCTGCACCCAGTTTGTCGGCAAGCGGGGTGATGACCTGTTCGAACGTCTCTGCGTCCTTCAGCGCGCGGCCGCCGGAAACGATGACCTTGGCGCTGGTGAGTTCGGGACGGTCGCTTTCGGCGATCTCGGCTGAAACGAAGCTGGAAAGTCCGGCGTCGCCTGGACCCGAAACGTCTTCGACTGAGGCTGAGCCGCCTTCAGCGGCCGCTTTCTCGAACGCCGTGCCGCGGACGGTGATGACCAGCTTTTCATCGCTGGATTCGACCGTGGCAATGGCGTTGCCGGCATAGATCGGGCGAGTGAAGGTCTTGTCGCCTTCAACCGACAGAATGTCCGAAATCTGCATCACGTCGAGCAGGGCTGCGACGCGCGGGGCGACGTTCTTGCCTGTCGTTGTCGCCGGAGCCACAAACGCATCATGGTGGCCCATCAGGTCTGCAACCAGCGGAGCGATATTCTCGGCAAGCGCGTTCTCGTAAGCCGCATCATCGGCGAGGTGGACTTTGCCCACGCCGGCAATCTTTGCGGCTTGTTCGGCAACTGCACGGCAACCGGAACCGGCGACCAGCAGGTGGACTTCACCCAGCTTGCCCGCAGCGGTTACTGCAGCAAGGGTGGCGTCCTTCATCTCGGCATTGTCGTGTTCGACCCAGACGAGAGTTTTCATAGCATTGTTCCTTTCGTGTCCGGGAGGGATCAGGCGATGCCCAGCGCTTTGATCTTGGCGACCAGCGCATCGACATCTTCGACCTTCTCACCTGCCTGACGGACCGGCGGTTCGGAGACATTGGTTGTCTTGAGGCGCGGCGCAGTGTCTACGCCGAAGTCACCCGGTGTCTTGGTGTCGAGCGGCTTCTTCTTGGCCTTCATGATGTTCGGCAAGGAAGCATAGCGCGGCTCGTTAAGGCGAAGGTCGGTCGTGACAATCGCGGGAAGCGTAAGCTTCACGGTTTCAAGACCGCCATCGACTTCGCGCTTCACAGTGACGCTTTCGCCGTCGACTTCGACAGTGTTCGCAAACGTACCCTGCGGGCGGCCCATGAGGGCGGCAAGCATCTGGCCGGTCTGGTTCGAATCGTCGTCAATCGCCTGCTTGCCGAGCATTACGATGCCGGGCTGTTCCTCGTCGGCGATCGCCTTGAGGATCTTGGCCACAGCGAGCGGTTCGACCTGATCGTCGGTTTCGACAAGGATCGCGCGGTCTGCACCCATGGCGAGCGCGGTACGCAGCGTTTCCTGTGCCTTGGCCGGGCCGACGGACACGGCGATGATTTCTTCTGCCTTGCCCGCTTCCTTGATGCGGATAGCCTCTTCGACAGCGATTTCGTCGAACGGGTTCATGCTCATCTTGACGTTGGCGAGGTCGACCCCGGATCCATCAGCCTTGACGCGCGGCTTTACGTTGTAATCGATCACCCGTTTGACGGGTACGAGGATTTTCATGGGAGTTCCTTCCTCTCGAATGAATGTGGCGTCCGCCTAGCTTGCGTTTACGTAAACGTCAAGCAGGGCGGGGCCGGTGCTTGCTTAGATAAGGCAGGTGGAATGCGAGTGTTCCCATCCGCCCAAGAGAAAGGCGGACCCTGTCGCCAGAGCCCGCCCTTTGGAAACCTAGTATCGGGAAGCCAGAGGCCTCAGGCCGCCTGCTTCACCTCGGCCACGATCTTGCGGGCAGCATCGCCCAGATCGTCGGCACTGACGATTGGCAGGCCCGAATTGGCGAGGATGTCCTTGCCCTGCTGCACATTCGTGCCTTCGAGGCGGACGACCAGCGGAACCGACAGGTTCACTTCCTTCGCTGCGGCAACGATGCCATCGGCGATGATGTCGCATTTCATGATGCCGCCGAAGATGTTGACGAGGATGCCTTCGACAGCCGGGTCCTTGAGGATGATCTTGAAAGCCGCGGTGACCTTTTCCTTGGTCGCACCGCCGCCAACGTCGAGGAAGTTGGCCGGGAAGGCGCCGTTGAGCTTGATGATGTCCATCGTAGCCATGGCGAGGCCGGCGCCGTTGACCATGCAGCCGATGTTGCCGTCCAGCTTGATGTAGGCGAGGTCATATTCGCTCGCTTCGACTTCGGCCGGATCTTCTTCGGTTTCGTCGCGCAGGGCTTCGACATCCTTGTGACGATAAAGCGCATTGCCGTCGAAGCTCATCTTGGTGTCGAGCACCAGGAGGTTGCCGTCCTTGTCTTCGACCAGCGGATTGATCTCGAGCATTTCCATGTCGAGGTCCATGAAGGCGGTATAAAGCTGCTTGGCCAGCTTCTGCGCCTGCTTGTTGGTATCACCGCTCAGCTTGAGGGCGAAGGCCACTGCACGGCCGTGGTGGGGCATGAAGCCCTGCGCCGGATCGATGGTGATGTTGGCGATCTTTTCGGGCGTGTTGTGCGCGACGTCTTCGATGTCCATGCCGCCTTCGGTGGACACGATCATGGCGACCTGTCCGCTGGCACGGTCGACGACCATTGAGAGATAATATTCGTGAGCAATGTCGACGCCGTCGGTCACGTAGAGGCGGTTGACCTGCTTGCCTTCATCGCCGGTCTGGATAGTGACCAGCGTGTTGCCGAGCATTTCCTTGGCATTGGCTTCCACTTCTTCGATGCTCTTGGAAAGGCGAACGCCGCCCTTCGCATCGGGGCCCAGTTCCTTGAACTTGCCCTTGCCGCGTCCGCCGGCGTGGATTTGCGCCTTCACCACGTAGAGCGGTCCCGGAAGCTGTTTGGCGCCTTCGACCGCCTCTTCGACGGTGAGCGCTGCGTGGCCCGCAGGGACGGCGATGCCGTATTTCGCGAGCAGTTCCTTGGCCTGGTATTCGTGGATGTTCATTTCGGGCTTTCGTCCTTCGCGTTTTGCGCGGCTGGAGGGAATATGAGACTCGCGGCCCGCATAAGCATGTCTGGCCGCGCTTGAAAAGTGCGGTTTTCGGGTGCAGGTGCGCTGTCCATCCATGATTGACGGAAAGCAACTCGAATCGATCGTCTCCGAAGCGGGGCGTATCGCGCTTGGCCTCTGGCCCGGAGCGGGCAATGACGTGCGCACTTGGGAGAAGACCCCAGGTAGCCCGGTTTGCGATGCGGACTTGGCCGTTGACGCCTTTCTCAAGCGCGAATTGGGAGCCTTGCTGCCGTCCGCAGGATGGTTGTCCGAAGAGACGGTGGACGATCCCTCGCGAATCGACCGTGATCTCATCTGGCTGGTCGATCCGATCGACGGCACCCGCGATTTCATCCGCGGCAGACCGGGATGGGCCGTCTCGGTCGCGCTCATCAGTTCAGGCCGTCCGCTGATCGGCTCTCTGTGCGCACCGGCGCGCAACGAGGTCTGGCAGGCCATCGCGGGTCAGGGCGCGACCTTGAACGGCACCCTCCTTCAGTCGTCCACGCGCAGCGAATTCATCGGCGCCCGCGTTCCTGCCGCTGACCTCATGAAACAGGATCAGATGCTGGAGAAAGTTTACCAGCCCAACTCGATCGCGCTGCGTATCGCGATGGTCGCCGCCGACGAGGCGGATCTTGTGGCGACTCTACGCTGGGGTTTCGAATGGGACATCGCGGCCGCCGCGCTGATCGCGCGCGAAGCAGGCGCCGCCGTGTCCGACGCTTTCGGGCGCAAGCTGAATTACAACAAACGCGATCCGCGCGCCTTCGGACTGGTTGTCAGTTCGCCCGGCATTCACTCGGCCACGGTCGAGCACCTTGCCGACCGGGCCGCGTCGCTTTCCAAACAGTAGCCTGAATAGAAAAAGGGACCGGGGTGGCCCCGATCCCTTTCTCTGCGACATACCCCGAAGGGCCCAGGCACTTAGTTGCCTTGAGCGGCTTCGACATCATCCTGATCGAACGGGATGATCTTGATTTCGACGCGGCGGTTAAGCGGTTCTGATACGCCGTCACCGGTCTGCACTGCGAGGTTGGTTTCACCAAACCCCATCCAGCGGATACGCGACGAAGCGACGCCGCGGCTGGTCAGGTAGTTGGAAACTGCCTGTGCACGCTGTTCCGAAAGGCGCTGGTTGAAGTCCGATGCGCCGGCCGTGTCAGTGTAGCCGTAAACGTCGATCAGGCTGTTCGGATATTGCACAAGGTTCGCTGCGACATTGTCGAGCGTGTTGCGGAACGCCGAGTTGATCGTTGCGCTGCCGGTGGCGAAAGTCACACCGTCGGGCAGGTTGACGAGGATCGCTTCGCCGCCATCGACCGAAGTAACATCCACGCCCGAACCGGCGGTCTGTTCTTCCAGTTCCTTGATCTGCTGGTCCATGCGGTAGCCGACATAACCGCCTGCTGCTGCACCGCCCGCTGCACCGATGATGCGTCCGGTCTTGCCGCCGATAACGCCGCCAAGCAGGCCGCCGGCAACCGCGCCGCCGACGCCGCCGAGAACGGTGCGTGAAATCTTCTTCTCACCCGTGTTCGGGTCGGTGACGCAAGCCGAGGTGCCCATCAGAGCAACCGCCGAGAAACCTGCGAGGAAAATCCGTGATTTTTGCATATTATATCCCCTTCTTGAGTGATGACCGCATTCACCCGGATCGGGAAAGTACGGCCACGCCAGGTGGGACGCGCCCACCTGCGTCTCTGAAGGTTCTTAACAAGCGAGAGGCGCTGGTGTTCCGCGAAGCACTGGCATCCGCGAATTTTTGTGCTAGCGCATGGGTGTGACACCCTTTCCCTGGACAGACCTCCTGATCATCTCCGGGCTCATCTTGCTCAACGGCGTCTTCGCCATGAGCGAGCTGGCCATCGTTTCCGCACGCACTGCGCGCCTGCGGTCTGCGGCCAATCAAGGCAGCGCCGGCGCGAGAACGGCGATTTCGCTCGCTTCGGACCCGGGCAAATTCCTTTCGACCGTGCAGATCGGCATCACGCTCGTCGGCATTATTGCCGGTGCATATTCCGGCGCGAGCCTGGGCGGCCCCGTCGGTGAGCGGCTCGTCGCCATGGGCCTTCCGCCCGAATGGGCCCCGGAAGTCGGATTTGCGGGAGTCATCGCGCTCACCACTTATTTCACGCTGGTGATCGGCGAACTGGTCCCCAAGCAGATCGCCCTGCGCGCAGCAGTCCCGATCGCTATTGCCATGGCGCTCCCGATGGCCTTGCTGGCAAGAGTAGCCGCCCCGCTGGTCTGGTTGCTCGATACCTCATCCAGCCTGATCATCCGCATGCTGGGCGTGCGCCCTGCGGGGCAGAGTGCGGTTACCGCGGAAGAGCTGCACATGCTGTTCGCAGAAGCTACCCGGAGCGGTGTGATCGAGCACGAACAGCACCAGATGCTGGCCGGCGTGGTGCGCCTCGCCCAGCGTCCGGTACGCGAGGTTATGACGCCGAGAACGGAAATCGACTGGATCGATATTTCGGCCGATCAAGATGCCATTTCGGCGCTGCTTGTCGAAAGCCCGCACTCGGTCTGGCCTGTTGCCGATGGTACGCCCGACAAGGTGCTCGGCCTAGTTCGCGTGCGCGAGATACTGGCGGCTCAGGTTGCCGGCACTCCGGTGATTTTGAAGGACTTGCTGCACAAGGCCGAGGTCGTGCCCGACCAGCTGGATGCTGTCGATGCTCTGCGCGTGCTTCAGCAAGCCGATATCGCGATGGCGATGGTGCACGACGAATATGGCCATCTGGAAGGGATCGTGACGCCGGTTGATCTCCTCACCGCGCTGGTGGGCGATTTCGCGAGCGACCAGGACCCGGGCGATTCCCCCGGTGTCGTAGAGCGGGCCGACGGGTCGCTATTGGTGGCTGGTTCCTTGAGCGCCGACGCGCTCGCCGATCGGCTCGGCATCGAATACGGCGACAACCGCGAATTTGCGACCGTCGCCGGATTTGTCCTCGCAGTACTCAAGAGGCTGCCCACGGAAGGCGACTGGTTCGAAGAACAGGGCTGGCGCTTTGAGGTCGTCGACATCGATGAACGCCGGATCGACAAGCTGCTCGTTAGCTCGGTCGGGCCGGTGGAACCGGCCGAGAAGGAGGCCTAGAGCCTTCGGGTCCCGCGCCCCATCACAGGGCGCGGAAAACCAGCAATCAGCCCGGAATTACGGCCTGTGCCGATGCGCCGTCGCCTTCGGGTGCAGCGACGATGTCGCGCGTGACGGAGCCTTTGGCGACCGTATTCGTATTTTCGCTGCCCACTGCGCTGCGGATGCCGGGATCGGCACTGCCTGCACGGTCGAGGACGCTTGTTTCCACAGCGCTGCGAGCTGCGGGGCCGCCAAACAGTGCATCGAGTGCCTGCTCGGCCGCTGTGCCTTCTGTCGGGCGCGGGGCGCCGGGTGCCGGCGGAACGAGGTTGAAGTCCGGCGGAACCACCAGCGGCGCGGCGCGCTGCACGGCGAATTCATCGGGACGGTCACGGTTCAGGAAACCGCCGCCGCCACAGGCAGCAAGCATGCTCGCGGCTGCGCTCAGCATGGCGAAACGTGCGACTTTGGTTCCAAGGGGGGTATTCATGTATTGCTCTCCGCGGCGTCTGCCGGCTTGCCGTCCATCAAATCGTCGACCTCCTTGTCGCGCATGAAGAACGCGCGGGCAAGGATTATGACGACGCCGATGGTGATAGCGGCATCTGCGACATTGAAAATGAGGAAGGGACGGAAGTCCCCGAAATGAAGGTCGGCATAGTCGATGACATAGCCCAGGTCGAAGCGGTCCTTGATATTGCCCAGCGCCCCGCCGAGAATCAGCGAGAGGCCCAGGATGTCTCCGAAAAGCTCCTCACGGAACATCCAGATCGTGACCAGCAGGGCAATCAGGGCAGTAACACCCACAAGCATCCAGCGCGCCTCGAGGCTGGTGGCCTCGAACAGGCCGAGAGAAACGCCGAAATTCTGTGTCCAGCGCAGGTCGAAGATCGGGATCAACTCGATCACACCGCGCTGGCGCAATTGCAGCGGGCCCACCATCAGATATTTGATCCATTGGTCGACCACGTAAATTACGAGCGCGATGGCCACGCCCAACAGGCGATTACGAAGCACCGGGGTCATTGGTCCGAACTCCCTGCTGAATCCATCTGTTCGATCACGTCATCACAGCGTTCGCACAGCGCGCCGTCCTCGGAAACCGAGGGCAGCAGGCGCCAGCAGCGGCCGCATTTGGATTCGCCGGTACGAGTGACAGTCACCGTATCGCTATCGCCGCGAGTCACTGACGCGGTGATGAACAGTTCGGCGAGATCTTCGTCCGAGAAGCCTTCCGGCACTGCGCTCGCTGGCACCGCCACTTCTGCTTCGAGGCTGGAGCGGATGGTCTTGTCACGGCGCAGCGGTTCGATTGCTTCGGTAACGCGTTCGCGAAGATCGCGCAGTTTTTCCCAGCGGCCGCCATCGGCGGTAACGCCGGGCACCTTGGGCCAATCGAGCAAATGCACGCTGCCGCCTTCAGGATAGCGCGTGGTCCAGGCCTCTTCTGCCGTGAACACCAGCACCGGCGCGGCATAGCGCACCAGTGCATGGAACAGCAGGTCGAGCACGGTGCGATATGCATTGCGCTTGGTGCTGTCCGGCCCGTCGCAATAGAGCACGTCCTTGCGGATATCGAAGTAGAACGCGGACAGGTCCTCGTTGCAGAAATCGACCAGCAGGCGGGTGTAGGTGTTGAAGTCGTATTCCTCGGCCGCCTTCTTCAGCTTGCCGTCGAGATCGGCGAGCAGGGCGAGGACATAGACTTCCAGTTCCGGAATCTCGCCCGCATCGCCCATGTCGCCGACAAACCCGTCGAGCGCGCCGAGCAGGTAGCGGAAGGTGTTGCGCAGACGGCGGTACTGGTCGCCCACGCCTTTGAGGATTTCATCGCCGATGCGGTGGTCTTCGGTGAAATCGACCGACAGCGCCCAGAGGCGGATGATGTCCGCGCCATACTGTTCCATGACCTTGAGCGGGTCGATGGTGTTGCCGAGGCTCTTCGACATCTTCTTGCCATCGCTCGCCATGGTGAAGCCGTGGGTAAGTACGGCGTCATAGGGTGCGCGGCCCCGGGTGGCGGAGCTTTCAAGCAGCGAGGACTGGAACCAGCCGCGATGCTGGTCGCTGCCTTCGAGATAGAGATCGGCGGGCCAGCGTTGGTCTGGCCAGCGGTCACCTTCGAGTGTGAATGCGTGGGTACAGCCCGAATCGAACCACACGTCGAGAATGTCGGTGACCATCTCGAATTCGCTGGCATCGTGATCATCGCCGAGGAATTCGGCCTTGCGGCTTTCGTCCCAGGCATCGACGCCTTGCTGCTTCACCGCTGCGACCACGCGGGCATTCACCTGCGGGTCCTGCAAATACGTGCCGTCTGCGCGCACGAAGAGCGTGATCGGCACTCCCCATGCGCGCTGGCGGGAAAGCACCCAGTCGGGGCGGCCTTCGACCATCGAACCGATGCGGCGGCGGCCCTTTTCGGGATAGAACTTCACCCGCTCGATTTCGCGCATGGCGATTTCGCGCAGGGTCGAGTGGTCCTTGCTCGTGGCCATGGCGATGGCTGCGCCGAAGCCTTCGGGCACGGCAACGTCGAAATCGCCCACGTCGAGCGGCTTGTCCATCGGCACGAACCACTGCGGCGTGCAGCGATAGATGACCTTTGCCTTCGAGCGCCAGCTATGCGGATAGGAGTGCGGGTAATCGTCGCTGGCCGAGAGCAGCGCGCCTGCTTCGCGCAGGTCCGAACAGATCGGCCCGTCCGGCGCATTGAACGGCTTGTTAATCACCGCGCGGCGACGGTCGTCATTGCCGCCGAGCCATTCCCAGTCGTCGCGATAGCGGCCATCGCCCATGACCGCGAAGACGGGCTCGATGCCGTGTTCACGGCAGAGCAGGAAGTCGTCCTCGCCATGGTCGGGCGACATATGGACGAGGCCCGTACCGCTGTCTGTGGTGACGAAATCGCCTGCGAGCAGCGGGCGCGGCTTCGCGTAGAAACCGCCGAGATGGTGCATTGGGTGGCGGGTGAGGGTTCCTGCGAGGCTCTCGCCAGTCCACATCCGGTCCGCTTTCCACCGCAGCAGTGCATCGGGATTATCCGGCATCCCGGCTTCGTCGATCAAGCTCAAACCGCTTCTTGCTAGGAATGCTTCTGCTAAGTCAGAGGCAACAAGATACTTGCCGGCACCGGTATTAAGCAATTCGTACGTCACGGTCGGCCCATAGGCCAAGGCCTGGTTCACCGGGATCGTCCACGGCGTGGTGGTCCAGATCACCGCGTGCGCGCCGACCAGTTCCTCGATCGGCGATTCCACGATTTCGAATGCCACGTCGATCTGGGTCGAGGTGATGTCCTCGTACTCGACTTCGGCTTCGGCCAGCGCGGTTTCTTCCACGGGCGACCACATAACCGGCTTCGATCCGCGATAGAGATTTCCGGCTTCGGCAAACTTCAGCAGTTCGGCAACGATGGTCGCTTCGCTTTCCGGCTGCATCGTCAGGTACGGATTGTCGAAATCCGCCATCAGGCCCAGGCGTTTGAGCTGTTCACGCTGAACATCGACCCAGCCCTGCGCATATTCGCGGCATTCCTGCCGGAATTCAGCCGCAGGCACTTCTTTCTTGTCGCGCTTCTTCTTGCGGTATTTTTCCTCGACCTTCCATTCGATCGGCAGGCCGTGGCAATCCCAGCCGGGCACGAAGGGCGCGTCCTTGCCGAGCAGCGTCTGCGACCGCACGACCATGTCTTTCAGGATGCGGTTGAGCGCATGGCCGATATGCATGTCGCCATTGGCGTAAGGCGGGCCGTCGTGGAGGATGAACTTTTCGCGGCCCTTGCGGGTTTCGCGCAGCTCTTCGTAAATCCCGTCCTCCTGCCAGCGCGCAAGGATCTTCGGCTCCTTCTGGGGGAGGCCGGCCTTCATGGGGAAATCGGTCTTGGGAAGGAAGACCGTGTCTTTATAATCGCGCTGCTCTGACATAATCGCTGGCCGTTAGGGGATTTGGGCGGGGCTTTAAAGCATCAATCGCTGCGGGCGGCCCGGCGGCGTTTCAATGCGGCTTCACTGGCTTCCCATTCCTGCACCGTGCGGTCGTCATATCCTGACCGCAGGGCGGGCTGCATGGTGAAGGCGTCTTCGATCCAGATATAGCCGTTGAAGCTCGATGGAACTTGGGTGAATTGCTCCGGCAAAATGAGGCCGGTATTGGGTTCTCCGTCCACCTGCGGGCCGGTGACGATGACATGGCCGCCGTGGCTGTCCATCCGGTCGATCAGGCGGTTGGGCCAGCCCCAGAACGCATATTGCCGGTTGAGCGGGATGACCATCGTTTCGCCGCGGCAGCTTTGCGGCAGATAACCGGTCCAGCCATAGAGCACGTAGTCGCTGCTGCACTGCCTGGCGCCCTCGACGCTCCACGCCCAGGCATCGGGGTAGAGTTCGCGGATGCGGGCGACTGGTGCCGGATGGCCATAGAAAGCATCGCGTTTCCTGACCGGATCGCGTCCGGCCTCCTTCAGCTTGGCCGCCAGCAGGTCAGCTTCTGCAGGATTGTCCGACTTGAAATTGAACATGAGCCGTTCGCGCCCATAAAGCTGGCTCAGCAATTCGCCGATTTCGGGCATCTGGCCCACGCCCTTGCCGCGGAACGGATAGATCTTGCCGCCATCAGCGGTATAGCCGTGGCCGATATCGAGCGCTTTCAACTCAGCCAGCGTCTTGTCGCGGACCGGGCCGGACCCGTCGGTGCGGCAATCGAGTGTCCAGTCGTGGAACAGGACAATCTCGCCATCGCTGGTGGGTGCGATGTCGACTTCGGCCATCGACACGCCCAGTTTGAAGGCGCGCTGGACGCCCGCGAGAGTATTTTCGAGATAGTCGTGATACGGCTGCTCGATCAGGGTCGCAGTGCATGTGTCCCGGCCGATACCGGCGCGCGGAAATTCCTGCGCCAGACCGCGATGTGCAATCAGCTTGACTGGCTCCTTGGGCTCCGGTGCGATCCAGCTGGCGTTGAGAATGGTGAGCGCGAGAAAGGCAATCGCAACCGCGAAGGCGATTCGCTTGAGGCGGCTTTTCATGAAAGGAGGTCTTTTGCCTTTTCGCAGTCACGCGCCATCTGTGCGGTCAGCTCGTCAAGCGAATCGAATTTCGCCTCGCCGCGCAGGAAATGGTGGAAGGCCACCTCGATTTTCTGGCCGTAAAGATCGCCGGTAAAATCGAAAAAATAAGGCTCGAGCAATTCCTTGGGCGGTTCGAATTGCGGGCGCACGCCGATGTTGGCGGCACCTTTCAATTCCTCGCCGGTCGACAGGATACGGCCCGTGACGGCGTAGATGCCGTATTTGGGGCGTAGGTACTGTTCGATGGACAGGTTCGCGGTGGGATACCCGATTTCTCGCCCGCGCTTATCGCCATGTTCCACGATACCGCGAATCGCGAACGGGCGGGTCAAAAGGCGCGCGGCTTCCTGCGGGTTGCCTTCGCGCAAGGCGTCGCGCACACGGCTGGAAGAAACGGGTTCGCCGCCATCCATGACCGGCGCAACCGCGCGCGCCTCGATGCCGATCTCGCGGCCCAGCGTCTGAAGCACCTCGCGGTTCCCGCCCCGGCCCTTGCCGAAGGTGAAGTCTTCGCCCGTAACGACGCCTGCTACGCCGAGATGCTCGGCGAGCAGGACTTTCACGAAGTCTTCTGCCGTCGTTCCGGCCAGTTCGCCATCGAAGTGGAATACCAGCATCGCGGTAGCCCCGGCAGCAAGGTAAAGCTCCTGCCGCTGCTCCAGCGTCGTCAGGCGAAACGGCTCTGCATCGGGCTTGAAATGGCGCACGGGATGCGGATCGAAAGTCGCAATGATGGAGGGGCGGCCTTCGGCGCGCGCCCAGTCGATCGCTTCCTTGGCGACGGCCTGATGGCCGAGATGAAACCCGTCGAAATTGCCCAGCGCGATGATTGCACCGCGCAGGCTTTCGGGCAGCGGTTCGCGGTGGTCGAGAAACCTCACTGAACCGCCTCTCTGATACGGGTGTAGGTGAGGAAGGAATACGGCGGCTTTTGGTCCTGCGCGTCAAAGTCCTCGCGCCCGGCAACTTCCCATTCCGGGCCAAGCGCGGACATGAAGACATCGCCTTCGAAGTCGTGGTGGATTTGCGTAAGTTCGACACGGTCCGACAGCGGCAGGAAGACATCGAAAATCGCCGCGCCGCCAATGACCGCAGCATCGTCGCCAGCTGTGGCGATAGCCTCCTCGACAGAGCGGACCACTTCCGCTCCGGTGGAATCCCAGCGCTGCTTGCGGGTCAGCACGATATGGCGGCGGCCGGGCAGAAGGCCAGGCAGGCTTTCGAAGGTCTTGCGGCCCATGATCA
Organism: Qipengyuania psychrotolerans; assembly: GCF_019711355.1. Classification (NCBI taxonomy): domain Bacteria; kingdom Pseudomonadati; phylum Pseudomonadota; class Alphaproteobacteria; order Sphingomonadales; family Erythrobacteraceae; genus Qipengyuania; species Qipengyuania psychrotolerans. The sequence continues at coordinate 2,720,487 of NZ_CP081297.1, forward strand.
TCGGCTTGCCCATAGTCAGCGCCTTGAAGCGCTTGAGATCGGCAGGCAAATGCCATGGCAACTGCCCGTCCTTGCCGATCGCGCCATTGGCGGCGCGGGCATAGATGCAGAACAGGCTCATGAGCGGGTCAGGCGGGTGAGGTGGCCCATCTTGCGGCCTTCGCGCACTTCGCTCTTGCCGTAATCGTGCAGGTGCGTGTCGGCGTCGGCAAGAAAGGCATGCGCGCCTTCGATCTCGGTGCCGAGGATGTTACGCATTTCGACCGCCTCGGCGATGGTGCGTGTGTCACCTAGCGGTAGGCCGGCTACGGCACGGATGTGGTTTTCGAACTGGCTGGTGGCCGCTCCCTCGATCGTCCAGTGGCCCGAATTGTGGACCCGCGGTGCCATCTCGTTGAAGATCGGGCCTTCGTGGGTGGCAAAGAATTCCAGCGTCAACACGCCAACATAGTTGAGCGCTTGCGCGACCTTTCCGGCCAGCTTGCGGGCTTCTTCGACCTGGGCATCGACCACTTTGCCAGCAGGCAGGAGCGAGGCGGCCAGGACGCCGCCCTCATGCGTGTTGCGCGCGCTATCCCAGAAGCGGACTTCACCGTTCTGCCCCCTGACGAGGATGACCGAAAATTCGGCCCTGAATTCAACGAAGCCTTCGTAGATTGCCGCGGCATCGGGCATTTTCAGCCCCGCTGCATCGCGTCCCGACATGATGCGCCACTGGCCTTTGCCGTCATAACCGTCACGCCGTGTCTTGAGGATGCCGGGCGCGCCGAGCCGGTCGGCCGCAGCTTCCAGATCAGTGCGCGAGTCTACTTTCGCATAGGCTGCGGGCCTGCCGCCAAGGTCTTCGACGAAGCGTTTCTCGCTGAGCCGGTCCTGCGCGGTTTCCAGCGCCCTTGGGTCGGGGAAAATCTGGTCGGCGGGAAAGGCGCGCGCGGTTTCGACCGGCACGTTCTCGAATTCCCAGGTCACCACGTCGCAGCGTGCGGCAAAGGCTGCCAGCGCCTCCTTGTCGTCCCATTCGTTGGTGAAAAAATCTTCGCACACTGCAGCAGCGACATTGTCGCCTTCGGGCGAATATCCGATGCAGCGATAGCCGAGCTGGGCGGCGGCGACCGCCATCATCCGGCCAAGCTGGCCTCCGCCAAGGATGCCGATCGTGGAGCCGCGTTTGAGCATCAGTCCTGCGGCCGCTGCGCCACGGCATCGCTGCGCGCCTGGCGCCATGCCTTGAGCCGGTTGGCCAGCTCTTCGTCATTGTTGGCCAACATTGCTGCGGCGAACAGGCCGGCGTTGGTTGCGCCCGCTTCGCCAATGGCCAAAGTGCCGACGGGTACGCCTGCGGGCATCTGGACAATGGAAAGCAGGCTGTCTTCGCCGGACAACGCTTTGGATTGCACCGGCACGCCCAGCACGGGAATGTGGGTGAGGGCGGCAATCATGCCCGGGAGGTGTGCTGCCCCGCCTGCACCCGCGATGATGACCTGGAAGCCAGCATCCGCCGCGCCCTTGGCAAAGTCGTACATCCGGTCCGGCGTGCGGTGAGCCGACACGATGCGCACATCGGTTTCGACGCCCAGTTCGTCCAGCACCTCAGCGGCGCAGGTCATGGTCTTCCAGTCGGACTGGCTCCCCATGACGATCGCGACCTTTGCCCCCATGATCAGCTATCCTTCAGGTAATATCGTTCGCCGGCGACCTTCGTCCCGTCGAAATCGTAGATAATCGGCTGTCCGGTCGGGATTTCCAGCCCGGTGATCTCGTCGTCGGAGATGTTCGACAGGTGCTTCACCAGTGCGCGCAAGCTGTTGCCGTGGGCAGAGATGATGACATTCTCTCCCTTGGCCAGCTGCGGCAGGATCGCTTCTTCCCAATAGGGCAGCACGCGTTCGATGGTGAGTTTGAGGCTTTCGGTGCGCGGCACGTCGATCCCCGCGTAACGCGGGTCGTTCGACAGGTCGAATTCGCTACCCGGTTCAAGTTCGGGCGGCGGCACGTCGAAGCTGCGGCGCCAGATATGGACTTGCTCGTCCCCGTGGCGCTCGCGCGTTTCCTGTTTGTCGAGACCGGTCAGGCCGCCATAATGGCGTTCGTTCAAATGCCAGTCGCGGGTCACCGGAATCCACGAGCGGTCGCAAGCATCAAGCGCGATGTTCATTGTCCTTATTGCGCGTTTCTGGACACTGGTGAAGGCGACCGTGGGCAGAACGCCCTTGGCTTTCATCAGTTCGCCCGCCTCGCGCGCTTCTGCTTCGCCCTTTTCGGTCAGGTCGACATCCCACCAGCCGGTGAAACGGTTGGCGAGGTTCCACTCGCTCTGGCCGTGGCGAACAAGAATAAGCTTGGACATCGTCGCTCCGTTCATCCCCTCAGGAGCAAGGCGCGTTAGCTGGCATCGCCCTGATTGGGAAGGGCATCGCCGTCCGATTCGCGGATTTCACTCTGGAGCCCCCTGGCCTGCGACTTGCGGCGGCGCAGGTTCTCACGAAGTTTCGCGGCAAGGCGTTCTTCACGGGTCATCTTGTCGTCGGGACTGTTCATGGCGCAATCTTTTGCGAATTTTGCATCACGCTGCAAGCGAAGGTTGACTTTCGCGGCGCCGGTGACAATAGCGCGCGCCTCCACCTCGCAAGCATTCTTGCGCAGGTTATGTGCCGCGGTAGCTCAGTGGTAGAGCGCACCCTTGGTAAGGGTGAGGCCGAGAGTTCAATTCTCTCTCGTGGCACCATTTTCCCGTTTTTGTTTTGGACCCTCAGGCGCGCGGTGCGCGGCCTTCGCCGCGGCGGCCGTTCGGCCTTTGGCTGACGCGACCAAGCGACTTGCGTGCTGTGCCTGCTTCGTGCAGCGCTTTGCGAGCAAACGGGGAGTATGCACCGATGGATTTCCGCCTGACCGATCAGCAGCGCGAGCTTCAGGATGCCGCGCGGACTTTCTCGCGCAAGGAACTGCCGGATCTGGCGCGGGAGATGGAGGAGAAGGACTTCCCCGTTCCCGCCGATATGGTGCGGCGATACGGAGAGATGGGGTTCCTCGGCGTCAATCTGCCGGAAGAGTACGGCGGCCTGGGCCTGGGCCATGTCGAAGCGCTGCTGGTGCTCGAACAGTTCGCGATGATTTCGAATGCGGTCGCTTTCCCGATTTTCGAGGCGCTGGTCGGGCCGGTACGCACGGTGGAGCGGTTTGCCTCGGGTTCGCTCAAGCAGCAGATCCTGCCTCAAGTCATTTCGGGCGAAGCGACGGTGGCGGTCTCCATGTCGGAACCGGACGCCGGAACTGCGCTCACCGATCTCACCACGCGTGCTCAGCAGCATGGCGATCATTACATCCTCGACGGCGCCAAGCGCTGGACCTCAGGTGCGGGCCACGCGCGCTACTATGTTGTCTATACGCGCCTGTCCGATGCGCCGGGTGCGAAGGGCATCGGCGCATTGCTGGTCGACAAGGAAATGGACGGGGTGAGTTTCGGCAAGCGTGAAAGCCTGATGGGTTTTCGCGGTATCGACACCCGCGACATCGCGTTTGACGGGGTGAAAGTCCCCAAGGGCAATGAAATCGTGCCGGCTGGCGGCTTCGGCAAGCTGATGAGCGCCTTCGGACTGGAGCGCTGCGGCAATGCCACGCAATCACTCGGCCTCGCAGCTGGCGCGCTGGAGCAGGCCACGGAGTATGTGCAGGAGCGCAAGGCTTTCGGCAAACCGATCGTCGACTTCCAGGCGGTCCAGATGCGGCTGGCGGAAATGGCGATGCAGGTGGAGGCGGCGCGGCTCCTGATCTACCGCGCTGCGGCCAATGCCGAACATCTCGAAGGCGGGCTACCGAGCGTTTACGAAAGCTCGACTGCGAAATGCTTTGCCAATGAAATCGTGCGGTCGGTTACGGCGAACGGGATGCAGGTGATGGGCGGCTATGGCTATCACAAGGAATACGGCATGGAGCAGCGCGTCCGCGACGGTTTTGCGTGGGGTATCGCTGGCGGAACCACCGACGTGCAGAAAACCAATATCGCCGCGGCAATCGTCGGGCGCAGGTTTGATCAAAGGCGTTGATCGCCAAGGCTGTATTGCATAGGCAGGACGCCATGGACGATACAGCCGAACTTACCCAGCTCGACCCGCGCTACAAGACAATGATGCGGCTGGTTGCGGCCGTCGCTGCGCTTGGTGTGCTTAGCGCAGCGAGCGCAGCCGAACTGGTCATCCCGGGGTGGACCGGCGTGTTCTGGGTCCCGGCAGCGCTGTTTATCCTGTACCTCGTCGTGTGGCTGCCGATGCGCCGCTATGCGACGCGCGGGTATACGCTTGCCGAAGAGCGGCTGCGCGTGGTGCGGGGCGTCCTGTTCCGGTCCGATACCGTGGTCCCGTTCGGGCGCGTCCAGCACATCGATGTCGATCAGGGACCGCTGGAGCGCGCGTTCCATCTCGCCACGCTGACCGTGCATACGGCAGGGAGCCACAATTCCTCCGTGTCGTTGCCCGGATTGGCGCATGAGGATGCGATGGCCATGCGCGAGGAAATCCGCGCGGCAATCAGGCGCGACACGCAATGAGCGAAAGCTCGCGCGAAGCCAGGCGCACTGATCCGCGGACCGTGGTGGTCCAGGCGGCCAGCTACATCATCAGCTTCGTGCCTGCGGCGATTGCGATCTTCATCTTCACCCGCGACGAAGCGGACAAGATGGCCTTTATCGTACCGGTTCTGGCGCTGCTCATTGCCGTGAACATCGGCGGGAAATACCTTCAGTGGACCCGGTTCACCTATGCGACCGGCGACGCTGATATCCGGGTCGAGAAGGGTCTCCTGTCGCGCGCGGCAAGGTCGGTCCCTTACGAACGCGTCCAGGACGTAAGCCTCGAACAGAAGCTGGTCCCGCGCCTGTTCGGCCTCGTGGAAGTGCGGTTCGAGACGGGTGCTGGCGGCAAGGAAGACCTCACGCTCGCCTATCTGACCGAGGCCGAGGGGGAACGGCTGCGCGAACTCGTGCGCGAGCGGCGTGAAGGCACCGTCCCTGCCGGAGAGGTCGCGGCAACGCAGGTGCAGGAGACAGACGATGCGCCGCCGCTTTTTGCCATGGACGAAAAGCGGGTATTCACCTTTGGAATTTTCGAATTCTCGCTGGCGGTCGTGGCCGTCATCGGCGGTCTGGCCCAGCAGTTCGAGTTCTTGTTGCCCTTCGAGCTGTGGGACATCGATGGATGGCAGGAACGGCTGACCGGACCGGGACAGCAATTGGCCGGGCTTGGGCCGCTGGCGCAGGCTATTGGCATAATTTTCGCGCTGGCAACGTTGGCAGTGCTTGGCTTTGCAACAGGTATCGTTCGCACTGCCCTGAGGGAATGGGGCTTCCGGCTGGACCGGACCGACAAGGGGCTGCGCAGGCGCCGCGGGCTGCTGACGCGCACCGATCTGGTGATGCCGGTCCACCGTGTTCAGGCGCTGCGCCTGGAAACCGGTTTCCTGCGGCGCCTGTTCGGTTGGTACGGCCTCAAGGTCATCAGCCTGGCGAGCGACAGCGGGGCAGCAAATCACGAAGCCGCGCCCTTTGCGCAAATGGACGAGATTGCGCCCATCGTCGCCGAGACAGGCTTTGAATTACCTCCCGAAAACACGCAATGGCACCGCGCAATGGACCGTTACCGGCTGGACAAGATGTTACTGGCAAGCGCGCTGCTGCTGCCTGCGACCGTGCTCACGATCTTCATCGCCGATTCCATCCAGTGGCTGATCCCGGCAGGCCTTCTTGGTGCAGCTATCCTGCATCACTGGTGGCGCTGGCGGCATGACCGGCATGCCATCGACGCGAAGCAGGTCTACAGCCGCCACGGCTGGTTTTCACCCAGCCTTGCCATCGGTTCGCGGGTGAAGCTGCAATCGGCCGAGATCCTGCAAGGACCCATTGCGCGCAGGCGCGGCTATGCAAGTCTGCTGTTCGGCCTAGCTGGCGGTAATCTGCGTATTCACGGAATGCCCCTTGAAACCGCCCGGCTCTGGCGCGTCCAAATTTTGGATAGCATCAGCGGAACCGATTTTTCCGATCTGCTGGAGCCGGGAGCAGAAGCTCAGGCCGCCTAGGCTCGCAGGCCTGACAAATCGGGATTACGGCGGAAATAGCTTTCCACGTAAGAGCAGTCCGGCGCGATCTTGAAACCGTCCTCGCGCGCATCGGCGATCATGGCCTTGACCAGCTTGGCCGCGACGCCTTTCCCGCGCGCTTCGGCCGGGACAAAAGTATGCGTGGCATGGCGGACGTTGCCATTCTTACGCCACGTCAGTTCGGCCTCACGCTCGGCTCCCTCGACGCCAGTAAAGTAACGGCCTTGGGTTTCATCGCCCTCGTGCTGAATTTCAATCGTATCGCTCACGCAAATTTCCTTTCTGTGCAAGCAACGCCGCGCGCGCTAGTGGCGTTCCAATATGAGCAAGCAAGCCCAGTTCCTGTCCGACAATGCCGCCAGTGTGCACCCCGCCGTATGGGACGCGATGCGCGCGGCCGACGATGCCGATGCGCCCTATGACGGTGATGCGCAAAGCGCTGCACTGAACGAGAAGTTTGGCGCTCTGTTCGGGCGTGAGTGCGAAGTGTTGTGGGTCGCCACGGGCACGGCGGCAAATTGCCTGGCGCTGGCGTCTATGGTGCAGCCGCATGGCGCAGTGGTCTGTCATGAAGAAGCGCACATCGAAATGGACGAAGGCGGCGCGCCGGGGTTCTATCTTCATGGTGCAAAGCTACTGCTGGCAGATGGCAAAAGCGCCAAATTGACGCCCGGCGACATTCGCGCTGTGATCGACCCGATCCGCGACGATGTGCACCAGGTCCAGCCGCACGCAATCTCAATTACGCAGGCCAGCGAATATGGCTGTGTCTACCAGCCCGAAGACATCGCTGCCATTGCCGGCCTCGCCAAAGAGCGGGGCCTTGCCCTCCATATGGACGGTGCGCGTTTCGCCAATGCTGCCGCGTTTCTGGACCGGCCTGCCGGCGAGGTCGCGGGCGACGTCGATGCGCTGAGCTTCGGCTTCGTCAAGAACGGCGGAATGACGGCTGAAGCGATCGTCTTCTTTGACTCGCAGATGGCCGATGTTGCCCGGTATCGCCGTAAGCGGGCAGGCCATTTGCAGAGCAAGGGCAGGTACCTTGCCGCCCAGCTGCATGCGATGCTGGACGGAGATATCTGGCTGAACAATGCGCGTGCAGCCAATGCGGCGGCGCAGGAAGTGGCCGGCGCCTGTGCAGAGCGCCTGATGCACCCAGTCCAGGCCAACGAACTGTTCGTTCGCTGCACTGCGCAAGAGCGCGAGGCTCTTCGTGCCCAAGACTTCGCCTTTTACGATTGGGGTGATGACGCTGCCCGGTTCGTAACGGCGTGGAATACGCAAGAGGCAGATGCACGCGCCTTGTCTGCTGCGATTTCCGGCCTGTGAGCGCGTCTGCCGGTTCCGAAAGCCTGCTGACACCGCGCAATCTGGCGGCCTTTTTGCTGGTGAGCGTAATCTGGGGCGGCACGTGGCTGGTTATCCGCGATCAGATCTCGGCAGTCCCGGCGCAGTGGTCGATCACTTACCGGTTCATGGTTGCCGCGGCTGGCATGTTCGCATTGGCGGCTATTCGCCGCGAACCGCTAAGCCTGAGCCGCGAAGGGCAGAAGTGGGCCGCAATCCTTGGCGTGCTGCAATTCACGCTCAACTTCACGTTCGTCTATAACGCCGAACACTTCATTACCTCCGGGCTGGTCGCGGTGATGTTCGCCTTGCTCGTCGTGCCCAACGCACTGCTTGGGAAATTCCTGCTCGGCCAGCGCATTACCGGTGCATTCGTCCTGGGATCGAGCATCGCGGCAGTCGGAGTGGCCTTGCTGTTCCTGCAAGAATACCGTGCTTCTCCGGCGACTCTGCAAGAGGTCGTGATCGGGGCCATGCTGACGATCGGCGGGATTCTTTCTGCCAGCGGTGCCAATATCGCCCAGGCCATGGAAGGCGCCAAACGACAGCCGTTCATCACCTTGCTCGCATGGGCCATGCTGTGGGGCGTGTTCATCAACCTGGCGCTGGCACTGGTGACCGCTGGCCCGCCGCAATTCGATTCGCGGCCCTCCTATGCGCTCGGCGTGATCTATCTCGGCCTGTTTGGTTCGGTCGTCACTTTCCCGCTCTATTACGGTTTGGTGCGCAAGGTCGGGGCAGGACAGGCTGCCTATTCAAGCGTGATCGTGCCGGTCGTCGCGATGATCCTTTCGACCCTGTTCGAAGGCTTCATCTGGGGCCCGCTTCCGGCGATTGGCGCCGTGCTGGTTCTGGGCGGCATGGTGGTGGCGCTGAAGGGGCGGGCATCCTCGCCGCCGCGGCGCGCTACGCCGGAGCCATGATGGCAGCCAGCCCTTCGCGGTAGGTCGGGTAGGCAGGCTTCCAGCCAAGCACGCGTTTCGCCTTGATGTTCGCAACCCGCCTGTTCTCGGCATAAAACCCGCGCGCCATGGGCGAAAGATCGGCCTCATCGATGGTCTTGAGCGGAGGCGGATCAACGCCGAGCAACCGGCAGGCTTCTTCGATTACGGTATTCTGGCTTGTGGGAAGATCGTCCGACAGATTGTAGGCACCTGACGGGGCGCCGCCTTCAATTGCAGCGACCACGCCCGACACGATGTCATCGACATGAATGCGGCTGAATACCTGTCCCGGCAAGTCGATGCGGTGGGCCTTGCCTTCCCGCACCCTGTCGAACGCGCTGCGTCCCGGACCGTAGATGCCGGGCAGGCGGAAGACCCGCGCGCCCATCTCCATCCACCGAGCGTCGCAATCTGCCCTCGCCGTGCGCCTGCCGCCGCCAGTGGGAGACGCTTCATCGACCCAGGCCCCGTCCACGTCACCGTAAACGCCGGTGGAGGAAAGGTAGCCCAGCCATTTGCCGCCCAGCAGTTCGACGTATTTGTCGATTACAGGATCGCTGCCGTCTGCAGGCGGGACCGAGCTGAGGGTATGCGATGCACCGGCAATCGCGCCGCGAACCGCGTCCTCATCATCGAAGGAAATATTGCCGGAGCTTCCGGTCGCGTCCACAAGCCATCCAGCTCCGCGCAGCGCTTGCGCAATCCGCCCTGCCGTGTAGCCGAGACCAAAGATGAACAATCGGGCCATCGGCGCGTTCTAGCTCAAAGCCTACCAAAGCACAGGATTAAACATGGATATCGCGCGAACTCCTTCGAACCCCGATGGCAATATCGAGATGGCAGACGCCGCAGGCGAGCCGCATAGTCCACCTGAAATCCGGCGCGAGGATTACCGCCCGTTCCCGTGGCTGGTGCCTGAAACCCGTCTGGAGTTCGAGCTTGGGCTTGAAAGTACGCGTGTCCGCTCCAAGCTGACAGTTGCCCGCAATGCCAAGGCTGACCATTCACCGACCATTCGCCTCAACGGCGATGGGATCGAGGCCACCAGCGTGATGGTCGACGGCGAACCGGCCCAGGCATTCACGATGGATGGCAGCGATCTGATCCTGACTCTGCCCGGCGAAGCGCACGAAATTGCCATCGAGACCGAGATTGACCCTTCCGCCAACTCGCAGCTCATGGGCTTGTTCGCCTCGAATGGAATGCTGTGCACCCAGTGCGAATCCGAAGGGTTCCGGCGGATCACCTTCTTCCCCGATCGTCCCGATGTGCTCAGCGTCTTCACGGTCAGGCTGAGCGGCGCCAAGGCACAGTTCCCGATCCTGATGTGCAACGGCAACCGCGTTGATGAGGGCGAGGACGGCGATGACCACTGGGCTGAATGGCACGATCCATGGCCCAAGCCGTCATACCTGTTTGCCCTGGTGGCCGGCGATCTGCTCGCCCGCACCGACAGCTTCACCACCATGAATGGACGCGAAGTCGAGTTGAATGTCTGGGTGCGCGAAGGCGATCTGGACCGCACCGAACACGCGATGGAAAGCCTCAAACGCTCCATGAAATGGGATGAAGAGACGTTCGGGCGCGAATACGATCTCGACCTTTTCAACATCGTCGCCGTGTCCGATTTCAACATGGGCGCGATGGAGAACAAGGGCCTCAACGTCTTTAACACGAAATACGTGCTGGCCGACCCTGAAACCGCCACGGATGGCGATTTTGACGCTGTAGAGGGCGTGATCGGCCACGAATATTTCCACAATTGGTCGGGCAACCGGATTACTTGCCGTGACTGGTTTCAGCTTTCGCTCAAGGAAGGCTTCACCGTCCTGCGCGACCAGCTTTTCAGCCAGGACATGCACAGCGAACCGGTGAAGCGGATCGAAGACGTCCGCGTTTTGCGCGGGGTGCAGTTCCCGGAAGATTCCGGCCCGCTGGCACATCCCATTCGCCCAGACAGCTACCGCGAGATCAGCAATTTCTATACCTCGACCGTCTACAACAAGGGCGCCGAAGTTATTCGCATGATGCGCACGATGGCGGGCGAGGAAGCGTTTCGGAAAGGCACCGATACCTATTTCGACCGGCATGACGGCGAAGCGGCAACCTGCGAAGATTTCATCACCTCGATCGAAGACGGCGCCGGGCTTGATCTGAAGCAATTCCGTCTGTGGTATTCGCAGGCTGGAACACCGAAAGTCACGGCCGATCTCTCGCATGATAATGGTGAAGCGGTCCTGCGGCTTGGGCAGCAAGTGCCGTCCACTCCGGGCCAGCCGAACAAGAAACCCATGCCAATTCCGCTGAAAATCGCGTTGTTCGACCGCGAGACCGGCAAGAATTCTGGCGAACAATTGCTCATCCTCGATAGCGATACGGCTGAGCACCGTTTCGCAGGCTTCGACAAAAAGCCCGTCCTTTCGATCAATCGCGGCTTTTCAGCCCCCGTCACGATCCAGCGCGACATCGATCGTGACGAGCTGCTGTTCCTTGCTGCCAAGGATGATGATCCGTTTGCGCGTTACGAAGCGATGCAGGATTTGATCACCGGACACCTGGTCGCCTCTGCGTCGGGCGATCTCGGCGATGACGAGCGGGTTTCTGCACGGGCGGATATCGCCACTGCGCTGAGCGCGGTTATCGCCGACGGCAGCCTTGAGGACCTGATGCGCGGCGAATTGCTGTTGATGCCGAGCCAGTCCTATATCGGTGAACAGCTCGAACTGGCTGATCCGGGCCGCATCCATGCCGAACGCGAATCGCTGAAAGCGGCGATCGGCACCTCATTGCATGATGAGCTGGTGCAACTGCACAGCCGCGTCAGCGACGTGCCTTTCTCGATGGACGCGCAGGCGAAGGGCGCGCGCAAGGTAAAGACCGTCGCGCTCACATATCTGGCCGCCGCTTCTCCCGAATTGGCCGAGACCATGGCAGCAGCCCAGTACGATGCCGCAGACAACATGACCGACCGCCAGGGCGCGTTGATGGTGCTGACGGGCCTGGAGGGTGTGGAGCGGACGAACAAACTGCTCGACTTCTACAACCGTTATGAAGGCAATGCGCTGGTCATCGACAAATGGTTCGCGTTGCAGGCATCTTCGTTGCACCCCAATGTGGTCGAGCATGTGAAAGCGCTGGCGGACCATCCTGATTTCACGCTGCGCAATCCGAACCGGGTGCGTTCGCTCTACATGGCTTTCGCGGCCAATCCGCACGGATTTCACATCGAAACAGGGGAGGGGTACCGCATGATCGGCGACCTCATCCTCGAGCTGGATCCGATCAATTCGCAGACTGCCGCACGGTTCGTGCCCCCGCTTGGGCGCTGGCGGCGGATCGAAGCGGGCCGCGCCGCCATGATGCGCGATCAGCTCGATCGGATTGCGGCGTTCGACAAGCTTTCGCGCGATACATACGAACAGGTCTCCCGCTCCATTGGCTGAGATTATCCGATCGACTGCGCTGGGGCGGGTGCCGCATGGTTTCTCCGCTAGAGAGGCGCTTGTGCACGACGATATCCTCCCCGGCGCGCCGCTCGCCTTGCTGGAGCAAGTCCATTCGAGCGAGGTCTGCGTCTTGCATGAGTTTACTGCTGACAGGCCGCAGGCTGATGCCCTGGTCACCGACCAACGAGGCTTGCTGGTCGGAATTGTCACGGCAGATTGCGCGCCGGTCCTGTTGGCCGATGCTGAAGCAGGCGTCGTAGCGGCAGCTCATGCCGGCTGGCGCGGCGCTCATGGCGGCATCTTGGAGAATACGGTCGGCGAAATGGAGCGCCTTGGCGCCCGCCGCGACCGCATCGTTGCGGCCATCGGGCCGACGATTGCGCAGCAAAGCTATGAGGTGGACAGCGCCCTTAAGTCCCAGTTCGAAGCCGCTGACGAACGATTTTTCGCACCGGGCAAGGACGGCCGGTTCCAGTTCGATCTGCCAGCCTATGTAGCTGACCGGCTCGCCAAGGCCGACGTGGACCGAATCGACGATCTCGCCCTCGATACATACGGCGAACCGGCGCGGTTTCACTCTTACCGGCGCGCAACGCACCGCGGACAGCCGTCTGCCGGACGCCAGCTCAGTGTAATCGGCCTCACGCCATAGTTGCACGAAACCGAACAGCCGTCGCCAAAATGGCGGTTGGCAAGGTGGCGCAATAAGGCTAGAGGCCCGGACCAAACCGGGACACCGGGGGCATTCGCACAGGCTTTTTTAGCATGGGTATTGCCCGGTCGGAGTTTTCCGGCAACGGATCGCAATTCTTCTCCGCCGCGCACGCTTTCGGGCGTCCGGCATTCAAGGCAGGCAAGGCAACGCGCTGATGGCAGATACGACTGCAACCGCTTCCAACGAAACCGTGGCCACGACCGATGATGGTATCCGCCGCCGCGATTTCCTAGATATCGCAGCTGTAGGAACCGCCGCTGTCGGCGGCGCGGCCGTGCTTCTTCCCCTGGTGAGCCAGATGGCTCCGTCGAAAGACGTGTTGGCCGCGAGTTCGACCGAAGTGGATGTTTCCGCGATCGAGCCGGGACAGGCTATCAAGGCAGTATTCCGCAAGCAGCCGCTGTTTGTGCGCCGCCTGACACCTGCGGAAGTGCAGGCAGCAAACGCCGCGCCGGTGAGTTCGCTGCGCGACCCGGAAACCTTGGAAGAACGTACCAAGGAAGGTCATGCCGACATGCTCGTGACGATGGGTGTCTGCACCCACCTCGGCTGTGTGCCGCTTGGTGCTGCAGAAGGCGAAGTTAAGGGCGAATTCGGCGGCTATTTCTGCCCCTGTCACGGTTCTCATTACGATACCGCGGGCCGTATCCGCAAAGGCCCGGCACCGACAAACCTCGAAGTGCCGGAGTACGAGTTTACCTCGGACACCGTCATTCAGGTCGGCTGAGCTAAGAGACGAGAGACAAGATCATGAGCTTTCCTTGGGCACGCGAATATAATCCGAGCAACGGTTTCACCCGTTTCCTCGACGAGAAGCTTCCGCTTCCGCGCCTCATGTACAACGCGGTTGGTGCCGGTTACCCGGTCCCGCGCAACCTCAGCTACTTCTGGAATTTCGGCGTCCTCGCCGGGTTCTTCCTGGTGGTGCAGATCGTCACCGGTGTAGTCCTTGCGATGCACTATGCGGCAAACGCACAGGTGGCTTTCGCAACGACCGAACACATCATGCGCGACGTCAACTGGGGCTGGCTCATGCGCTATGCCCACGCCAACGGTGCCAGCTTCTTCTTTATCGTCGTCTACCTGCACATCTTCCGCGGCTTCTTCTACAGTTCGTACAAGGCCCCGCGCGAAATGATCTGGCTGCTCGGCGTCACGATCTTCCTGCTGATGATGGCAACTGCCTTCATGGGCTACGTCCTTCCCTGGGGCCAGATGAGCTTCTGGGGCGCGAAGGTCATCACCGGCCTGTTCGGTGCGATCCCGCTGGTGGGCGAGCCGATCCAGGTATGGCTGCTCGGTGGCTTTGCTCCCGATAATGCTGCCCTGAACCGCTTCTTCAGCCTTCACTTCCTGCTGCCCTTCGTGATTGCAGGCGTTGTGATCCTGCACATCTGGGCTCTGCACATCCCGGGTTCCTCGAACCCGACGGGCGTCGAAATCAAGACCGAGAGCGATACCGTGCCCTTCCACCCGTACTACACGGCGAAGGACGGCTTCGGACTGGGCGTTGCACTGCTGCTGTTTTTTGCGATGGTGTTCTTCCTGCCGAATGCGCTCGGACACCCGGACAACTATATCGAAGCGAACCCGCTTTCGACCCCGGCGCACATCGTCCCTGAATGGTATTTCTGGCCGTTCTACGCGATCTTGCGCGCCTTCACGGTGGACTTCTTGTTCGTTCCGGCGAAGCTGATGGGCGTAATCGCGATGTTTGCGTCGATCCTGCTGTGGTTCTTCCTGCCCTGGCTCGACAAATCGCCGGTTCGCAGCGGCCACTATCGTCCGCTGTTCCGCAAGATCTTCTGGTTTGGCCTGATCCCCGCGATGATCGTTCTGTTCATCTGCGGCGGTGCACCGGCTGAAGAGCCCTATGTGATGCTCAGCCAGATCGCGACGGCCTATTACTTCCTCCACTTCCTGGTGATCCTCCCGATCGTCAGCAGCGTGGAGAAGCCGGAGCCGTTGCCATATTCGATCACCGAAGCCGTGCTCGGCTCGGACAAGAAGGCCGTCCTCGGCGAAAACACGACGCCGGCCGTCTAAGCGAGTACGAGAAAGAACATGACCAAACTTCTTAGCATTCGCCTGGTTGCCATCCTTGTCGGCCTCGGCTTCGCCGCTGCCGCACTCTGGGCGCTTGCCGTCGGCATCTACGCCTTCGCAACCGAAGAGCCGGCTGGGCACCTGCCTTACGAAAAGCCGATGGATATCGCCTATTCGTTCGACGGTCCTTTCGGCACTTGGGACAAGGCCCAGCTTCAGCGCGGCCTGAAAGTCTATGACGAAGTGTGCGCAGCTTGTCACAGCCTCAAGTTCGTGGCTTTCCGCGATCTGGAACAGCTCGGTTACGATGAAGGCCAGATCAAGGCCTACGCCGCTGCCAAGCAGGTTCCCGGAATCGACCCGAATACCGGTGAAGCGTCCATGCGTCCCGGCTTGCCGACGGATTATTTCCCGTCGCCTTATCCCAATGCGGTTGCTGCCGCTGCGGCCAACAACAACGCGATCCCGCCGGATCTCTCGCTGATGACCAAGGCGCGCGGAGACGGCACGAATTATGTCGCGTCGTTGCTGATGGGCTATCAGGCACCTTCGGCAGAACTGCTTGCAGAACATCCCGAAGCAGCGCCTGGACCGGGCCTGCATCACAACCCTTACTTCCCGAATCTCAACCTCGCCATGGCACCTCCGCTCACGACAGATGGCCAGGTCACTTTCGATGACGGGACAGAAGCGACGATTGAACAGATGTCCACCGACGTCGCCGCCTTCCTCGCCTGGACCGCAGAGCCGACCATGGTGAAACGCAAGCAGACGGGTTGGCCAGTCCTGATCTTCCTCCTGTTTGCCACGATCCTTGCCTATATGTCGAAGCAACAGATCTGGTCGGCGGTGAAGCCCAAGAAGCGCTAAAAGCCTGCCAGCTTGTACAAAGTACCGAACGCCCCTCCATCCATTCGATGTGAGGGGCGTTCTTCGTTTCAGGGAGAATGGACGAGATGACACCGGATGAACTCAAGTCGCTGGTGCGGACCATTCCCGACTTCCCCAAATCGGGCATACAGTTTCGTGATATCACCACGCTCATCGGACATGGTGAAGGCTTCAGGGCGAGCGTTGCGTGGCTCGCTGACCGCGTCTCGCAAAGCGGTGCGGACGCTATCGCGGGCATGGAGGCGCGCGGATTCATTTTCGGGGCGGCAGTTGCATCGGCGCTAACGCTGCCGTTCATCCCGATCCGCAAGCCCGGCAAGCTTCCCATCGAGACCATCGGCGTCGACTATGCGCTGGAATACGGTAGCGACCGCCTGGAAATGGACCCCGGCTGCATCGCGGCAGGCACTACGGTGGCGATTGTCGACGATTTGCTCGCCACCGGGGGCACCGCCTGTGCCGCGACCGAACTGCTGCGCAAGGCAGGCGCGCGGGTCGAAACGGCGACTTTCGTTATCGACCTTCCCGACCTTGGTGGAGGCACTCGCCTCGAGGGCTGCGATGTGCGCGTCGATGCCTTGATGCAATTCGAGGGTGATTGACTGCAAATTATTGCCAGACTTGGATATAGTTCGGATTTCGGGCATTGGGACCGAGTGGCCTTCGCCTGAAGGCCCGCTGAATTTGCGAGGGGCATGGAACAGACACTAGTCATAGCCTTGGTAGGCATCCTTGGGATTGGCGCGCAGTGGCTTGCGTGGCGAACCGGGCTGCCCGCCATCGTACTCATGCTCATCGCGGGCTTTCTCGCCGGGCCGGTGTTCGGGATTTTCGATCCCGAGCATGCGTTTGGCGAACTTCTCGAACCGATGGTCGCGGTAGGCGTTGCGCTCATCCTGTTTGAAGGCGGGCTGAGCCTCGATTTCAGGGAACTGCGACATACCGGCAGCGCGGTCATGCGGCTGGCCACGGTCGGGGTGGCACTGGGCTGGCTGCTCGGCGCCTTGGCCGGGATTTACATCGCCGGTCTCGCTCCCGAAGTGGCGATCCTGTTTGGCGGCATCCTTGTCGTGACCGGTCCGACCGTGGTCATTCCCCTCCTGCGGCAAAGTTCGGTCCAGTCGCGGCCAGCTTCGATCCTGAAATGGGAATCGATCGTCAACGACCCGACCGGCGCTTTGTGTGCGGTCATCGCGTATGAGTATTTCCGCAAGATTGCTGAACAACCCGGCGCTTCGCTATTCGAAGTCGTACCTCCCCTCATCATCGCGGCGATTCTCGCCGGCCTGATCGGCTATGTGGCCGCGCTCGCGATCGCGTGGGCATTCCCGCGCGGTGCCGTGCCCGAATATCTCAAGGTTCCGGTACTGCTGACCGCCGTGGTCGGCGTATTCGTGGTTTCAAACCTGATCGAGCACGAGGCTGGCCTCGTTGCTGTGACCGTGATGGGCGTCGCGCTCGCCAACATGAACGTGTCGAGCCTGCGCTCGATCCATCCGTTCAAGGAGAACATAGCCGTTCTCCTCGTCTCCGGCATCTTTATCCTGCTGTCTGCCTCGCTCAGAATAGAGGACATCCAGTACATCAACTGGCAGATTGCACTGTTCCTGCTGGCACTGCTGTTCGTGGTGCGCCCGGCGACGATCCTGATCAGCCTGCTCGGCACGAACATCCCGTGGAACGAGCGCCTGTTCCTTGGCTGGATCGCTCCGCGCGGTATCGTACTCGTGGCGATTTCGGGCCTGTTCGCTTTGCGCCTGTCGGACCTCGGGTTTGCGGATGGGAATCTACTGATCGGCCTGAGTTTCGCCGTGGTGGTGGTAACCATCGTGGCACACGGGTTCACCATCGACATCGTAGCCAAGCTCCTCAAGGTGAAGGGCGCGACAAGGCCCGGCATCCTGATCGTCGGAAGCACGCCCTGGACCATCTCACTTGCGGAACAGGTCCAGGAGATGAAAGCGCCGGTGCTGATCGTAGACCCCAGCTGGCAACGCCTCGCCCTTGCCCGTCAGAAGGGCATTCCGTTCTATCACGGAGAAATCCTGAACGAAGCGACCGAGCACAATCTGGAGCTCGCGCCCTACCAGAACCTGGTGGCTGCAACTGAAAACGAGGCATACAACGCGCTGGTCTGCAATGAATTTGCGCACGAGATTGGCCGCGATTCGGTGTTCCAGCTGGGCGAAGCCGCCCAATCGGACGATCGCCATTCGCTGCCCGAAAGCCTGCGCGGCCGTGCGCTGTTCGAATCCGGTTTCGGCGTGGAAGACGTGTCGGAGCGGCAGCGCCAAGGTTGGATTTTCCGCAAGACCAAGCTGTCGGATGAATTTGATTTCGAAGATGCTCGGGAACGCTTGCCCGATGCTGCGAACATGTTGCTGCTGACCCGCCGCGACGGGACAATCCGCTTCTTTACCCACGCCGCGCGCCCCGAACCGCGCGCGGGTGACACCATCCTCAGCTTCCTGCCGCCGCAGACGCGTACCGCCGAAGAAAACGCCGCGCGCAAGAAGCCTGGGAAGAAACAAGGGATCGAACCGGCATGAACCGGAAAATGAAGACACTGACGAAAGCGCTGGCCATCGGCTTGGGCGTGACCTCCCTTGCCTCGTGTGGCCGCGAACCCGCGCCTGAACCAACGCCTACGCCTACAGATAGTCCGCGCTCGATCTTCGAGGGCGAGGGGGTCACCACAGAAACGCCCGCACCCGTGCTTCCGCCGTTAGAGACGACCCTGGGTTTTCCCGACGGGACTAGCGATTTGACAGAGTCTGCGCGGGCGGAACTCGCAACGGTCCTGAGATCGGCGCAATTCGCCGACGGTGGCCGAATAATCTTGCGCGGGCACTCTGATTCAGCCGGGAGCGACACTTCCAACCTCGAGGCGTCTCGGGAGCGCGCCGAAGCGGTGCGCGATTTCCTTGTCGAAAACGGTGTTTCTCCAGAGCGGATCGAAATCATCGCATTTGGCGAACAAAATCCGGTTCAGCCGAACGCTCTTCCCGATGGCAAGCCGAACGAATCGGGGCGCGCTGCCAATCGGCGGGTGGATTTGGTCGTGCAAACGGGTGCGATCTTGCAAGATGACGGGCGCAAGCCCACTTTGATCGAAGCAATTTCCGAGGGTCAGACCGAGGCAGACGAAGAATCCGAACCAGCCAGCGAATGACCTGTTGACGAAGACAGCATCGCGGTGGCATCTGCCCATCCGCCCAACCGATATGAGCGGGTATAGCATAGTGGTAATGCTCTAGCCTTCCAAGCTAGCTAGAGGGGTTCGATTCCCCTTACCCGCTCCAATCGGCAGATGCGCGGCCAAGCCTGCCTAGCGGATTGCCATATTATCTATCAGGCGGGTCCCGCCGATACGTGCCGCTACGAAAAGTCGGGCGTTCCCGTTGTCGCTCGATAGCGGTTTCAGATTATCGGCATCGCGCACTTCGGCATAATCCACGCTGTCAAAACCTGACACCTTCAGCGTCTCGCGCAAATTACCCAGTGCACGCTGGGTGTCGCCGCCGCCAGCCAGGACCGCGATCGCATCTTTCATCGCTTTTGGAAGCGCCGCGGCATTGCTGCGCTGTTCGGGCGAAAGATACGCATTGCGGCTGCTCATCGCGAGGCCGTCAGCCTCGCGGACGATCGGCACTCCGTGGATCGTATCCACCGATGGCATCGAGAGATCGAGATCACGCGCCATTCGGCGGATGACGGCGAGTTGCTGCCAGTCTTTCTCTCCGAAAAATGCCATGTCGGGCAGAACCTGGTTGAACAGTTTGCACACGACGGTGGCGACACCATCGAAATGGCCGGGCCGGTCCCCTCCGCAAAGGCCTTCGCTGACCACCGCAACGGAAATATTGGTCGCATAGCCCTCGGGGTAGACTTCTTGCGGCGGGGGCGCCCACAGCAGCGAGGTGCCTTCGGTTTCGAGCAGTTCGGAATCGCGGGCAAGCTGACGCGGATAGGCATCCAGATCCTCTCCCTCGCCAAATTGGCGCGGGTTGACGAAGATGGACGCGACCACATGGTCCGCAGCCTCTTTCGCCTGCCTGACAAGAGTGAGGTGCCCTTCATGCAGCGCCCCCATCGTGGGGACGAGCGCAATCGTGCCGCCGCCAGAACGCAGTTCTGCAACCGCGCTCCTCAACACTTCCAGTTCACGGGCCGTTTGCACCTATCTATCCCCTTGGATATGGACCGGGTTCCAATGCTCTAGCGCCCTGTACGGGACTGCATCAACCATTTGCGAGTATCATCAGCCAAGTGTCCCAAACCTCTCCCCACTGGATTACCCTTGCGAACGAGAAGGGCGGCACCGGCAAGTCGACCACTGCCGTCCACATCGCCGTTGCGCTGGCCTATCGCGGCGCTGATGTGGTCGCGTTCGATCTCGACCATCGCCAACGCACTATGTGCCGCTATTTCGAGAACCGTGCCGAAACCGCTGCGCGCCGGGCAATCGAATTACCGACTGTGCGTTGCCACACCATCGAAGATATGGACGAAGAGGCTTTCGGACCTTTCGTCGAAGAACACGCCGCCGGCGCGGATTTCATCGTCGTCGACACTCCGGGCCGCGATGACCCCTTGGCGCGCTATGCCGCGACGCAGGCCGATACTCTGGTCACGCCGATGAACGACAGTTTCGTCGACTTCGACCTGATCGGGCAGGTTGAAGGCGAAACATTCAAGGTCAAGAAACTGTCCTTCTATGCGGAATTGATCTGGGAAGCCCGCATCAAGCGGGGCCGGGCGCAGATCGAACAGCAGCGAGATCCGATGGACTGGATCGTCGTGCGCAATCGCACGGGACACACCGAAGCTCGCAATATGGCGCGCATCGAACAGGCATTGGCGGAAATGTCCAAGCGCGTAGGATTCCGTACTGCCAAGGGTCTGTCGGAACGCGTAATCTACCGCGAACTGTTTCCTTCGGGACTGACTCTGCTCGACAAGGGGCATCTTGGCGATCTGGGCACGAGTCATTTGGTCGCGCGGCAGGAATTACGCAGTCTTGTTGCAGCGCTTCGGTTACCCGGCGGCGCTAATCCAGCAAAAGAGGAAGCCGCCCAGTGATCAAGTTTCTGCTTATTGTGGGCGCCCTGTCAATCCTGTGCCGTTGGGCTCTTGGCAAATGGCCTTGGGCTTATCTGAGCGCACAACCCACGCGTGAACAGGCGCTGTTCCGTGCTCGCAAGCTGCTGAACGTATCGGCCCGTGCGGATCACCGTGAGGTGCGCGATGCGCACCGCCGGATGGCGGCTTTGCTCCACCCCGACAAGGGCGGCGACAAGGCGCAGATGCAAGAACTCAATGCCGCCCGCGATATGCTATTGAATGAACTCCCTTACGAAGCCCCGGAGCCCCGCGATGAGCCATGAATTCGACCCCACAGTACTGCGCGAATACGATATCCGCGGCATTATCGGCGAAACTCTGGGCGCCGACGATGCGCGCGCGATCGGTCGCACATTCGGCTCCATGCTGCTTGCCGAAGGCGCCAGCCGGGTGGCCGTTGGCTATGATGGCCGGGTCAGTTCACCCATGCTCGAACATGCGCTGGTCGAAGGGCTGACGGCGGCAGGTTGCGATGTGCTGCGCGTTGGGATGAGCGCGACGCCGATGCTATATTATGCCGAAGCAAGTGACCGCGATGTGGATGGCGGCATCCAGATAACCGGCAGCCACAATCCCCCCAATTACAACGGCTTCAAGATGGTATTCCAGGGCCGCCCGTTTTTCGGCGCTGACATCCAGGAATTGGGACGTCTTTCCGCTGCGGGCGAGTGGGCGGATGGCGCCGGAGAGGTCGATGAACGTGACATCATGGACGAATACATCGGCCGGATCGTAACCGCGCTCGGCGGGATCGATGCCGAGCTCCTCGAAGGGATCCGCGTGGGCTGGGACGCCGGAAATGGCGCTGCAGGCCCTGCGCTCGAAAAGCTGGTCGCCAGGCTGCCTGGCGAACATCACGTCCTGTTTACCGAAGTCGATGGAAATTTCCCCAATCATCATCCTGACCCTACTGTCGAGGAAAACCTTGCCGATTTGAAAAACCTCGTCTCCGCAAAAACCCTCGATTTCGGAGTGGCTTTCGACGGTGACGGAGACCGGATCGGTGCGATCGACGGTGAAGGCCGGGTGATCTGGGGCGATCAGCTGCTGATGATCTATGCCGAGGACCTGCTCAAGACGATGCCGGGCGCCACGATTATCGCCGATGTGAAGGCCAGCCGTGCCCTTTTCGATCATGTCGCCGCGTGCGGCGGACAGCCCCTGATGTGGAAGACAGGCCATTCGCTAATCAAGTCCAAAATGAAGGAAACTGGTTCGCCGCTGGCCGGTGAAATGAGCGGTCACGTATTCTTTGCAGACGAATATTATGGATTCGACGATGCGCTCTATGCCGGCGTTCGCCTGATCGCGGCATCGGCGCGCCTGGGGCGGTCAGTCACGCAGCTGCGCAGCGATATGCCGCAGATGATCAATACGCCGGAGCTGCGCTTTCAGGTCGACGAGAGCCGCAAGTTTGCAGCCATCGCAGAGGTCGAGAAGCGTCTCGCTGACAGTCCGTACGAAGTGAACGGCACGGACGGGGTTCGGGTCAATACGCCGGACGGCTGGTGGCTGCTGCGCGCCTCGAACACGCAGGATGTGCTGGTTGCGCGCGCGGAAAGCGACACCGAGGAAGGTTTGAAGCGCCTGGTAGCCCAGATCGATGAACAGCTCAGGCTGTCCAGTCTGGAACGCGGTGAAAGCGTAGGACACTGAATTCGAAGTTGGAGGGTCGTATTATGAAGAAATGGATGTTGGCGCTAGGCGCGCCGCTGGTTCTGGCTGCGCAGCCGGTATCGGCCCAGAAAGACAGCGCGGAAGATGCGCAGGCGATGGCGACGTTGATGGAAGCGTTCGCAGCCGAGCCGCTTACTCCCGAAGAAGAGGCGCGGCTTCCCCTCGCAGAAACGGTCGTCGCGAAAATGTTGCCTCCGGGTTCCATGAAGAAGGTGATGGATTCCACCTTTGGCGGGCTAATGGGCCCATTTATGGACATGGCAGCCGCGGCCGGCCCCAATCTTGTCGATCATATCGGTTATGAAGAATCCGAACTCGAGATCTCCGAAGAAAAGGTGAAGGAGGTCGCCGCAATCGTCGATCCGAACTGGCAGGAACGTCAGAAGCGCGAGATGGCGCTTATGCAATCGGCGATAGGCGAGGTGATGGAGGCGATGGAGCCAGCCATGCGCAAGGGCATGAGCGAGGCATATGCTGTGACGTTTACCGATGCAGAACTGACTGACCTCAATGCATTCTTCTCGACCGAAACCGGCGCATCATTCGCCAGCAAATCGTACGAACTTGCCAATGACCCGCGAGTGATGGGCGCGGCAATGTCCACGTTGCCCTCGATGATGGAGCAGTTTGCCGCGATAGGTGAACAGATGAAAGTCGCGATGGCGGACTTGCCTGCCAGAAAGACGTTCGAGACATTGTCCGCATCGGAAAAAGCGCGCTTGGTGGCCCTGACTGGCTTGAGCGAGGAAGACCTCGAGATCGGAATGGAAGTCGCCGCCGAAACAGCTGCCGAGGACGGCCCATTCTAGAGCCGATCCGGAGCGGTTGGTGCTGATGGGCTGGCCATGGTCAGAGCTTGGCATCGCGGCGACACCTGACAAGGACGCGATCCGTGCGGCCTATGATGCGAAGCGCGCACAGATTGATCTGTCGATGCAAATCAGCGCTTTCGCGCGCCTGACAGAAGCGCGCGAAAAAGCGCTGTTCCTCGCCTCGGAGATGCAGCGCGAGGCTGAACGCAAAGAAACGGCGCCGGATGGAGGCCCGGTGGCTGAACCGGCTGTGGAGAGCGCGCCGATTGCTATGGAAAAATCCGCGGCTGGGGCCAGTCCGCCCGAACCCGAACCCGAACCCGAACCCGAACCCGAACCCGAACCCGAACCCGAACCCGAACCCGAACCCGAACCCGAACC